>DBEZXT010000080.1:0-4329 GCA_048291645.1 Collinsella aerofaciens | reverse complement strand
CCACGGCGCCACCTCGGTGGAGGAGTACCGCGACGCCGGCTACCTGTCCGACGCCTTCGTCAACTACCTGGCGCTGCTCGGCTGGTCGCTCGACGGCGAGACCACGATCATCCCGCGCGATGTCCTGGCCAGCAAGTTCTCACTCGACCGCATCTCCAAGAACCCGGCGACCTTCGATCCCAAAAAGCTCGATTGGGTTAATGCCGAGTACATCAACGGCATGTCTGACGCTCAGTTTGCCGACGAGATCATGGTCCCCGAGCTGCACGAGGCGGGTCTCATCGAGGGTAACGTCGAGTACGGCGAGGACTGGATCGACGCGCTTGCCGCCATCGTCAAGCCGCGCACCAAGATGCCGGCCGACGCCGTGGCCGTCGCCGCTCCCATCTTTGCCACGGCCGAGACGCTCGAGTATGACGAGAAGTCCGTCAATAAGGGCCTGGCCAAGGAGGGCATGGGTGCCATTCTGGACGCCGCCAAGGCCGTGCTTGAGGGCGTTACCGAGTGGACGGCCGCCAACATCGACGCTGCACTTGAGCCGCTGCCCGAGCAGATGGACCTCAAGAAGCGCGTGGTGTTCCAGGCCGTGCGCGTCGCCGTCTGCGGCAACATGGTGAGCCCTCCGCTGGGCGAGACCATGGCGCTCGTCGGCCGCGACGACTGCCTGGCGCGTATCGATCGCGCCCGCAAGATGGCGCTGTAACAGTCGCGCAAACGCATGTATCCGAGCCCCGCTCACCACGAGTGGGGCTCTTGTTTCTGTAGACGTATGGGATAGGAGGTGCTGGTGCCATGGCCGAGCAACTTTCGCTGTTTGGTTCGCGGGAACCGGAGGAGACTCCGGCGGCGTCGGCATCCGCTGCCGCCTCGGCCAAGCCCGAGCGTACGCCAGAGCCCATTGCCGCCTATGCGAGCGTGGTCCTCGACATTCCCACCCGTGCGCTGTCCGAGCCGTTTGCCTACGGCATTCCCCGGTCCCTTGCCAACGATGCCCAGATCGGGTCCACGGTCCTGGTCCACTTTGGCAACCGTGCGGCCGCGGGCTATATCGTCGATATTGTGTCTGAGCTGGGCGAGCTGCAAGGCAACGACGCTCTCGATCCCGCGCGCATCAAGCCTATCGAGGCTATCCTCAGCAAACCGCTCTTTAGCGCCGAGGCTGCACGCATTGCGCGCTGGATGAGCCGCGAGTATGTCGCTACGCTTTCTGAGTGCCTGCGCCTGTTCTTGCCACCGGGTGGAAGCCCACGCGTGGTCAAGGGCGACGACGGCGTGTGGACCGTTGAGCGCCCCGCCGTCAAACCCATCCAAAACCGCTGGGTCATGCTCACCCCCGGGGGTTTCGACTACACGCCGCCCAAGACCGCGGTCCGTCAGCGCCAGCTTATCGAGGCCCTCCAGTGCGGCCCGGTCACGACGCGTGACCTCAACCTGCTCTACAACAGTATGTCGGCGACCATCAAGGCGCTCGAAAAACGCGGCGTCGTGGTGGTGGAGGAGCGCCGTGCCTGGCGCGGTTGTAGCGAGCAGACCACGCTGTCTTCGGCAAGCGACAAGGCTCCGGTTGCGCTCACGAATGGTCAGCAGCAGGCGCTCGCGCAGATTGAGCGCGCCCGCCTTGACGCCCACGGCGACGTGGTTCTTGTCGACGGCGTCACCGGATCTGGTAAAACCGAGGTCTACCTCTCTGCCATCGAGCGCGTGCTCGCGGCCGGTCGCTCGGCCTGCGTGCTCGTGCCCGAGATTTCGCTGACGGCCCAGACCGTCGGTCGCTTCCGCTCGCGCTTTGGCGAGACGGTCGCCGTGTTCCATTCGCGCCTTTCGGCCGGTGAGCGCCTGGACCAGTGGGACATGGTTGCCAGCGGTGTCGCACGTGTTGTCGTGGGCGCCCGCTCGGCGCTTTTTTGCCCGCTCAGCGATCTGGGCCTCATCATCATCGACGAGGAGCACGAGACCAGCTACAAACAGGGCTCCAGTCCGCGCTATCATGCGCGCGAGGTGGCGGCCGAGATGGCGCGCCGCTATCGCTGCCCACTCGTGCTGGGCTCGGCCACGCCTTCTGCCGAGGCCCTCGACCGCTGCCGCCGCGGCACGTTCAACGGTGCCACCTGGACACGCGTCGAGATGCCCGAGCGCCCGGGACATGCCGTGCTGCCTACGGTCCGCATTGCCGACCTGCGCCGCGAGTTCTCGCACGGTAGCCGCTCAATGTTCTCAAAACCGCTCATGGAAGGTCTGGAGCGCGTTGTCGAGCGCCGCGAGAAGGCCGTGCTGCTGCACAACCGTCGCGGTTTTGCGCCGTTTTTGATGTGCCGCGAGTGCGGCTGCGTCCCTACCTGCAATCACTGCTCCACTGCGCTCACGTATCACGAGCGCACGCACACGCTGCAGTGCCATACCTGTGGGTCGTCCTGGCGCGTGCAACCGTATCCCGCGCCCACGAGTCGTTGCCCCAAATGTGGCAGTCGCTACTTGGCAAAAATGGGCCTGGGCACGCAGCAGATTGAGGACGCACTGCACCAGATGCTGCCCGAGGACGTCGCCATTATTCGCATGGACGCCGATTCCACGCGTGGCAAGGACGCGCATAAAAAGTTGCTTGAGCAGTTCGATGCCGCCGATTGCGCGGTGCTGCTGGGCACACAGATGATCGCCAAGGGTCTCGACTTTCCCGAGGTCACGCTTGTGGGCGTGGTCAATGCCGACTTTGCGTTAAAGCTGCCCGATTTTAGAGCGGGGGAGCGCGCCTACGATTTGCTGGAGCAGGTCGCCGGCCGTGCTGGGCGCGGCGATCGCCCCGGCGAGGTCATCATCCAAACCTACCTACCCAAGGACCCGGTCATTCGCGCCGTCACCGAGCACGACCGTTCGATTTTTACCGACTACGACCTTGATCAGCGTCGCGATGCACTGTATCCACCCTTCGTGCGCCTGGTCAACATTTTGGTGTGGTCCGCGAAAGCGGATGACGCGCAAGACTACATCGGGCGCATCGCAAAGCTGCTCAAGCGCCGCTGGCATGCCGCCGCTCCCGATTTTTTGCGGGCGGGGAGCGCTGTGCCGCAGGTGCTTGGTCCGGCTTCGTGTGTAATCGAGAGAGCCAAGGATCGTTATCGCTATCACCTGCTTGTGAAGTCGCCCGTGGGGTACCATGTCTCTGATGATATCGACGCCTGCCTCAAAGAGGTGGGCTCTGTGCGCGGCGTGAGCGTGAGCGTTGACGTCGATGCCTATGATTTGATGTAACAACCCGAAAGGATGGCCATGGAAGCCAACGGAATCGTACTTTCGCCCGATCCTCGTCTGCGCCAGGAGTGCGCCGTCATCGAGGAGATCACCCCGGCGATCGAAGCGCTTGCCGAGAAGATGAAGAAGATGATGTTCGAGAACGGCGGTTGCGGCCTGGCTGCCCCGCAGATCGGCGAGCTCATTCAGCTCGTCACCATCGACTGCGACTACAGCGACAAGAACGACTACGACCCGTACGTGCTTATCAATCCCGTCATTGTTGAGCAGAGTGACCATCTGGTGCCCTTTAGCGAGGGCTGCCTTTCCATTCCTGGCATCAGCTGCGAGATCGAGCGTCCTGACCACGTTGTCGTCGAGGCATACGATCTGGATGCCAACCTGATTCGCTACGAGGCCTCGGGCGACCTGTTCTGCGTGTGCCTGCAGCACGAGATCGATCACCTGCACGGCAATACCATGTTCGAGCGATTGAAGCCGATGCAGAGGATCAAAGCCGTCAAGGAGTACCAGGACGCCCTGGCCCGCGGCGCTCGACCGGGCGAGACGGAGTAGGTTTGTCCGTCCCCGGGGCACCCGCCTATATCATCCCGTGCTCAAACATTCTCGCTGCGCTGCGAAACTGCGCGCGGGACGATATGGGCGGGTGCCCCGGGGACTACGTTGACGCTGCTTGTCTCGCCCGGGTGCCGTGGGCCAGGGAGGGGCGTCTTCGCTGATAATTGCTTTGTTGGAAGAGCTGCTTTTATTGCGGCTCTTTCTTTGGTTTTGGGTATATTTGTTCTTGTTGAATTGTTATTGCGGATGGGCTGGGTACTTGGCTTTCCGCCGTTATTTGTAGCTATCTCGGCTTTGGTTGAGAGGAGACTAACTTTTATGCGTATTGTGTTTATGGGTACGCCTGATTTTGCTGTGCCTTCGTTGACTTCGCTTGTTGCGGCTGGGAATGAGATTGCGCTTGTTGTTACTCGTCCTGATGCTGTTCGTGGGCGTGGTAAGAAGCTTGAGCCTTCTCCTGTTAAGGCTAAGGCGCTTGAGCTGGGGTTGCCGGTTGTTGAAGCTAATCGTATGACGGCCGAGGTT
>DBEZXT010000079.1:0-4076 GCA_048291645.1 Collinsella aerofaciens | reverse complement strand
CGGGAAGGCCGTGTAGTTGGCGACGGCGTAGAAGGTGTCATCGGCGGCCTCGTCTGCCACGGCGCCAATTGCCTGCGCGACGTCCGAGATAATCGCGGCATCGATGCCGGCGTACTTGAGGCGCACCTGCATGTCGTGCGCGCGCGTGCCTCCGGCAAAGGCGACAAGACCCGGCGTGTCGGCGATGCGCTCAAAGTCGACGTCGTAGATCCACGATACATCGTGGCCGTCGGCATCGTTATCGTTGAGGAAGAAAGCGCAGAGTCTGCCGCCTGCCGTCTTGATGGACTGGATTTGTCGATCGAAGCCTACGGGATTCTTAGCCAGGTTGGCCTCGACGGTGCGGCCGGCGATATCCCAGCGGCCCATGCGTCCGCCGGCGGGGACGTAGGCATCGAGCGTGGGCTGCAGGTGCGCCGTATTCACGCCTAACTCATGTGCGGCAAAGAATGCAGCGGCAACGTTGTAGACCATGTACAGGCCGTTGTAACGCGTGACGATGTGTGCGGCTGGCGCGCTGGAATCAGATCCAAACACCAGGTCAAAACCATAGCCGTCGCAGCCGAGCTCCACGCCCGTCACGCGACGGACAAGCGCAGGGCGGGCCCAGCCGCACGAGGGGCAATGGTAGGCGCCGAGCTGGCCGTATTGCACGTAGTCATACTCCAGCGGCGCGTTGCACTGTGAGCAAAAACGTGAGTCGCTAATACGGTCGGACTCGGTGTTGGTGGCGCCGTCGATGCCAAAGGCAATACTCGCGTTGGGAACGCGCGCGGCAATCGAGGCGCACAGCGGGTCGTCGGCGTTGTAGATAAGCGTTGTTGTCGGCGAGAGCTCCAACGCATGGGCGATGACCTCCTGGGTGTGATCGATCTCGCCGTAGCGGTCTAGCTGGTCGCGGAACAGGTTGAGTAGCACAAAGTACGTCGGCTTGAGCTTGGGCAGAACGCGTACGGTGTAAAGCTCATCGCATTCAAAAACGCCCACGCGCTTGCCGCTGCTGGTGTGTTTAAGGCCGCCGCGGGCCTCGAGCAGAGCACCTACCACACCAGGCTCCATATTGTTGCCGGCACGGTTGCACACCACGGCAGCACCGCTGGCAGCAACGGCGTCGGCGATGAGGTTGGAAGTGGTGGTCTTGCCATTAGTACCCGTAATCACCACGCTGCGGTCGACAAGGCCAGCGAGGTCGCTCAGCAACTCGGGGTCGATCTTCATGGCGATGCGGCCGGGGAGTACGCCGCCCTGGCGCTTAAGGACGGAGCGCAGCCCCCAGCGAGCGATATCGCTCGAGGTGCAGGCAAGAGATGAGCGGAGGTTCATGAAACCGTTCCTAACGTAAACGACATGGTCGGGTCGAGTGCGTCACTAAAAACCGTAGCGGCGCGCAAATTCCTGGGCAAGCTGCGACACGTCTTCGCAGGCATTGGCCCGGGGGGCAAAGTCGGGAGTGTCCGAGATAATACCGTCCGCTTCCCAAACGGCCTGGTGCGAAAGATCCCAGGGATCGTGTGGCTCGGGCCGGCAGGGAAGGTACGGTGTCTGGTACATGGGGTTCAGTAAGAAGAACGCACCGCCCTCGCAACGGTTGGCAAACTCACGCAGCGCGCGTGTCGCCGGGCGCATCTTGTTTGTTTTGAACAGCAGAATCGTGCGGGCGAGCAGATACCAAGGAGAGTTCTCGAGCGCGTCAGCCCCGATCTCTTCCTCGAGCTGGTGGGCCAGGGCAAAAAAGCCGTCCTGGTCTTCCAGGCGAGCGAGGGCGAGCAACACGGTGCCTGCGGCTCGGGTGGGGTAGCCTTCCGCCTTAAGAACACGGCGGGCGTAGTTGGCGGCAGCACGGTAGCGAGCGCTCGCCATGCACAGCTGCGAGATGGCCTCGAGTGTGTGAAGCCACCCGATAAGAGCCGGCTCGCTCACGGTAAGGTCTGCTGCAGTGACACCGTCGGCCAAAACATTATTGGCCCAGTAGTGCGGGGCTTCCATGTCGAACCCGGGCACGCTTTGCTGCAGGTAATCGGCCGTGGTCGCCTCGAGCTTCATCAGGTCACCCAGGCAGGCGTCAACGGGCGTGTCGGCCAGGATGATGGCGAGCAGCTGTGCGTCGAGGACATGCGCATCGATGCGGACGATCTTGAGCAGCTCATCGCGCATGTCGTCGAACAGACGATTGCGCGTCTGCTCGAACTCCTCGTCGCTGCCCATGTCCTCGATGCGATGGAGCTCGTCGAGCAGGTGGCGATGAACACCGGCGTAGGACAGCAGTGCCTGGGCATGCTCGGTCTGCGCATACTTATGAGGGTTGACGTTCACGTCGTTATGGACAAGCTCGCGTGCTGCATCGGTGAGTTCGGGGTGCGACGCAAGGTAGGCGCGCTCCAGGTAGGCGGGGATGTAGACGCTCGGATCCATTAGAGGTCTCCTCCCTTAAACGGCAGGCCCTGCTCGGCCGCCCGCAGGATGCGCTCGTCGATCTGGGAACGCACGATATCGTTGGTGGCGACCCAGGCGGCAAAGCTGGCGTTGTCGGGAGCGCCCAGGCCCTCCTGCAGCACCGGCGTTGCCTCGGACAGCGCAAGGACGAGCTCGTCGGTGGAGCCCACACCTACGTTGACGCGGGCATAGACACCATCGGGAAACTCGGTTTGGAAGTAGAGTGCTTCGGCCGCGTGCGGGCATGAGCGCACAAGGATACGCAGGTAGTGCTCGGCGCCCTCGTAGTCCAGCTCGCGCCAGGCAGCGCTCATCAGCGCGATGAGCGTCCACGGGTCCAAGTCGCGCTCCGCATCTTTGGGACGACGGCGCAGCGGCGTGTTGGCGAGATAGGGGACGGAGTGGGCAGAGCGAAATCGCTTGAGCTCCTCGGCGGGGTATTCGAGCTTTGCCATAGCGAGCATCGCGGTGTGGCGGACACCGGCGGGGTCGTTGGGCGCAAAGTCCAAGCTGCGATTCGCGGCTTCGAGCGACATGCGGTAGCGTCCGCTAATGAGCGCGCGCGATGCCAAGGCGGCAAGCCAGCGCAGGTAGGGGCGGCGCATAAGGTCGCCAGCGGCCTCACGCTCGTAGGGGTCCTGCGCCGAGGCGATTTTGAGCGCCAGATCGTGCTCCACCTCGTCGCACTTGGACACCAGATACTGTACGTATTCCTCGTTGGATTCGGCGGTGAGCGCCGTCAGCATGCGCTGGGCATCCCAGTTTGCCGGATCGAGCGCGGCTGCCTCGCGGAGCATGTTCTCGGCAGCGGCCTCTTCTTGCTCTGCCTGGGCGTCGTCGGGGATAAAGGGGATGCGGTAGTCGACAGCCTCGACGACCTTGGCGATCAGATGCCCAGCTCGGTCGCGGTCGTGCACGATGAGCGGCGCGGGGTTGCGGGTGAATTGCTCCATTAGACGCTCGACGGCGGGGCCGTCAGTGAGCGGGATATTGTCGCGGCGCAAGGCCTCAAGAACGAGGCGATGGCAATCCTCTTGAATGGGGTCGAATGCCATGGGGCCTCCTTTGCTGCGGTTAGGGTTCAAATGTCTCTATATAAGGTTCTAGTTTACCCGCATGTGGCACACCGGGGGTGCCGCACTTGGACTTGCACCTTTGCACCACGAAGACGGATGTCGCACAAATGTCGGCACCTTGGACGACCGAGTGGTATCACAGTGCCGTAAACGGTCGATTTTTGGCGGCGAACGGGGCACATTTTGGAGGGGCACAGCCCTGTCCGGGATATGTAGTCAACCCTGATAAAACGTTTGCCCAGCTTGGGAGTATGAATGTCCCACAAGGGTCTTCAGGGATAGAAAAAACGTTTCATCATTGTTGGCTTTAGGTGAATAACTGACCAACCAGAACGGTAAAATAGTATTTGTCTGAGCGTTGAGACGTTTAGACATCGCGCATTGTCATCGCCGGCAACGCGCAAACCGGTCCTAACGGAGCCAATTGGGTGCTCCGTTATATACGCAAGTCTAAGAGGGGCTTGTTTAGGAGGCACAGTATGGGACGTTTTACCAATCCTCGCGATCTGTACTTTGGTGAGGGCGCTCGCCACGAGGTGAAGAACCTCAAGGGCAAGAAGGCCATCA
>DBEZXT010000078.1:0-22075 GCA_048291645.1 Collinsella aerofaciens | reverse complement strand
TAGCCGTCATCGTAGCCGTAGTCGTCGTCCTGGCCATAACCCTGGTCGTAACCCTGCTGGCCGCCCAGGTGCATCTTATTTTTAATCTCGTCAAGGAAGCCCATGGTTGTGTCCTCTCGCGGTTTAGTGCAGGCGCCCCGATAATCAGTGCGCACTTCAGAGCCTTATTTTACTGCAAACTCCGGGCTAAATACTACCCTGCCCAGGCGAACGAGCGTAGAGCCCTCCTCAAGGGCAGGCTCAAAGTCTTCGCTCATGCCGCAGGAAAGCTCAGGCAGGTTCAAATCGGGATGCGCCGCCTCCAGCTCATCCCTCAGCTCACGAAGCCCCGCAAAGGTGCGGCGTGCCACATCCTTATTCCCCCGGGGCGCCATAGTCATAAGCCCCTGCACGCAAATTCCCTCAAGTTCCGCAAGCTCACCCGCGGCGGCGCGAATCTCATCGGGCGAAAAGCCCCCCTTCGACTCCTCACCACTCACATTGACCTCAATGAGCACACGCTGGGGGCCGGCGAGCTCGCCTGCCTCAATCTTGCGGACAGCACGGCTCGAGATCGCCTGCGCCAGATGCAGCGAACCCACCGAGTGAATCAGCTCGGCTGAGCCCAGCACCGCATTGATCTTATTGGTCTGCAGGTTGCCGATCATATCGAAGCGCACTTCGGGCAGCTCCGGATGCTCCGCCAGACCCGTGAGCTTGCGAACCAGCTCCTGAGGGCGGTTCTCGGCAAAATGGCGATACCCCGCCTGGATGGCGGCAACGGTCTCATCGACACCAACGGTCTTGGACACGGCAATGAGGCGTGCGGCGTCGTGGGGGCGGCCCGCGCGATCGAGCGCCGCATAAAAACGTTCCAGAATCTGCTCGCGGCGAGCGCGCATCAAGTCCAAATAGTTATCCATTGCCAATCGCCTCCGCTGACAGCCAAACAAGTAGCCCCATGCTATCGCAAGAGCGCGGCCCCGCATGTGCAAGGCCGCGCTCACTTAGGTATTTACAATCTTTCGACGAACGGAATTACTTACTCCTCGTCGTCCTCGCCATCGTCCTCGTCCTCAAGATGATCGAGCAGGTAGCGAAGACCCTCGCTGACCTCGTTAGTGGGCACCTTGGCAACGTAGCGAGCGTCGACGGCGGGCCTCATGATAACACCCTCGCCCGAAGGCACGCGCATGCTCTCGAGCTCATCCTCATCAGTGCGGGCGATATCGCCGACATTCATGCGCTGACCAGTCAACAGGAAGGTCAGACGGCAAGCGGCATCGATGGAAATCGAAGCGATGCGATCGAGGTAGCGCGAAACCATGATGGCGCGGCGCAGGTCGTCATAGTTGCTGTCGTCGTCCATAAAGTCGCCCGTATCCATACGGTTAAAGGTGCGGAAGAACTTCTCGTAGGCGGCGTGCACTGGCTCGTCCTCGACGGCCAAGTTGCAGATGATGGACATGTCGTTGGTGACGAGCGCGGAAAGCGAAGAGCCCAGCACCTGGTAGACGGCCTCAGCCTCGGCCTCGACCGTGCCGACAAGCTCCTTGGGCAGCGAGATGTCGGCCTTGATCATATGACGCGTGGCGCGGCAAATCTGGCGAACCTTATCGGTCATGCGCTGCAGGTTAAAGTCGACGTAGATGATCGTCTGCAGCAAGCGGAAGTCGGAGGCGACCGGTGACTGCGTGGCAATCAGGTTGTAGCAGACGGCCTCCAGGTTGGCGCAGCGTGCGTCAACCGAAAGCGTGCGCTTCTTGGTCTTGGTGGCGAGCTTGCGGTCGTCGGTCACATAGGCCTTCACGGCATCGTGGAGGGCCAGATCGACGGCCTCGTAGATGCTCAGCATCTCGTGACGGGCCTCGATGAGCTGACGGGAAAACAGTTTGCGCATGGTTCACTCCAATCAGTTGGGTGCGGTCATGCCGCCCGCACAGTGAATACGCACCGGACCAGATCCGATCGGCTTGGGACTAGTCGCACCGATCAGCCAAAGCGGCCGGTGATATAGTCTTCCGTCCGCGAGTCCACCGGGCTGGTGAAGATCGCGTCGGTTTGACCATACTCGATGAGCGTGGCGGGCTCGCCGGCAACTTCCTGCAAGAAGAATGCGGTGTAGTCGCTAATGCGAGCTGCCTGCTGCATTGAATGCGTGACGATGATGATCGTCATCTCGGGCGCCAGCTCGGCCATCAGATCCTCGACCTTAGAGACGGACGTGGGGTCGATGGCGGAGCAGGGCTCGTCCATCAGAAGGACATCGGGTTGCACCGCAAGCACGCGCGCGATGCACAGACGCTGCTGCTGACCGCCCGAGAGCGCCAAGCCATCCTTGTTGAGCTGATTGGATACCTCTTTCCAGAGGTTGGCGCGCTTGAGCGATTCTTCCACGATGTCATCGAGGTCACTTTTGCTAGTCACGCCCTGCAGACGAGGGCCAAAGGCGACATTCTCGTAGATGGATTTGGGAAACGGATTGGGCTGCTGAAAGATCATGCCCACGCGGCGACGGAGGTCGACCGGGTCGACACCCTCGGCATAGATATCGTTGCCGTCGAGCGTCATGGTGCCCTCGATGCGCGTCCCCTCGATCAGGTCATTCATGCGGTTGATGCAGCGCAAAAACGTCGACTTTCCGCAACCCGAAGGGCCAATGAAGGAGGTGATGGCGTTTTTGGCGATGTTGAGGTCAAGCCCCGTCAGCGCATGAAAGTCACCGTACCAAAAGTTGAAATCCTTGGCCGTAATGGCCGCTTGCTCCAACGTGGGAGCGGACTGATAAACGGACATGGGACTCCTTAACTAGCGACGCTTGCGCGACAGGAAGCGCGCAAACAGGTTGAAGGCCAAAATGATCACCATCAGCAAGAGCGCGGTGCCGTAGGCTGCGTTCATGTTGATGCCGTCGTTGGCAAGCAGGTACAGGTGAACGGTCATGGGACGACCGGAATCGAGCGGCGAAATAGGTAGATTGATGGCCTGCCCCATGGTGTAGAGCACCACCGCGGTCTCGCCAATGGCACGGCCGATGGCGAGGACGATGCCCGTGGCAATACGGCCAAAGGCAGAAGGAAGCACGATCTTGGAGACAACCTGCCACTTGGTGGCGCCCAGACCGTACGCGCCCCAACGGATATAGCGCGGAACGGCGCGAATGGCCTCTTCGGTGGTGCGCATGACGATGGGAAGCATCAAGAGCGCGAGTGCCAGGGCGGCAGAGACCATCGAAAGGCCCAAGCCCATGGCCTCGACAAACAAGGCGTAGCCAAACAGACCCATAACGATGGAGGGCACCGAGGCCAAAGCGTCAGCAGCGTAGCGAATGAGCTCGACGACCTTGCCCTGCTTGGCGTACTCGGCCAGATAGACGGCTGCCAGCACAGCGATCGGCGTGCAGATAAGCATGGCGAGCGCCGTCACATAGACGGTCGAGACGATCGTGGGCCAAATACCGCCCTCGGCGTTGACGCCCTGGGGCCAACCGAAGATAAAGTCGAGCGAGATGTGTGGCAGGCCGTTGATGACCACGTAGGCGATGATAGCGACCAGCACCAGCGTGGTGATGTAGGCAGCGGCACGGAACACGCCAAGCATGATCTTGTTGGACAGGTCCTTGTTGATGCGGCCCTTCTTGCCGTGGGAAAGGGCACGCTTGATGCGCTCGCGCGACGAGGTCGTATTGACCGTCGCGTCAACGGAATCGGACATAGCCTACCCCCTCTTCTTCTTGGAAATCAGACGGACGATGCCCACCAGCGTGGCGGAGATGATAAACAGGACCACGCCCATGCCGAACAGCGCCGAGCGATGCAGACCCGAGGAATAGCTCATGTCGAGCGCAATCTGGCTCGTGAGCGTCGAGATGGGACTCGCAATGCTGTCGGGAATAACCGGGGCGTTACCCACGACCATGAGCACGGCCATGGTCTCGCCGATGGCACGGCCCATACCCAGCACGATGGCATCCACGATACCCAGCTTGGCGGCAGGTAACACGACCTTATAGATGGTCTGCCACTTGGTGGCGCCCATGGCATAGGATGCCTCGCGAATGCCCATGGGAATGGAATTGAGGGCATCGATGGTGAGCGTGGTGATGGTGGGGACGATCATGATGGCAAGCACGAACCACGCCGTCAGTGCGCCAAAACCAAGACCGCCGGTCAGTTGTGCGATAAACGGGCGGATGATGATCATGCCGAAAAAGCCGTAGATGATAGAAGGGATGCCGGCCAGCAGGTCGACGGCAGGGCTGATGAGCTTGCGCACGCGCTTGCCGGCGATCTCGACCAGGTACACGGCCGTACCCACACCTAGCGGCACGCCCATGGCGAGCGCACCGACGGTCACTAGACCTGAGCCGGCAAGCAGCGACATGATGCCGTAGTGGCCCTCAGAGGGCGCCCACGTAAAGCTAAAGAAGTCCGCCAGACCGATGTCGGTAAAGACGGGCAGCGCCGAGTACGTGGTAAAGACAAAAATCAGGATGACGGTAACGACCGCCAAGAACGCGCAGGCAAAGAAGATCCACTGCAGCGCCTTCTCCTTGATATAGGTACTGCGCGATACGAGTGCCAGCTCGCGCTTCTTGGGCGTCTGAACATTCTGCTCAGTCTGGGAGTTTTCCTGTGCTTCCATGCTACTCACTCCCCTTCTCGTCGTTGGCGACGGGAATAAAGCCCGCCTCGCGAATCTGCTTGTCCATCTTTTCGGACGTCACGTAGTCGATGTAATCCTGCGCCTGCTGCGAAGGCGTACCCTTCACAAAGAAGTAAAGGTCGCGCGAGATGGGATAGCCGCCGCTCGCGACCGTCTTCTCGGACGCCTCAACATGATTGACCGAGACGGCCTTGACCGAGGTCTTGGCGTTGAGGCTATCGACGAAGCCCAGCGAAATGTAGCCAATGGCACCGCGCGAACGAGATACCACGTCGCGTACCTGGCCCGTACCCGAAAGAACAGCCGAGCGGCGATCGAACAGCATGCCGTCCATCACGATGGTACGGAAGGCCTCGCGCGTACCGGACGCCTCGTCTCGGTTGATGACCTGAATCCTCAGGTCCTCGCCACCGACCTCTTTCCAATTGGTAATCTTGCCGGCGTAGATATCGCGGAGCTGCTCGGTCGAGAGGTTATCGACGGGGTTGTCGTCGTTCACGATGACCGCAATACCGTCGTGGGCAATGACGATGGGAGTCAGGCCCAGATCCTGTTCGTCGGCATTGAGCCCACGGGAGGAGCTGGCGATATCGGCCGTGCCGGCGCTGACGGCCTCGATGCCAGCGGAAGAACCCAAACCGGAAACGAGCACGTCGATGCCGGTCTCCTCCTTAAAGCCCTCGGCCGCAATCTCGGCGATAGGAAGGCAGGTCGTGGAGCCAGCGACGGTAATGGAAGAGGTAGAAGATCCCGAAGAACAGGCACACAGCGTAAGTGTAAGCACAGCGGCGCTCAGGACCGATACGATCTTTCTCATAGCATCACGCCGATCGCAGCATGGCGCCCACAGGTGCCGTCCTCGTTACGGTAGGAATAAAAGCGGTCGTTCTGACGCACGGTCGAAAGCTGGGTATCCACGATATCATCCGCGTCGACACCGACATCTACCAGCGCCTCGCGAATGGCAGCGGAAAGATCGAGCATGCGAGAGGTACTCGCATCGATGCAAGAGAACTCGGCGGCAAAGCGATCCATGAGTTCCTGGGATACCTCATATTCGTCACCCAAGATATGGGGGCCGATATAGGCGGAAACGTCGCCCGCATCGCAGCCGGCAGCATCGCAAAGCGCCTGGCACGCCTTGGCAGAAATACGTGCAATCGTGCCCTTCCAACCGGAGTGCACCACGGCAAATCCGCCAGGGGCCACCAGCACCACGGGAACGCAGTCGGCAAAGCAGAGCAGCACGGGCACGTTATGCGCCGTACAGACGATGGCATCGCAGCCCGCGGCAATCTGCTCGCGGACGTCCTCAAGGTCATCGGCGCCATTCGAGGTCACCGCAACGATATGGTCACCATGGACCTGATTGGGAACGAGCAGGTTGTGCTCGCACTCCGCGGCACCCATAGCCTCGAGTGCGCGGCGACGATTTTCTTGAACAGCAAAGGGATCATCGCCAACATGCGAGCCCAAGTTGAGTGAGGAGTACGCATCTTCGGAAACGCCACCGGCGCGCTCGGTGAAGGCAAAGCGAACATCGGATGTCGCGCCCTCCACCAACGTAACTCCATCATGGTCGACACGCGAAACTTTGTCCGCACGTGCTGCCATACTAAAGCCTCCTAATAACACAAGTACCGCGGCATCGCCGCTACAGCCCGCGTTTATACGGCTGTCATACTTCTCTAAAAGGATACCTGCTGCGCTGGAGGCAATCGTAAAGGGAACGTAAAGAGATTGGAGGTTCTAGTTTACAAAGTCGAAATAAAAAGGGCGCGTCCATACGGACACGCCCCTGTGCACAACAATGCAAAGAACGACTTAGAAGCTACCGCGCTTCAGGAAGTCGGGAAGCTCGAACTGATCGTTGCCGAAGTTAGGAAGCTCGGTGCCACCGACGTTGCGGGTCGGAGCGGCCTGAGCCGGGCTGGTGGCCGGAGCGGTGCGCTGCGGCTCAGCGGAGGCAGCGGCCTTGCTCTGAGACTGCTGAGCAGCAAAGAGCTCGTCCTGACGGTTGACGTTGGAGTCGGAGAAGCCCGTAGCGATGACGGTGATACGCACCTGATCGCCCAGGGACTCGTCGACAACGGTACCGAAGATGATGTTGGCCTCGGGGTCGACGGCGTTGGCAACAACGTCGGCGGCGTCGCTGATCTCCTGGATGCCCAGGTCCTTGGAACCGGCGATGGAGAGCAGCACGCGCGTGGCGCCATCGATGGAGCTCTCGAGCAGCGGGCTGGAGATGGCCTGCTGGGCAGCGTCGACGGCACGGGTATCCCCAGAAGAGGTACCGATACCCATCATGGCGGTACCGGCCTGCTTCATGATGGTCTTAACATCGGCGAAGTCCAGGTTGATGATACCGGGGACGGTGATGAGGTCGGTGATGCCCTGGGTGCCCTGGGAAAGGACGCCATCGGCAATCGCGAAGGCCTCGAGCATGGTGGTCTTCTTCTCGGCGATGTCGAGCAGCTTATCGTTAGGGATGACAATCATGGTGTCAACGCAATCGGAGAGGGTCTTAATGCCCTCCTCGGCGCTCTTCTTGCGCTTGCGGCCCTCGAAGGTGAAGGGCTTGGTCACGACGGCGACGGTCAGCGCACCGACCTCGTTCATCGCGATATCGGCAACGATGGGAGCAGCGCCGGTACCGGTGCCACCGCCCTCGCCGCAGGTGATGAACACCATGTCGGCGCCAGCGAGCGCCTCGGCAATGTCGTCGCGGGACTCATCGGCAGCCTTGCGGCCAACCTCGGGGTTGGCGCCGGCGCCCAGGCCGCGGGTAAGGTCGGTGCCGATGTGCACCTTGATATCGGCATCAGAGATCGCGAGTGCCTGAGCATCGGTGTTGATGGCAACAAACTCGACGCCGCGGATGCCCTCTTCGATCATTCGATTGACCGCGTTGGTACCACCGCCGCCGACGCCGACCACCTTAATGACGGCAAGGTAGTTGTTGATCTCTGTCTCGTGCATGTCGGTCCTCCGAACAAAGGTTATAGCCATAGCATGGGTCGACCCCTGCGCACATTAACCTTCAGGTTGAAAGTAAATGCAAAGGTAAACCGTATTATGTTTGCACATTATGAACGTATCAGTCAAATAATTGACCGTGAAAACCAAACAAACCAGATAAACGGCGTGGTATGGCCCCTCAACAAAGCATCAACCAGCGCTACGAGGTCGGAGCGTTCCTAAATGTATAGTTACCCGGAGAGCGCACATTGATATACGTTACGCCCTCTACCTGCGAAAGCAGCTTGGTGACTACGCGCTCCTTCTTGACGATATCGTTCGAATCGCCCAGCGACACCTCAATGCCGTTATTGAGGTTTGCCGAGATGGCTTCGACCGAAGGCGTGGAAATATCCTTGACTTGTCCCAAGAACTCGCTCGAAAAACCACGCACATAATCCAAGCCAGCCTTAACGGCCTTGGAGCTCACCGCCTGGCCGGAAACCGGAGCGACATCCGCCGAGACATCAGTCAACAACACCGCGCCATAGTGCTTAGCGAGCGCCAGCGCGGCATCAATGCCGGTCAGGGTATTTGAGCCCTGCCCCGTCGTGATGACGTTGCCCTGGTCATCCACTTCGACCGACGTCGACAGCGGGGCGATCCAGGTGTCATCATCCCCGATGGCCCAGGCAAGGTCATCGGAGCTGATATAGGCAATTGCAATGACCTTGCGCTCCATCGGCGTAATGATGAGCGTATGTGGGAACTGACGCTGGACATCCACGCCCGAGACCCACGGGTTCTGCTTGAGGTCCTCGGTAATCTGGTCGGGATCGACGTTAAAAAGCGACGTTCCCTCGGGCAAATCGATCAGCTGGATAGCATCGTGCTTCGTCACATGCTCGCTTCCTTGAATCTGAATATCAGTGGCGGTAAACAATCCAGAGTTGATCACCACGATAGCAACGACGACGAGCACGGCCAAGACGGCCAAAACGCCGCCCACGATTTTGCCTTTGCCTGTAACGACAGAAGCGGCGTCTGATGTTTTATTTGCCATCGCCCTAAGTGAAGACAACGGGTTGACGCCTTTTTTACCCGAAGGCTTCTTGGCGGTAGCCGGCACCGATGTCAGCGAGCGCGGTTTCGATGCGCCCAGCGTGCGACTCGGACGCGCCGCCTTAGTTCCTGTCGAGGGCTTAGGAGTTGCCATAGGACGGGCAGGCTTGGCGCCCATAACAGGCTTTGACGTCACCGAGGGACGCGAGGACTTTTTTGCGGCCGGACGATTACCGAGCTGCGAGCCGACAACCGGACGACTGGTCTGTCGAGCATGCCCGACAGACTTAGAGTGCGCGACGGTATTGCGTTGAGGTTTGGCAGGCGCGCCGGAACGCCCTCCGGCGCGGCGGAAGGTGGGTTTCGATGCTCTAGAAGCCGAGGAATTTAACTTCCGGTCTGAGCTCGATGCCATACGCCTCCCTCACCTTTCCGTGCACATGTCTGATAACCGCGGCAACGTCATCGGCCGAGGCAGTTCCGTTATTAACGATAAAATTAGCGTGAACGGGCGAAACTTCCGCGCCGCCAATCGAAAAACCCTTTAATCCACAATCCTCGATAAGCTTGCCCACACTCGCATCGGGCGGGTTACGAAAGACCGACCCGCAGGATGCGCGACCCATGGGCTGCGTACGCTTGCGCCTCGTCAGGTACCGTTCCATGCGCTCGCGAATGTCGGCCTTGGGCGCCGGTTTAAGCTTGAGCACGCACTCGAGGATGATCTCATTGCGGGGAAGGCTACATTCGCGGTAGCCCCAAGTGATCTCGGACCCCGCATAATGCTTGATACCGGATGCCGGGTCAAACGTTACGACATCCTCAACCAGCGAGCCAATCCATTCGGTCCGTGTGCCGGCATTCATAGATATCGCACCGCCGACCGACCCAGGGATGCCAACGGCAAACTCAAGGCCCGAGAGGCTACGCGACAGGGCATCGTTGACCAGGCGCGCAAACATCACGCCCGCACCGACCGTCAGCGTACAACCGTCATCGGCAACAACCGTGCGCTGAAACTCACGTCCGAGCGAAATGACGGCACCGCGATAACCGCCATCGGCAACCAGCAGATTGGAGCCCTTGCCGATGATGACCCACGGCACCTGCTCGCGATCGAGCACCGCCACGGCGCGGCGGAGGGCATGATAGCTATGGCACGTCACAAAGAGGTCGGCCTTGCCGCCGATACGATAGCTCGTATGACGCGCAAGGCGCTCGTCCTCGATCACATCCGTGTCGATCATGCCCGAGAGCGCCATGACGGCGTTAAACAGACCCATTAGACTTAAGCGTCTTTCTTGGCAGTCAGATACTCGATAAACTCGGGACCGACGGTCGTAACGTCACCGGCACCCATAGTGAGCAGCAGGTCGCCCTCGCCCACCATCTGCTCGAGCTCCTGATTGAGCTCAAGACGGCTGGAGCAGTACACGACCTCCTTGCCAGGATGCTTGGCGCGCACGGTATCGGCGAGCATCTTAGAGGTGACACCCGGGATGGGCATCTCGCCAGCCGAGAACACATCAATCAGCAGCAGTTTATCGGCATTGGCAAATGCATCGGCAAAGTCGTCGCACAGGGCCTGCAGGCGCGAATAGCGGTGCGGCTGGAACACGACGTCGACGTGCTTGTAGCCCAGCGACGAAGCGGCAGCAAGCGTCGCCTTGATCTCGGTGGGGTGATGGCCGTAATCATCGACCACGGTGATGCCATCGATATCGCCCACGTGGGTAAAGCGGCGGCGAACGCCCTCAAAGCTCGAGAGCGCCTTGGCGGCGGCGTCGATGTCAAGGCCCAGGACATGGGCGACGGTGAGCACCGCCGTGGCGTTGAGCATGTTGTGGCGACCGGGATTGCTCTTGATCTCCACGGCATGTTCAGTGCCATCCTCAAAGCGAACGATAAAGTCACTCTGGATACCCTTGACATCCGGGTGCATGCAGACGATGTCGTTGCTCTCGGCAAAGCCGTAGGAAAGCACGTGACGGCCCGTCGACTTGGCGAGCTCGACCAGATGCGGGTCCTCGCCGCAGACGATGACGGTGCCGTCCTCGCCCACCAGGCTCATGAATTTGGCGAAAGTTGCCTCGATCTCCTCGATACCCGAGTAGTGATCGAGGTGGTCGGCCTCGACGTTGGTCACAATGACTACGTTGGGGTTCAGGAACAGGAAGGAGCTGTCGGACTCGTCGGCCTCGGCGACAAAGTAGTCGCCCGAGCCGTTCTTGCCGTTCGTGTCATAGCCCTCGACGATGCCACCGATCAAGAAGCTCGGATCCAGACCCATGCGGTCGAGCATGGTGGCGCACATCGAAGACGTGGTGGTCTTGCCATGCGTGCCGGCAACAGCGACAGTCGTGTAGCCGTGGCCCAAAGCAGAGAGCATCTTGGCACGGGGCCACACGGGAATACCAAGCTCGCGAGCGCGCACGAGTTCAGGGTTGGACTCCGGAATAGCGGTAGAGACAACAACCACGTCGGGCTTGACCTCGTCGATCGTGGCGGCCTCATGGCCCACATGCACCTTCACACCAGCGCGGGTAAGCTGGCGGATATAACGTGACGTCTTAAGGTCGGAGCCGGTAACGGCATAACCGCGCTCGTGCAGAACGAGGGCGATGCCGCTCATGCCGGCGCCGCCGATACCGATAAAGTGGGCGCTCTTAAACTCGGGCGCGGAGGTTGCAGTCTGGGAATCAGCCATGTGCTCGTGTACTCCTTGCGTAAACACTGCCTGTAACCCGTTAACTGTACCGCACCTACCGCATCAGCGCGAGGGCGACCGACGATATCCCGTCTAACTAACGCAAACCCTCTACCGCATCCGCCAGAAGAGCGGCGGCCCTATCCTGAGCCAGACCACGCGCCGCCTGACGCATGGCGTCGCGCGCCGCCGCGTCATCGACCAGGTGCAGCAGTTCATCGGCAAAGGCAGAACCGTCGATATCGGCATCGGCGCAGAGCACGCCGGCCCCGGCGTCGACCAGATACCGGGCATTGGTGGTTTGGTGGTCGGCCGTCGCATGCGGATACGGCACGAGCACCGAGGGCACGGCGAGCGCAGCGATCTCGGCCACGCTCGATGCGCCCGAACGCGAGAGCACCAAATCGGCAGCAGCCAACATATCGCCCATGTTGTCGATGTAAGGCTGGACGCGGTAACGCTTCGCCTCCTCGGGCGTCAGCGCCAAAGCGCGCTCGGTCTCCTCAAAGCCGTCGGCACCCGTCGAATGCAACACATAGAGGTTCTTGCGCGAAAGCAGCTCGTTTTTGAGCGAAACCACGCGCTCGTTGAGGTGCTGGGCGCCAAGTGAACCGCCAAAGACGAGCAGCAGCGTAGCGTCCTCGGGAACGCCAAGTGCCTTGCGGCCGCGAGCGCGATCGCCTTCGATTACCGAGCGACGTACGGGGTTGCCGGTCATGAGCACGTGGTCAGGGTCACCTTCGCGCTCAAAGACCGAACGCGCTGCCGGCACCGAGATGCACACGCGGGCGGCGTGGGAGTTCATCATCTTGTTGGCCAGGCCCGGAACAGAGTTCTGCTCATGCAGCAGATACGGAACGCCTGCGCCCTTGCACCACCCCAGCAGCGGAACCTCGACATAGGCACCAAAACCGACGGCAGCATCGGGCTTGCCGACCTTTGAGAAATGACTGGCGAGCGCACGTTTGGCCTTGTTGACACGCCACAGCGAGGTCAGCGCCGTCCAAGGACGGGAGCGGTCGAAGCCCGTGACCGTAATGGGCACAAAATCAAACCCAGCCTCGGGGACCAGACGACCCTCGAGCTTGCGCGACTGGCCCACGAACACAACGTGGTGGCCACGGTCACGCAGTTCTTCGGCCAAGGCGAGCGCGGGGTTGATGTGTCCTGCCGTGCCGCCGGCTGCAATAGCAACGGTCATTTTATCGGTCATGGTAGTCCCTTCGTACACGCGGTCCCTGGTCGTCGGTACGCAGACGCGCCGACGGGTCCGAGTTCAAATCGATTCGATTATATCCGCCGCCCGCGTTGCGAGGGCTGGGGCGCTGCGGACGACCTTGCGGAGCCATTCGCGGGCGTGGACGAGCTGCCGGCTCGGATGCAGAACCATCCAGAACGGTAAAGCCGCTACGCGAAGGTCGTTCACCGCGCACATGGGCTACGCCGGCGGTGCTCTCGTCCATAACGGCAAAGCTCTCACGGCGGCGGTCATACTCATCGCGGCGGGCGCTCTCGTACGAAACGCGCAGGATCAACCCGGCAAGCATAAGCGACACAATAATCGACGAACCGCCGTAGCTAATAAACGGCAACGGTTTGCCCGTCATGGGAAACACGTTGAGGATGCCCAGCGCGTTAATCAAAAACTGCACTGCGAGAATGACCGCGGAGCCAGACGCCATGAGCGCGCCCCGACGATCGGTCGCCTGCTCGGCAATGCGAAACGCCGAGTAGATCAGCATCGCAAACACCAAGAAGAACAGCACGGTTCCGACAAAGCCGACTTCCTCGCCAATGATAGCCAGGATGTAGTCATTGTGCGCCTCGGGCAGATACGAGTACTTCATGGTTGAGTTGCCGATGCCACGGCCGAACAGACCGCCCGAAGCAAAGGCCATGATGGCAAGCGTGGCCTGATAGCCATCACCATACTCGTCGGCCCAAGGGTTCAAGGCAACCTGAATACGCACCATACGGTACGGCTCTGCGACAAGCGCAATCACGATCACGAGAATACCGAAGATTATCACGCCGATGATAAATCTGGGGTCGAGACCCGCAAACAACGCCATGCACATGAGGGTCAACAGGATGATCAGGACAGTACCGAAATCGGGCTGGATAAAGATCAGAAAGAGCGAAATGCCCAGGTAGATGCCCATCTTGCGAAGGAATTCGTTGATGTTGCCACCGGGCGAAAAGAAACGATCAAGCATGATGGCCGAATACGCAATGGCAAATGGCTTTAAAAACTCGGAAGGCTGGAACTGAATGCCGGCGATGTTGAGCCAGCGCGTGGCGCCACGGCTGCCGCTGCCCACCAAGAACACCAAAAACAGTAGCCCTATCATACCTATGAGGAAGATCCTGAGCACATCCTCCCCAAACCAGCTGTCCGGCAAAACGCGCACGATGGCAATCAGCGCCAGAACACCGACCACGGCAAACGCGGCCTGTCGACCCAGAAAAAACGTCGCCGAGCCATTCTCGTGCAGCGCCTCGACCGAAGACGCCGAGTACACCATCAGCAGGCCAAAGCATACCAAGGTAAACAAGCAGGCCATGAATATCAAACGGGGGCGCATGATACGGGCGGGAACGCCGGCAATATAGCGTTCGCTAAACGACTGCCCGCCGCGGCTGGAACGCGGTGTGGTGCGACGTGAGGAAGCACGGTCCGAGTCGGGCCTCCTCATACCTTGTCGGGGGCTCTCCTCTCTCACCGCAACCCCTATTCCATTTGTGATTTCGCTGTAGCGGCAAGCTGAGCCACGTAGTCCTTAAACACGCGGCCGCGCTCCTCATAGCCCGAGAACTCATCGAACGAAGAGCAGGCAGGAGAAAGTAAGATCACATCACCACGGCTCGAAAGCGAACGGGCAACGTCCACGGCGTCGCGCAGGTCATCCGCCTGGGCGATATCCACATCGCCATCGACATCAGCCTCGTCCATAGCGGCGGTGAAGCGCTCGCGCGCATCGCCAAAGCAGACGACCGAGCGCACGTTATCCATAACGACGCGCGCGAAGTCCGTGAGCGGCGTGCCCTTATCGTGGCCGCCGAGCAGCAAGATCACGTCGTCATCGGGAAATGCCGTCAGTGCCTTCTCGACCGCATCGGTGTTGGTCGCCTTGGAATCGTTGACGTAGCGCACGCCGTCAATCTCGCCACACGGCTCCACACGGTGCTCGAGCGGCTGGAACGAGGCAAGACCGCGGCAGACACCATCGACATCGGCACCGACCGCCAAGGCAGCCGTGGCAGCGCATAGGGCATTGATAACATTGTGATGGCCCGAGATCTTGAGCTCGGATATAGCGATGAGCGGGGTCTCGACACCCTTCAGACGCACGATCATCTTGCCATCGCGCACAAAGGCGGCATCCTCGCCCTCAGGCTCGTCAAAGGCAACCTTGCAGATGCGGCGGCCCGGCATGTAGATGTACTCATCGAACTCATGGATGCCGGCATCCTCAACGTCGATAACCACGAGGTCGTCGTCGACCATATTCTCGAACAACTTGATCTTGGCAAGCGCATAGTTCTTGTGGCTCTTGTGCCAGCCCAGGTGGTCGGGCGTGATGTTGAGCAGCACCGCCACGCGGGGGTGGAGCTCGGTTGTCGTAGCAATCTGATAGCTCGAGAGCTCAGCCACAAACCACTCGTTGTGGGCTCGGCCGTCAATCTCGTTGACCGGCGGCTCGCCGATGTTGCCGACAGCAACGCTGGCCTCGCCGGCAGCCTTAAGCAGATAATCAGTCAGCGACGTGGTGGTCGTCTTGCCGTTGGTGCCCGTGATGGCAATCCAGTTATCGGGCGACAGGCGATAGGCAAACTCGGGCTCACCCATAATCTGGGCGGCATGCTCGCGCCCGGCCTTAAAGAAGCCCGAGAACTCCGAGATGCCCGGGCACGTCACGCATACGTCATAGGCGCCCTCGACCTGTTCGGTCCCATAGACAAACGACGCACCAGCGGCCTCGAGCGCACGCGTGGCGTCATTGGGCTCAGAGGTGCCACCGCCATACACGGTAACGGCACTTACGCGCTCGGGATGTGCCAACGCCCAGCGGGCGACATCGAGACCGGATTTGCCCTGACCCAAAACGAGCAGGCTAAAGACAGCAGCAAGAGACATGAAAGACCACTATCCCAACTGGAAGAACAGAGCAAGGCCAACGGCACCAAAGGCAGCAGCGATAATCCAAAAACGGATGACGACCTTGGTCTCGGCCCAGCCCTTCTTTTCGAAATGATGATGGATGGGCGCCATAAGGAAGACGCGCTTGTGCGTAAAGTGGAAGTAGACAACCTGAATCATGACCGACAGGGTCTCAACGATAAACAGGCCACCGATGATGAGGGAGACGACCTCGGTGTTGGTCATGATGGACGTGCAGGCAAACGCGGCACCCAGGGCAAGCGAGCCGGTATCGCCCATAAAGATGCTCGCCGGATAGCAGTTGAACCACAGAAAGCCCAAGCAGGCACCGGCACACGCGGTGCAGAAGATGGACAGGTTCACGTCTCCGTGCAAAAACGCCATGGCGGCCATGGCGAGCATAGCGATCATGGAGGTGCCGCCAGCAAGACCGTCAAGGCCATCGGTCAGGTTCACGGCATTAGAAAGACCGGCGATCATCAGCCAGCAAAAGACAATATAGAGCCACGGGAACGAAAGGCCGCAGATGGTGGTCGAAAGCACGCCAAGGTCGATCGTCAGGCCGCCGGGAAAACGAATCTCGGGGGCGACGCCGCACCAGTTAACGGCAAGTACCGTAAAGGTGACACAGATAATGGTTAGACCGATCATCTTGGCATGAGGCGTCAGACCGAGCGAGCGCCCATGCGTAACGGAGGTCAGGTCGTCGATCAGGCCCAGCACGCCGGTCGCCAGCGTGGCGAGCAGCACGAGCACGAGCTCGGTGGTGAGCTTGCCCATCAGCAGGCAGGTCAGCGAAATCGCGACGAGAATGACAACGCCACCCATGGTGGGCGTTCCCTGCTTAACCAAATGACGCTTGGGGCCGTCGGCACGAACCTGCTGGCCGATACCCTCGACCTTGAGCAGCTTGATCCACCACGGCATGAGCAGCAGCGCAATGGCAGCGGCGATGCCAAGCCCCAAAAAAGCCTGATACGTTGGATACGAGGGATTGCCGAACATGGGCTAGCACACACCTTCCACAAAGCGGTCGAGCTCAACAAAGCGGGAACCCTTGACCAGTACAACATCATGTTTTTCAAGCGCGCCGCCCATGCGGTCGAGCACCTGCTGATAATCGGAGAACACCTGGATGCGGTCCTCGTCCATGCCCATCATGCGCGCGGCATCGGCCATAAGCTGGGCCAGCTCACCACCCACGCACGCCAGCATGTCGAGCTTCTTGGCGGCGGCATAGGCGCCCACGAGCTCATGCATGCGAGGAGCCTCATCGCCCATCTCGCCCATCTCGCCCAGGATCGCCATGCGAGACCCCGTGCACGAAAGCGAGCACAGTAGATCGAGGCCAGCAGCCATGGATTCGGCACTGGCGTTATAGGAATCGTCGATGACGCGGGCACCGCTCTTGGCGCGCTTGATCTCCTGGCGGTGACCGGTGATCGTGAGGCCCCTAAAAGCAGCATCGATCTGCTCGGGCGTCACGCCCAGGCGATAGGAAACCGCGGCGGCCTTAACGGCATTAGGAACGGACTGCACGCCGGGGATGGCAAGCATGGTATCGATCGTCTCACCCTGGCCAAAATCGAGCGTAAAGACCGGACGTCCCTCGTCATCAACACGAATGTCGCGGGCACGGACCTCATCGTCGTCCGAGACGCCGGCCAGCATAACGTCGATACCAGCAGGCTGGGCGAACGTATCGCGAATGAACGGCGTAAAGTCGTCCTCACCGCCCAAAACCAGCAGCGGCAAGAAGTCGCCGGCGGCGCACATACCCTGGACAATCTCGGCCTTAGCGCGGGCGATGTTCTCGCGGCTGCCCAAAATGCCGATGTGAGAGGTACCAATCTTGCTCACGATGGCAAGGTTGGGATTGGCGGACTTGGACAGGCGCTCAATCTCGTGGAAATGGTTCATGCCCATCTCGAGCACCAGGACCTCGGTATCGGCCGGAGCGGAAAGCACCGTGAGCGGCATGCCGATCAGGTTATTGAAATTGCCCTTGGTGGCCCAGACACGATAGCGCTTGGCGAGCACGGCGGCGAGCACGTCCTTGGTCGTCGTCTTGCCGATGGAACCGGTAATACCAACGACCAGGCAGCCAAGCTCCAGGCGATACGTGTGCGCCAAACGCAGCAGAAACTCCTCGGGATCATCGGTCAGCAGGATGGCGCACCCCTTGTCCTGCGCCAGCGAGACCAGCTCGGCCTCGGGCTCACGCGTCATCACGACGGCGCCGGCACCCGACTGGACGGCACGGGAAGCAAAATCATTGCCGTCGACGTTTTCACCGGGAAAGGCGACGAAAATCGTCCCTTCCTCGACCTGGCGCGAGTCGATAACGCACCCGCGGCATACCCGATCGGCTTCTCCCGTCACGGTTCGGGCCCCTGTTGCGGCCGCGAGGTTGTTGACGGCGATCTCTATCATTGCAGCTCCCCTGTAAACCTAATAATGCTATCGGCGTATTGTATCCCAGCGCCGCGCATGCGTGGTGCAGGGCATGTGAACACCCTCATATGGGACAACAAACCAGGCCCCAAAGATTGTAACCCCCTACCTCGTGTGCGGGATACCCAGCACGTCGAGCGCGTTGGCCATAATGGACTGGAACGGCACCGCAGCGGCATCCGAGCCGCTCGGCGTTCCGTCGAGCGTGATATAGCACAGCACCTTGGGCGATTGTGCCGGTGCAAAGCCCATAAAGGACGACATATAGTTCTCCTTGAGGTAGCCGCCGTTCTCGTCGGCTCGTTCGGCCGTACCGGTCTTACCCGCCACGTCATAGCCGTCAACCGCGCCGCCAACGCCCGTTCCCTCGGACACGACCGTCTGCATGCACGATGTCACCTGGGATGCGGCATCCTCAGAAATCGCGCGCTCGCCTTCGCCCCAGTCCTTCTCGTCGCCCTTGCTGGACTTATAGAAGTGCGGGGTCATCATCACGCCGCCGTTGGCGATACCGCCCACGGCACGTGCGATCTCAATCGGCGAGACGGACAGTGCCTGTCCAAAGCTCATCGAGCCCAGCGTGGCGCCGTCATACTGGTCACGCTCCTTGACGATACCCAGGCTCTCTCCCGGAAAATCGACACCCGAGCTGTGACCGATGCCCCACTTGTCCACATAGGCGGCAAAGTCGTCGGAACCGATCTTGCGCCCCACTAGGACAAAGCCCACGTTGGACGAACGGCGCATCATCTCGCGCACATCCATGGTCATGGCATAGTCGCGCTTGTCGGCATCGGTGACGGTATCGTCGCCCACCTTGATGCTCGCCGGCACCTCAAACGACGTACTCGATCGCACGACGCCCAAGTCGAAGCCGGCGCCCGCCACGAGCGTCTTAAAGACCGAGCCGGGCTCGTAGGCGTCGGTGACCAGGCGCAGATTCATATCCTCGGTCTTGGCATTCTCCAGATCGGTCTGGTCGTAGGTCGGGTACGAGCAGGCTGCCAAAATCTCGCCTGTCGTAGGATCGGCGACCAGCGCCGAGCCGTTCTTGGCCTTAGTCTTCTCAACTGCCTCTGCCAGGGCATCCTCGGCCGCACGCTGGATATTGACGTCGAGCGTCGTCACGATATCAACGCCGTCGACCGCAGCCACCTTTTTATAGGCACCGCCCGCGATATAGCTGCCGTCCCTCGCGCGCTCGCGTACGAGAGAACCGTTCGTGCCGGTCAGAAGCTTGTTGTATTGCTTTTCGAGACCCGTCAAGCCGTCGTTGTCTACATTCACTACACCCAGCACCTGCGATGCCAGATTGCCGTATGGATATACGCGCTTCATGGCCTGCTCAAAAAGCACGCCGGGCAGGTTCTTCTTCTCCAGCGCCGCAACATCGTCTTCGTCCACCTGGCGCTTGATATACACCCAGGTTCCATCGGACTCAACGAGCTTGCGGCAGGTCTTTTTATCGATTCCAGTTGCCTTGACCAGCGCCGACACCGTCTTGTCAACATCCTCGACAAGCTGCGGGTTCACGGCGATGTTGCGACATTCGACCGACGACGCCAGCACGTTGCCGTTGCGGTCGTAGATGGTGCCGCGTTTGGCATAGAGGGTCTGCGCAAGCAGGCGGCGCGCATCGGCACGCTCGCGCAGTTTATCGGCTTCGACAATTTGATAGTCGGCAAGGCGAAAGACGCCCAAGCCCAAGCCAAGCCCGATGAAGCCCATGACGGCTTTGCGGCGAGGCAGAGGCGCGCCTGTGAGCCATTCGGTCGACGAACTCTTGCGCGACCTGGTGTTATGCACTTGAGGGCCGCCCGAGCCGCGAAGTCGCGACGCTGGGTCGTTGCCACGGGACCGCCCGGCGTTGTAAGATTGCCGACCCGTTCCTTGATAACCAGAACGTCCCCGCGACGAGGGACGTCCAGACCCGCGGCCCCCATCGGAACCGCGGCGATAGTCATTTGTCATACTCAGCTACCGTCTTGCTACTGAGCGGTCGCGGTCGCGTTGGCGCCCGCGGCTGCATCCTGCGAAAAGTCAAGTGTAACGCTCTCGCTGGGCTCCACCATGCCATAAGCGCCCGCAAGGTCGCGAATGCGCGTGTCGGCGCCATAGACCGAATGCATGACCTCCAGGTCGGAGCTCTCATCGGTCGCCTTTTCGAGCGTGCTGGTAAGCTCGGCGTTGCTGTTGAGCACCTGGGCCGTAACGCCGGCGAGCGCCACGCGGGCGACGCCGATCGTCATGAAGATAGCCGCAATGATGCAAAACGTTTTAAGAACGCTCATGAAAACCGGGCTTACCGCCTGGTTTGCCTGACGGCCCGCGCCCGTGTAGACATCAAAGCGCGGCGCGCGCTGCTCACGGGGAGCAACGGGGGCCTGCGGCGTCTCACGATAGGCGGGCATGGCGTTCATATCATAGGCGAGTGCTGCGCTTGAAGTGTTGTAGCCCATGATATGCCGCCTCCCATCCCGAGTACGTTGGTAGTGTGTTTAAGCTTCGTTTATGGTGCGAGCGGGAGGTCCAATATCGCGCGGTCGCGCCTACAGACGCTGCGCCACGCGGATTTTGGCTGATCTCGCCCGAGGGTTGCGCTCAACCTCATCAGGCTGGGCAACCAAGGGTTTGCGGGTGATGACCTTGAGTATCGGCACGTTGCCGCACACGCACACCGGAATCTCCGGCGGACACGTGCACCCCTGGCTCATCTCCTTAAAGTGGTTCTTTACGATACGGTCCTCGAGCGAGTGATACGAGATGACGCAGATACGTCCGCCCGGGTTGAGCCACCTGGTGGCGGCATCAAGCCCTCGTTCGAGCACATCGAGCTCGTGATTGACCTCGATGCGAATGGCCTGGAAACTTTTCTTGGCCGGGTGTCCGCCATGCCGACGAGCGGCAGCCGGGATACCCGCCTTGATGATCTCGACAAATTGGCCGGTGGTTTCGATCGGTTCTTGCTCGCGGCGGCGCACAATCTCGCGCGCAATCTGCGAGGCGAACTTCTCTTCTCCGTAGACGCGTAGAATCCGGGCGAGGTCGTGTTCGTTATAGGTGTTGATGACCTCAGCTGCGTTTAAGGTGTTATTACCCGGATCCATCCGCATGTCCAATGGGGCGTCCTCGTTATACGAAAAGCCCCTGCCAGGGATATCGAGTTGCGGTGACGAAACGCCCAAATCGAACAGGAAGCCATCGACCCCGGGCACCTCGGCCGAGCAAAGCAGCTCGTCCAAGTCGCCGAAGTTGCCCTTCAGCAGCTGGTGCGGAACGCCGGGAACCTCGCGGTCCAGACGGGCACCAGCGGCCTCGAGGGCCATGTCGTCCTGATCGACGCCGAGCAAAAGGCCCGTCTCCCCCACCTGCGCGGCCATCTTTACCGAATGGCCGGCACCGCCAAGGGTGCAATCGCAGACAACGGAGCCGCTCTTTAGCCGCAGCGACTCAAGCACTTCGCCGAGCATGACAGGTTCATGCCGATATTCTTGTGTCAAGATCCCACGCTCCATCCGTTACCCGTGCCTTGCCCTTACGAGAAGAAGAGGTCCAGCAGGGCCTCATCGTCATCGTCCTCATCGGCCGCGGCGCGATCCCAAACCTCAAGGTGGTCGTAGTTGCCCACAACCGTGACCTCGCGGTCGAGGTTCGCCTGCTTGCGGAGAGACTCGGAAAGACCGATACGACCGGCGCTGTCCACGTCCATCGACGTGGTGCGCTTGTTGATCGCCCTCATGAGCTTCTGGTCATTAATGTCACGCGGGTTAAAACCCTCGTGACCCTCACGACCCGCGAAGAGTCCTTCGACCCACTTATCGAAGGCCTCGGCAGAGAACACGTACAGAGCATCGACATCCAGGGCTTTGAACACGCGAACGTGCTCTCCAAGCTCCTCGCGAAGGGGTGCAGGCAGGGACAGACGACCTTTTGCATCGAGATTGCGCTCGTATGCACCAGTCATTCCCATGTGCGCCCTCCCCTCGGTTACTCAGATGGCACGTACGCGGGGAACCACCCCGCCTGTCGACGTCATCAATAATATGGGGAACCGCCCCATTTTTCAACACCTTTCCCCACCCCGTCCC
>DBEZXT010000077.1:0-8306 GCA_048291645.1 Collinsella aerofaciens | reverse complement strand
TTGTCGTAACTGCCACCCGCCGGAGGCTCGCTGTCGCGCGTCACGCCGAGGGCTTCGAGTGCGCGGCTGTTGAGCCACAGGGTATGCCCATTGCCCGAATACATAACACAGGGGCGATCGGGGAAGGCGGCGTCGACGGAGGCCTTGGTAGGGTGCTCGGGCGGATCCCAGCGGTAATCGCGCCAGCCCTGGGTCACGATCCAGGCGTCATCGGGCAAGCCCTGGGAAAACTCGCGTGCATGCTGCACCAATGCCGCCTCGGATGTGCCCATATCCATGAGCATGTACGGCGAGGAGGCAACCGAAGTATGGAAGAAATGCAGGTGCGCATCGTGGAAACCGGGGCAGACAAACTGCTCGCCGTAGTCGAGAACCGGCGTGGCGGCGGGAGCGGCGGCGATCACGTCATCGGGCTTGCCGACTGCGACGATACGGTCACCTGCGATGGCAATCGCCAGCTCACGAGCAGTATCGATGCCGTCTTGCGCGGTAAAGACGTTCTTGGAGCGAATAATCCGATCGATATGTTGCATGGGCATCCCCATCTCTGGCAGGAAATTCAACACCCCCGAGTGTACTCCCCCGCCTCGGTTACAAAATGCCAAGCGGCAAACGGCAGCTTTACCAGCCCTAGCGGCAGGTGGCATACTGGAGAGAGCCTGTACGATTTTGCGATCAACCCAGCAAGGAGCAAATCGACCATGACGAAAACCAAGGCACAGCAGATTATGGCGGCAACCGAGGTTCGCGCGGCAGACGACGTCACCGCGGCCATCCGAGATATCGCCGCCGAGTTTGAGCCCTATATCATCAAGCAGCGCCGGCACTTCCATAAGCACCCGGAGCTGAGCCTTGCCGAGGAGCGCACAACCTCTGACATCGCCAACCAGCTCGACGCCATGAATATCCCCTACGAGCGTCCGCTCAAGACCGGCTTGGTGGCAACGCTTCGCGGTACCGCGCCGGATGCCTACCGCGAGGACGGCACGCCGCGCCGCCGTATCCTGCTGCGCGCCGATATCGACGCCCTGCCCGTCACCGAGCAGACCGGCGAGGAGTTCGCCAGCGTCAACGAGGGTTGCATGCACGCCTGCGGCCACGACTGCCACATCGCCATGATGCTCGGCACGCTGCAAATCCTGCGCCATATGACCGACGACATCCACGGCGAAGTCCGCATCGTATTCCAGCCCAGCGAGGAAAACGGCCAGGGCGCTAAGCTCATGATCGGCACGGGTGTGCTCGACGGCGTCGATGGCGCCTACGCCGCGCACATCTGGAGTGAGGTCGACGCCGGCACCGTGAGCTGCGAGCCCGGTCCGCGCATGGCCAATACCGACTGGTTCCGCATCGACGTCCGCGGCACCTCGTGCCATGGCGCCATGCCCCAGCGAGGTCACGACGCCGTCATGGTTGCCGCCGAGATTGTCAACGCCCTGCAGACCATCGTCTCGCGCGAAATCAGCCCCTACGAGCCGGCCGTCATCACCGTCGGCGAGCTGCACGGCGGCACCGCGCGCAACGTTATCGCCGGCACGGCCTACCTCGCCGGCACGGTGCGCACCTACGGAGATTCGACCCACGAGGAAATGCCGGAGCTTATGCGCCGCATCGTGGAGCATACCGCGGCCGCCTTGGGCGCCGAGGCAGAGCTCACCGACTACACCATCGCCAACTACAAGGTCGAAAACGACGCCGCCTCGAGCGAGCGCTGCCGTCAGGCCGTAATCAAGTGCCTGGGCCCCACCGGCCAAGGACATTATCGCGGCACGCTTTCGGGCGAGGATTTTTCGGAGTACCTGCGCCGCGTACCGGGCGTGCTCGCCTTTGTAGGTACGCGCAACCCCAAGATTGGCGCCACGTACGCCCAGCATTCCTGCTTTTACAAGATTGACGAGACCGTGCTGGCAAAGGGCTCCATGGTGGCCGCCCAGTATGCTATCGACTTTTTGGCCGAGCCCACGCAAGAGGAGCTCGACGGCCCCGCGATTACCGCGGTCGCCGAAACCAACCCCGATCTGGCCGCCAAGTTGCGCTCTGCCAAGGCGACGACCGCCGAGGCTCGCGACGCCATCCATGATGCCCGAACGGCTCGCCATGCCGCGATCAAGGGCATCCACGACGCACGCGCTGCTGCACGCCGTGAGGAGAAGCACGACGAGTAGTCGTCACACCCATCCATAACAGCCTGGCTAAAGCAGAGCGGGGGCGGACGTATCGAAACGTCCGCCCCCGCTCATTCTTCAAGCGCTATTTCTACCATTTCTACCCCGTCCCCAAATGGCAGACGGCATGGCTACTCGTCCTGAGGCTCCTCGTCGGAGCTTGGCTCGGACGCCGACTCAGGTGCAGGTGCCGGCTCAGGCTCAGGCTCAAGCGCAGGCTCGGGCTCAGATGCCGTCTCAGACTCGGGCGCCGGCTCAGGCTCGGTCGCGGGAGCGGGTGCAGGTGCCGGCGAAGCATCCGGAGCACTGTAACCCGAAGCAGCGGACTTCTTCTCGAAGGGCAATACAAAAGTCAGGACGTCGTCCTTATCCTCATCGGCCCATTCGCTTGCATAACGTGCAACCCAATAGCCAACGGCACGGTGCTTGAGCATCTTGCCAAAAACCGTAAGAAATACGGTGACGAAAGCGACCAGCACCAGGAACAGCGCGAGCGTGACGCCACCGCCGGTAACAATTGCCTCAATACCCGTAGGACGATAGTAGTAGCTATACATACCGACAGAGGCAATGGCGCCAAAGACGACCGTCAAGATCCATGTGACAACGTTGGCGACCAGGCCCGTCAAAAACTCGGGAAGGAGCGAAGCACAGAACAGCTTGGTCTTGTTGTGCTTAAACGCCGCCCAGACCTTATCGAGCGAAAACGCGCTCTCGACACGCCCGGTCACCGCAAAGTGCATCACGGCGATGTCGGCGAACATCTTAAAGAAGACACCCAGAATCGCCGAGGCAATTAGCGCCAGGACAAGCAGGCCAAGCGAGCCAAACAGCGCAGCCTCGAGCGCATAAGAGCCGTAATAAGAATACGAGCCCGCAGCGCCAATTACCACGCCCTCCACCAGCGAAAGCACTACACCGATAACGGGAATGGCAGCGATAACCTCGAGCACGACCGAAATAACGCTCGAAAAGACTCCGAGACCAAACGACGTGGAACGCATCAGCGGACGATCCATGCCGTCATCGATCTTAAGCGACAGATCGCGACCCCACTCGATGCCAAAGCCGGAACCGCACACGCTCGCAATGCAAGCTGCCAAAAAGCCGATGGCAGCCGCAATGCCGCCAATAACGGGAATAAACAACACGAGCACCGACACAACGCAAATCAGCGGCGGCAAAAACGCGATTTGGCATACACGCTGAAGCACACCCGGAGTCTTGGTCATATCTTGGAACGCCTGAGCCACACAGCCCTTTGGCGCATTCGCCACGGGCGGTTGCGGAACAAACTGCTGGGGCTGAGGCTGTCCCTGGGGAGCGGGGCCAGCGGCACCGGCATTAGGAGCACCACACACGCCGCAGAACTTGTCGTTATCGCCCATGGGGCGCCACACTGCGAGCAGAACATAGAATCATCCCTTCGTATCTTGAACAAATCACTTGGATCGCAAACGATGTCTTTAGCATCATTATTGCCCAATGTGGGGTCAAATACTCAAAGATGACCGATTTGCAAGATACACGGCGCCAGCAGGCGGTTCGTTGAATACGTCTGCGCTAGTTCGTTCCGCGGAAGCCCTTGCCGACGATCTCGGAGCTGTCGACGATCGTGATAAAGGCACCCGGATCGACCTCGCGCGCATAACGGCGCAGCTGCACGGCCTCGCGACGGCTCAGCACGCTCATGATCACCGTCACGCACTTGCCCGAGAAGGCACCGTAGCCGCGGCTGATAGTCGCCGTACGGTTGAGATGTTTAACGATAAACTCCTCGACTTTGCGCGGCTCGGAGCAAATGACCGTGCAGACTTTGCGCAGGTGAATGCTCTCGATGGCTTTGTCGACCACGAGTGTCTTGGCAAACAGGCCGAGCACGCAATACAGACCGACACGCGGGCCATACAAAAAGGCCGCGATGGTCACGATGCCGATATCGACCAGCAGCAGGGCACGGCCAATCTCGAGCGTCGTGCGGCGCTTGAGGATCATGGCAAGAATGTCCGTGCCACCCGTCGAGGCGCCAATATCAAAGACAATAGCGCTGCCAAGCGCCGGCAAGATAACGGCAAAGCACAGGTCGAGCCACATATCACCCGTCAGAGAGACATCGGTCGGGATAAAGAGCTCAAACAGCGAAACATAGGCAGACAGCGCAAACGAGGCGAAGACGCTCCACAGGATTGCCTTGCGCTCCAAAAAGATAAAGCCCAAGACGACGAGAACCGCGTTGATAATCCACATAAAGACGCCGACGGGCAGGGTCGGGAACAGCGTGGACAGAATGACCGACACGCCCGAGGTGCCGCCAAAAGCAAAGTGATTAGGGGTTTTAAACGCAACGATGGCAAAGGCCGTAAGAATCAGGCCCAGATTGAGCTCGGCAAAAAAGCGCGGGAAGCCCGGCTCCTGGCTGCGCTTTTGACCGGCACGCTCGCCGCGCTCGATATCGGTGCGATCGACCACGCGCTCCATCGGCACCACGGGAGGACGATGCATCTCCTCGGCAGCACGTGATGCCACCTCTGCCGCGGCGGCCTCAATCGCCCATGCCTTGCTTTCTGTTTCGTGCTCGTCGGCCATTACGGCAACCCCTCGTTAACAATTTGGAAACAATGCGCCCATTAGGGTAACGCGGAACGCGACGATTGCAACCCCTAGTTAGACGAGCGGTATGCCCACATCGGGGGGCATACAAATAACGGCCGGCCACGCTTTTGCTTGCGCGGTCGGCCGTTTAACGTTTTCGCAGATAAAATCTGCCAAAACAAACCTGTCCCTTTTTGGAAGGTTATTCGTGCTGGCTGGTGCGGTGCTCGTACTCCTCGGGGGTGATGACGTCCTCGATACGCAGGTTGACACCCGCCACCTCAAGGCCGGTCATCGCGGCAAGGCGCTCGGTGACACGTGCCTTGACATCGTCGAAGATCGCGGGCGCATAGGCGCCGTACTCGATGATGACGGAGATGTTGACGACCACGCGATTGTCATCGGTGACCTCGACCGTCACGCCCTTGGTCAGATTCTCGGCACCAAACTGCTCCTGCACAAAATGCATGAGGTTACCCTTCATGCCCAGAACGTGCGGAACCTCGCGGGTGGCCATAGCAACGATCTTTTCGATCACACCGTTGGAATAGGTCAGCGAGTCCTCGGACTCGTCTGTTTCCTCATCATCCTCGTCCGCATCATCGGCGGACTCGGCCTCGACGAGCGCCTCATCCTCGAGCGTTACGTCCTCGGCCTCGGCGGTGACGGTCTCGTCTGCCTCGAGCTCGGTATCGGCCACATCGACCTTCGTATTAAAAGCCATGGTTCCTCCTTATGCCTGCCGCGGATGCGACAGTCGAATACATATTAGCGGCCGCTAAACAGACGGCCGAAGAAGTTGACGATCCCGTTCTCGCCGTCGCGAATTTGGCCGATCACGGCGCCGATCAGCACGAAGAATGCAATGACGAGCGTGTCCCACAGGCCCAACGTGAGCACCAACACGGCGAGGATAAAGCCAGCGACGGCGCCAAGCGTGGTGTTGGGATGACGCACAGCATAGCTCCAGATGGCAGCGCCCGTACCCTTGATGAGACCCATAGCCTCGTCAAAATCCGCGGCTGCCGCGTCTTGCAACTCGGTTGCCTCTGCTTTGGAATCAACAGGTTCGCTCGCCGGCGTGGCGCTCTGGTCAATCGTCAGGCGCGGCGTACGAGCGGTCTTATCTTGATTGGTATCACTCACCGGAAACCTCCACGGTCTGGACGGTAGTCTTGGACGGCAAAAAACGGACGCGCGCGGTCGTACCCGGCGTGCCGAGCATGGTGTCGCAAGCTTCCTCGATGCGCTGCTGCATCGCGGTAGCCAGAGATGCCACGTCCTTATCGTCAAGCGCGATAGCCTCGACCTTAAAACGGACGTGCGAATCGTCGGAACCTTGGACGCGGGCCTCGACATGCTCGATCATCACGCGGTCGTCGCGCTCGGCAGCAGCCCTGGCGCACGAAGAAAGCGCCGCGAGCGTGACCTCGATATTGCGCTCCCCCGCCGGATGCACGCAGGACGGCTCGCGACGAGCAAGCATCAGGCGGAAGAAGCTTACCAGCACGCCGATCGCCACAACTCCGCCGCATGCCGTCACGACAATGCGCGGCATGAGGTCGCGCATCAGCAGCATAAAGCGATACGTATACGGCCCCCAAAACTGGCAGACAAGCGTACCCAGCGCCACGATGGCGGCGGCAAGATACACAATCGCTAGGGCTCGTTTGAGTACGCGCACGTGGCGCTCCCTTCAAATCTCGGCTCTCGAAATGCAAAACGGTTCGCATCATTATAAAAGAGCCGGGTCCGGTGCTCTACGCACGCGGATCCGGCTCATCTATTCCACGAGGCTTGCATGCTCGCTTCATTATGCCCAGATATGCACGGCTTAACCCGTGCGGGCGCTACTCCTCCTCGAGGGCGGCGATGACCTCGTCGGTCATGTCCATGGTGCTGTAAACATCCTGGACGTCGTCGAGCTCCTCAAGACGGTCGATGAGGCGCTGAACCTTCTTGGCGTCGGCGCCGGAGACCTCGGTCGGGGTGGTCGGGACCATGGTGGTCTCGGAGCCCTTGACCTGGACGCCCTGCTCCTCGAGCGCCTTGGAGACAGCCATGACCTCGTTGGCAGTAGTCCAGACGATCCACTCCTCGCCGGCATCCTCGTAGTCCTCGCCACCGGCCTCGGCGATGGCCATCATGAACTCATCCTCGTCACCGGCAGCACCGTTGGCGATCATGGTCTCCTTCTTGGCGTTCTCGTCCAGGATCTCCTTGGCGACGACGATCTGGCCCTTACGCTCAAACTGGAAGGCGACGGAGCCGGAGGTGCCCAGGTTGCCGCCAGCGTGGGAGAAGGCGGAACGGACATCAGCGGCGGTACGGTTGCGGTTGTCGGTCAGGCAGTCGACGTAGACGGCGACACCGGCGGGACCATAGCCCTCGTACACGATGTTCTCGTAGACGGCAGCGTCGGCACCCGAACCAAAAGCCTTGTCGATAGCGGACTTGATCTTGTCCTTAGGCATGGACTGAGCCTTGGCCTTGGCAACGGCAGCGGCGAGGCTGGCGTTGTTCTCGGGCAGCGGGTCACCGCCGAGACGGGCAGCAACGGTGATGTTGCGGCTGAGCTTGGAGAAGAGGGCGGAACGCTTGGCGTCCTGCGCGCCCTTACGATGCTTGGTTGTGGCCCACTTAGAGTGTCCGGACATACGTGTCTCCTATCGGTTTCGACCTAAAGCCCAGCGCAGATGCTCGGGCAATATAAACAAACGTCGTTATGATATACCTACTGGCCTGCGAGATAAACCCCAAAATGAAGGCGTCGTGATGATGTCCCCTTTGGTGCAAAGAAACCTGACCCTCAATGCACCAAATTAGAACCAGAAGAAGTCGCTGCGGGTGACGGTGGTGCCGATGGCGAAGGGCATGCAGGCGATGACCGGATACAGGTAGCGCATGTAAGTCGAGCCGTTGCACGGGCCAATCAGGCACACGGCGAGCACGCCCAACAGCGGCACCCAGATCGCCAGCGCACGCCATGAATGACGACGCATCAGGTAGACCACCACGGCGATCATGATCCACACATAGGTGGCCGAGCTCATGGTGAGCGAGATAAAGGGAACACGCTGCACCGCCAAACGGTACAGATTGATCAGGTGGTCGCACCAGCGCACCACGTTGCTGTCAACCGGATGGAAGTCGAAGTACTTGAGGTTGTCGGGACGCGCCATGATCTCGGCACTACGCGCCGTGCTGTAGACCCAGGCATCGCGCGCGCTCGGATAAAAATAACCATAGTAGTTATTGATAAGCGCAGAAATATAGCACTCGGGATCCTTCTTAAACATCTGAGCCCATACCTCAAAATAGGTATCGATGTCCTCCTGCGAGGCGTACTCGTTAAAGCAGTTCTTGACGGCATCGGACTTGTCGGGGTTGTAGCGGCGACCCAGGTTCTCGTACTTGAGTACCCGGTCGATCACGGCACGCTCTTCATCGGTCACCAAGCCGTCGCAAGGAGCCTCCACGATGGTGCCGTCCTCCTTAACCGTGGGGTTGACGCCCGAGTTGAGGCCATCGTGCTTTTGGACGAAACGA
>DBEZXT010000076.1:0-3071 GCA_048291645.1 Collinsella aerofaciens | reverse complement strand
CGCAGCCAGGACATTTTGGCCGCGAACAACTGGAACGTGTGCCAGTACGCCATTTTGCTGATGATGGTCGCGCAGTCGGTCGATATGATTCCCGGTGAGCTGCTGCACGTGATCGCCGACGCCCATATCTATGATCGTCATGTCGATATCGTCCGCGAGCTTATCGAGCGTCCGCAGTTTGCGGCACCCAAGGTAACGCTCAACCCCGATGTGCATGACTTCTATGCGTTTACGACCGATGACCTGATCGTCGAGGGCTATGAGCACGGCCCGCAGGTCAAGAACATTCCCATTGCGGTGTAGGTGGTGCTCATGACGTGTAAGCTATCTGCTATCGTCGCCGTGTGTGACGATTGGGGCATTGGGTGCGAGGGCGACATGGTGGTGTCCAATCGCGCCGATATGCGCCATTTTGTGGCCTGCACCAAGGGCTGCCCGGTTATCATGGGACGCAAGACGCTGCTGAGTTTTCCCGGCGGGCGTCCTCTCAAGAACCGCCGCAATATCGTGCTTACGCGCGATATGGGCTTTACCCACGAGGGCGTCGACGTGGTGCATAGCGTTGACGAAGCGCTCTCTGCGGTTGCCGATGAGCTCGTTGCCTGGGTGATCGGTGGCGGCGATGTCTATCGGCATTTTTTGCCGTATTGCGTCGAGGCCGAGGTCACGCATAACCACTGCGTCCATGTCGTGGATACGTACTTTCCCGATTTGGAAGCCGATCCTGCGTGGGAGATTGCGCAGCGTAGCGGGGTCGCGACGATTGCCGCCGGTGAGGGTGACGAGGGCGTCGATTATGAGTTCGTGACGTATCGTCGCATCGAGGCGTAAATCGTCTGGCGTGAACGGTATCATCGGGTTGATTGAATGCATGGGGCGGCGCTTAGCGTCGCCTCGTTTGGTATAGATGTGCTGTAAAGAAGGGTGCGGGCTGGCTGCTATGACTGATGCCGTTGAGGTTCTGCGAATTGATTCGCTCGAGGACGAGCGGCTCGATGCCTACGTGCGACTGACCGAGCGTGAGCTTCGCTGCGTGCTGGAGCCGCAGAAGGGCATTTTTATCGCTGAGAGTGCCAAGGTCATCGAGCGTGCGGTTCGCGCCGGATATGAGCCGGTGAGCTTTCTTCTGGGCGAGCGCTGGCTCGACCAGATGATGCCGCTGTTTGACCAGCTTGTCGTGCGCGAGGGAGCGGGTCCGGTTCCTGTGTTCGTGGCTTCCATGGAACTCATGGAGCAGCTGACGGGCTTTAACGTGACGCGCGGTGCGCTCGCGGCGTTTCGTCGCCCGCGGCAGATTCCGGTTGATGAGTTCTTGGGTGGCGTCGTCGAGGCGGCGGGGGAGCGTCCGGTGCGCGTGTGCGTGCTTGAGGGTATTGTCGATCACACCAATGTTGGCGCGATTTTCCGCTCGGCTGCCGCATTGAACGTTGACGGTATTTTGGTCAGCCCGACGTGCTGCGATCCACTGTATCGTCGCTCGGCCCGCGTGAGCATGGGCACCGTGTTTCAGGTGCCGTGGACGCGCATTGGCAGCGAGGCTCGTGTGTGGCCGCATGATGGTCTGAGCGCGTTGCACGATGCCGGTTTTTCGTGTGCCGCTATGGCGTTGACGGACGACTCTGTTTCGCTTGATGATCCTGTACTGCGGAAGATTGATCGCTTGGCGATTTTTATGGGCACCGAGGGTGCCGGCTTGGGCGCCAAGACCATTGCCGGCTGTGACCACGCGGTGCGCATTCCGATGGCGCACGGGGTCGATTCGCTCAACGTGGCCGCGGCGAGCGCCGTCGCCTTTTGGCAGCTGTGCCCGCACGTGAGCAATGAGTATCACTACCAGCCGGGTTTGTATCACTAGGCAGATATTTTGCACTGGGCTCTGATTCGGGGTGTTTCGGTCGACGCCGGTCGGTGCTAAGCTGGTATTTGCTTTGGTCTTAAATTGCCGTTTTGTTGTTTAACATACGTTGGCGGGGAGGGCGTGTGGCTAAGAAATCTACGGCTATCGATGTAACGCAGGGTGTCATTTGGCAACAGCTGCTGTCGCTGTGCGTTCCCATCTTTTTTAGTTCGTTTTTTCAGCAGGCCTACACGCTTATCGGTACGTATATCGTTGGCCAGTTTGGCGGCAAGCTCGCGCTGGGTGGCATTCAAGCCACGATGGTGCTCACCGAGCTCTGCATTGGCTTTTGCGTTGGCGTCGGCGCCGGCTGCGCGGTCATTACCGGTCAGTATTTTGGCCAGCACGATGATGAGCGACTGAGTCGTTCGGTCCATACAGCCATGACGCTCGCGCTGGTGGGCGGTATCGCTTTCTCGATTCTTGGCATAGTGTTCGTTGAGCCCATGCTGGTGCTTATGAACACGCCGCATGAACTATTGGCCGAGGGCGTGGCCTATGCTCGTTGCTATTTTGCCGCCATGGTTGCGGCTCTGCTGCTCAATATGGGAACGGCATTGCTGCGCGCCGTGGGCGACACGCGCGGGCCTGCTGTGATCATCGCTTCCGGCTGCCTTGTTAATGCGGTGCTGGATGTCATCTTCGTTGCCGTGCTTCATATGGAGGCTCTGGGCTGCGGCATCGCGGTGGCGCTGACCATTTGCTCCAACGCCACGATGATCGTGATTCGTATGATGCACGCTCCGGGTGCATGGCGTCTTTCGCTGTCTAAGCTCGGCATCGATCGCGGTATTTGCAAGAGTATGATCTCGTGTGGTCTGCCACTCGGTTTTCAATCGGCTGCCTATTCGATTTCGAACGTGCTGATCCAGGTGTCGGTTAATTCGTTTGGCGCCGATGTCACGACTGCTTGGGGTCTATCTGGGCGCCTGGATGGCATTATCTGGATGGTGACCGAGGCGCTCGGCGTATCGATCACTACGTTCTCGGCGCAGAACTTTGGCGCGCGCAATTACGAGCGCATGCGCAAGGGCTACCATACGTCGCTCGTGCTGTCGTTTATGCTCATTGGTGGCCTGTCTGCCGTGCTGCTGGTGTTCTCGGGTCCGCTGTCGCGTTTGTTTGTCGACGATGCTTCGATTTCGGCGTACACCACGACGATTCTTCATTTCAT
>DBEZXT010000075.1:0-21552 GCA_048291645.1 Collinsella aerofaciens | reverse complement strand
ATGAGGCCTCATGCAGAGTTTTGCATGAGGCCTTTTCATGCAGACTTTTGCATGTCATACTGATATGCAAAAGTCTGCACGTTAGGAGATCGCCGTGGATATCCTTCCCATCACCACACCGCGCCAAGCTGGCATCTACGTGCGTCAGGCACGCGAGGCGCAAGGGATCACCCGTGCCGTCCTCGCTAAAAAAGCCGGTGTTTCGGAGCGCCTGCTCGCATCGCTCGAGCTGGGAGATGCCACGGGCATTCGACTCGACAAGCTGCTGGCAGTTTTCGGTGCTCTTGGACTGGCACTCGCCGCTCAAGGGGATATCGACGAATCGAAAAACGAGCAACCAGTCGACGCCCCGCATGCTGATTTGCAACCTCGTAGTACCCCCAGGCGCCATCACGCTCAACGTTTTCACCATCGCAACCGTCGCAGCGCAGCCGTTCCGGCTCTCGCAGATGTCCCCTTTACGTCCGAGCTCTACGACAGGGCCTTCGCCGATTTCGCCATGTCCAATCTCGGAGTCTCGATTGCCGCAAACGCATCTAACCAAACCAAGCCCGAAGGGAAATAGCCAATGGCCAGAACATCACTTCGGACCATTATTTGCGGCGTACCTGCGGGAACGCTCACGCAAGATGAGAACGGTCTTATCAGCTTTACCTACGATCATGACTATGACGGGCCAACCCTATCGACCAACATACCCGTATCAAATCGCACATACGGCCAACAGGTCATGAATCCGTACTTGTTTGGCCTTCTACCCGACAGCGAGGACCAACGAAAAGCGATTGCCGCCGAATTCAACGTTAGGCCCAACAATCCCGTTGCGTTGCTCAGCCATATCGGACTCGACTGTCCGGGCGGAGTGCAGTTTTGTGCCGAAGAAGATTCCGACGCCGTCCTGCATCGCGCTGGCGACTACCGCCCTATAGACGACCACGAAATTGCTCTCCGTCTCAAGTCGATCAGAGATGACCGCGATGCATCGTGGATGGGTCTAGATGAAAGTTGGTCACTTGGAGGCAACCAGGGCAAGTTCGCGCTCGCGTTCATAAACGGCCGCTGGTGCGAATGCATGGGCTCCTCGCCCACAACGCATATTTTCAAAAATGGCGTTATCGGATTTAAACTCGAGGCTCTCAATGAGTTTGTCTGCATGAAAAGCGCCCAGCGCGCCGGTATCGCAACGGCAAACGTCGAATATCGTATGTTTGAGGACGAACCTGCCCTCATTGTTGAGCGCTATGACCGCGTGAAAGTCGAAGACGGAATGATCAGGCGCCTACATCAAGAAGACCTCTGTCAGGCACTTGGGGTGATGCCCGCCCAAAAGTACACAGCAGACGGCGGCCCGACCACCCGCGACATTCAAGAGCTCCTCGTAAATACGAGCCACCATCAACTTAACCTGTATCTGTTTACGCAGATACTGTTCTTCAACGCCATTATCGGCGCACCGGATGCGCACGCGAAAAACTATTCCCTGCTCCTTGGAAACGACGGCGCAGCCATGATGGCTCGAATGTACGATGTCGCGTCGGGTTTGGCGTATGAGCGCATGCGCCGCCGGGCGCGCCTCGCCATGAGCGTTGGCGGCGAAAACCGTGTGGGACGCATCGGTCCAGGCGCTATCCGCCGATACCACGGTATGGGCGACCCCGCGCTGGAGGCGGCACTCACCGATGCCGGGCTATCCGAGAAGTTTTGCTTTGCGACCATGATGGACCTCGCCTACGAGGTACCCATTTGCATGGAAGAGGTCATGGACGAATACGCCGACCTGCCCGGCATGGCGGACCTACGCGAGCATATGCTCGGCCCCGTCCGCGAAAACTGCAAGCGCACCCTCGACCTCATCAAGGCGGATATGGGCTAGACGTTCGCAATTTCCCATTTCTTAAAAGAAAGGAGGGGGCACCCGTCGCAAAAGCTCGGATGTCCCCTCTCGTAATGTCATTTGCAATCCGCTAGCACGTGGCTCGGACTGCTGCTAGCGCAACCTTTACGCGGCAAGGCGCTTGAGCACGTCGATGAGCAGCTCGTAGAAGCGCTCGGCAGAAGCGAGCTCCATGCTCTCGTCCGGGGTGTGGACATCGGAGAGCGTCGGGCCCACGGCGATGGCATCCAGGCCGTGCAGGGCCTCGGCAAACAGGCCGCACTCAAGGCCGGCGTGAATGGACTCGATGCGCAGCTCGGAGCCAAAGAGCTCTCGATAGCTCTCGACAAAGACTTCGCGGACCGGCGAATGCTCGGCATAGCTCCAGCCGGGATACTCAAACTCAAACTTGGCGTCGAAGCCCAGGACATCGGCCAGCGTCTGCAGACGGTCCTTGAACTCGTTCTGCAGCGAGGTGATCGAGGAGCGCGGGGACAGCATGATCTTGACCTCGTCGTCAGAAGTGGCAACCACACCGATGTTGGAGGAAACCTCGACGGAGCCGTCGGTGGCGACGTTGCGGCGAATCACGCCGTTAGGGGCAAGACGCAGGGCGCGGATGAGGGCAAGCGCGGACTTCTGGTCCATGGCCTCGACCTCGGCGTCGTCGGCAATCTCGACGGTGCAGGTAAAGCCGGGGTCGAAGACCTCGAGCTCGGCAGTGACGTCGGCGATGATGCCCCTTGCGATCTGGGCCGCCGCCTCGGCGGCAGCATGGTCGGCGTAGACCAGAACAGCCTTGCACTCACGGTTGATGGCGTTGTCCTTGGTGCCGCCGTTAAAGCTGACGATGGCGGGCTCGCCGGCGACCATCAGGCGGTCGATGATGCGGGCCATGATGAGGTTGCCGTTGCCGCGCTCCAGATTGATATCGCTGCCGGAGTGGCCGCCCAGCAGGCCGGAGATGTCGAGCGTGAGGGTGCTACCGGTCTTGTGCTCGCGCGCGATCGGGCAGGTGTAGGTAACGACGACACCGCCGGCACAGCTGACGGTGGCAACGCCCTCTTCCTCGGAGTCAAGGTTAATCATGGTGCGGGCGCTAATCTGGGACTTGTCGAGCGTCTCGGCGCCGACCAGGCCAGTCTCCTCGTCGGTGGTGAACACGCACTCGAGGGCCGGATGGGCAATCGAATCGTCGTTGAGCACGGTAAGCATAAGCGCGACGGCGATACCATTGTCGGCGCCCAGAGTGGTGCCGTTAGCGGTGAGGACACCGTCCTTGACGACCAAGTCGATACCGTCGGTCGTAAAGTCGTGCTCGACGGAACCCAGCTTGTCACACACCATGTCGATGTGACCCTGCAGCATTACGGTCGGGGCATTCTCGGCGCCGGCAGATGCGGGCTTGCGAATGATGACGTTGTAGACCTCGTCCTGATACACATCGAGACCGCGCTCCTTGGCAAACGCAACCAGGAAATCGCTGATGCCCTTCTCGTTGCCAGACCCACGGGGGATCGCGCTGACCTCCTCAAAGAAATGGAACAGCTGGGCGGGCTCGTAGCCGGTAATCTTGTAGTCCATGGTGCCTCCTTGGCGCAACTGGTTAGACAGTAAGACATGCGCCTTGTATATTCCCAGACTTCGTTTGCATAAACCACTCGAAAACGCCGAGCGCTCTCGCATCATCGGCTAACGGTGGACCGCATAGCGTAACGGTCACAGTTACCGCAGCTCTACAAATCGAGGCGCCCTTGCCGGAACGCCTCGATTGCACAGATCAAATTGTCGCCACGCCCTACAGCGCGCCGGAACCGGCTTGCATCATGCCGCCGGGGCCCGAGCTCACGCCACTGCTCACAGGCGCGGCGTTTCCGGTGTGCGGCGCTGCCGGAGCGGTATCGCCCCCGAGCGCACCTGCCGGACGCGGCGCTGGAATCTCGCCTGTGCCATGGCTAAAGACGAACTTGCCGTCGGCCACGTCGCACAGGACGGTATCGCCCTCGCCCCACTCGCCGGCCAGCAGCTCCTCGGACAGCGGGTCCTCGATGAGCTTTTGGATGGCACGGCGCAGCGGACGCGCACCGTTGGTGAGGTCGGTGCCCTCGGCCACGATCTTGTCATAGGCCGCATCGGTGAGCTTGATGTTCATGCCGTTGGCAATCAAACGCTGACGCAGGTCGTCCACCAGCAGGTGCGCGATCTTGGTAAGATTCTCGCCCGAGAGCTTCTGGAACACCACAATGTCGTCGATACGGTTGAGCAACTCGGGGCGGAACAGGCGCTTGAGCTCGCCCATCGCGCGGCCGCGGATCTCACTCGACGTGAGGCCCTGCTCGCCGGTGGTGCCAAAGCCAACGCTCGCATCCTGCGCGATCTCGCGGGCGCCCACGTTTGACGTCATGATGATCACCGTATTGCGGAAGTCGACCGTCTTGCCCTGGCTATCGGTCAGACGGCCCTCCTCCAACACCTGCAGCAGGATATTGAAGATGTCGGGGTGCGCCTTCTCGATCTCGTCGAACAGCACGACCGAGTACGGGTGACGGCGAACAGCCTTGGTGAGCTGGCCGCCCTCGTCGTGGCCCACATAGCCCGGGGGGCTACCGATGAGCTTGGAGACCTCGAACTCACTGCCAAACTCCGACATATCGAAGCTGATGAGCGCGTCCTTGCTGCCAAAGAGATACTCGGCGAGCGTCTTGGCGAGCTCGGTTTTGCCCGTGCCGGTGGGGCCCAGGAAGATAAAGCTGCCGCCGGGGCGACGCGGGTCCTTGAGCGGCGAGCGGCTGCGGCGCACGGCCTTGGCAACGGCCTCGACGGCCTCATCCTGACCGATGATGCGCGTCTTGAGCACGCTTTCGGCCTGCAGCAGGCGACGGCTCTCGCTCTCGGTAAGCGAAGACACCGGCACGCCCGAAGTCACGGACACGATGTCGGCGATCTGGGAGACATCGATGGTGAGCGGGCTGGCGTCGAGCTCGGCGGTCCAGGCGGCCTTGGCCTCGGCGAGCTCAATCTCGGCGGCCTTCTGCTGCTCGGTGATCTCGGCGGCCTTGTTCATGTCGTCGCTCTCGGTGGCCTCCTGCGCGGCGGCCTTAAGCTCCTCCACACGATGCTCGGCCTCACGCACCGGCTCGGGCGCGCGATTCGCGGCGATGCGAGCGCGGGCGCCAGCCTCGTCGATGAGGTCGATGGCCTTATCGGGCAGGAAGCGATCCTGGATGTAGCGGTTGGAAAGGTTCGCGGCGGCCTCGATAGCACCCTGCGTATAGCGCACATGGTGGTGCTCCTCGTAGCGCGGCTTGAGCGCGGTCAGGATCTTGACCGTGTCCTCGACGCTCGGCTCCTCGACATCGATGGTCTGGAAGCGACGCTCGAAGGCCGGGTCCTTGGTGAGGTACTTGCGGAATTCCTCGGCCGTGGTGGCGCCGATAATCTGGAAGGCACCGCGCGCGAGCACGGGCTTGAGCATGGAGCTCGCGTCGATGGAGCCCTCGGCAGAACCGGCACCGATGATGGTGTGCATCTCGTCGATAAACAGGATGACGTCGTCGGCTTCGGTGGCCTCCTGGATCACGTTCTTGAGGCGCTCCTCAAACTCGCCGCGATACTTGGCACCCGCCACGAGGCCCGGCAGGTCGAGCGTCCAAATATTCTGGTTCATGAGGTTCTCGGGCACGTTGCCGGCTGCAATCTGCTGAGCCAGGCCCTCGACGATGGCCGTCTTGCCCACGCCGGGGTCGCCCAGAATGAGCGGGTTGTTCTTGGTGCGGCGCGAAAGAATTTCCATCATACGCTGGACTTCCTTTTCGCGACCGATTACAGGGTCGAGCTCGCCGTCGCGCGCCTTCTGCGTGAGGTTGGTCGCGAACTGCTTAAGCGTATCGGTGCCACTCCCCTTTTGCTGAGAGGCATCCGAGCCGCTAAAGAACGGCAGGCCCGCACCGGGACGACCGGCACCGGCGCCGGCGAGCGGACGCTTCTTGTCCTGGTCCTTGGCGGTGAGTTTCTCGATAGCCTTTTTGATGGAGGCGGACGACACACCCAGGCGCATGAGGATGTCCATGGCCATGCCGTTGCCCTCTTCGACGATGCCGATCAGCAAGTGCTCGGTCGACACGTAGGTCTGGTTGTTCTCACGCGCCACGCGGAAGGAGCGCTCCATCACACTAATGACGAGCGGCGTAAAGGCGAGCTTGGCCGCCTCGGTCTCCTCACTGGGCTCGGGAACCGTGGTCTGGACCTCTTTGAGAGTATCCATGATGTCATCGTAGGAGATGTCGAGCGAACGCAGCGCCTCGGCGGCAATGCCCTCATCCTCCTTGGCAAGCGCCAGAAGCAGATGCTCGGTACCCACCTTGTTGGTATGCAGATCGAGCGCCTCCTGTTTGGCCATCGACATGACCTTGCGCGCTCGATCGGTAAATCTATCTAACATGCTCGTTTCCTTACATGAGTTCATCGAAATCAAAACGCCCGCCCGTCGGCGGCGCTTTTGTCTCTTTACCCACAGGTTGTCTATGTTAACAGCTGGAGGAATATCTATAAACCCGGCTCACATGAATGCAAGTTATGACCGCATCGCGGGACTCACCGCGCGATGCGCGACAGGCGCCCCGCAAGAGAAACCCTAGGCGTCTTTCACCACGTCGGGACTCGTCGCACGCGATGCGCGATAGGCATCGGCCTCCTTGGAGACGCGTTCGAGCAGCTCGGATGTATCGACGCCCTCGACTTGCGCGACCGTTTCCACCGTCTGCATGGCGACCGCCCTCAGGTACGCGCACGCGCTGTCCCCCGGCTGCTCGAGGTCTATCTCCTCGCCGCCCTCCCGGGCAAAGCCGACCGCCATCACAAAGCCCATGATGCCCGAGACCAGAAAGCCCACCGCAAAGCTCGAATCTGCCTTGAGCTCTTCTCCGTCGGGGTGGACGATCTCTCTCACGCGGTCGATGATGATCGTATGGATGCCCTGCACGACCTGCTCGGCGGCACCCGCCCTCATGGTGATGACGATGCGCCGCAGCAGGCAGCGGACGTCGCGCTGGTCGAACGCCGAAAGGTCGCCCTCGCTCGAAAAATGCCAGAGGGCATCGGTGATGAGCTCGTTATCCTGCAGCAGCTGGGCTATGGCGATGGCGACGAGTTCATCGAAATCGTGAAAATAGTAGTAAAACGTTCCGCGATTGCACTGGGCGGCGCGGGTCACCTCGCCAACCGACAGCTCGAAGATGCTGTTGTTCTCGATGAGCTCCCAAAACGCCTCGATGATACGGGTGCGTGCATCGGGCGCATCGGCGTCCTTACGCGGTCTCGCCATGCGCCTCACCGCACCCCTGCGCCTTGGCGTTCATGATGAGCATCTGAAGACGGTTCTCCACGTTGGCGAAGCTCACGTCGGGATCGTAGTCGAGCGGCAGGAACTGCGCCGTGGGATACTGCTCCTTGAGCGCATGGATGAGCCCGCGCCCCACGACATGGTTGGGCAGACACCCGAACGGCTGCAGGATCACGAAGTTGCGGCAGCCGCGCTTGGCGTGCTCGAGAATCTCCGCCGGAATCAGCACGCCCTCGCCCGCATCGAACGTATGGTGCAGGATCTTATCGCTCGCGCGCACGAGCTCGGGCATGCGCGTCGGCGGCTCGTAGAGCGGGCTCGCCGCGCCCAGGCGGTCGCAACGGTCGTGCGCGAGCTCGAACAGGTTGTCCGCCGTGGCGTACCAGGCCTTTTCGGGCAGCGACAGGTCGACGTGGAACTCGCGCGACTGCGCATGCTTGTAGAAATAGGTCTTGCGGATCACGTCGGTCATGCGCGCCTCGATGACCTCGAGCCCGTTGTCCTCGAGGTAGCGCTCGATCTCGTGGTTGGCGCCGAGATGGAAATTGAGCAGGTACTCGCCCACGATGAGAACGGTCGGATGCGGGTTCGAGCGGTCGTACGGAACGGCGTCCATGATCGCAAGCGCGCGTTTGAAGCCCGTCGCCTGGCCTCTCAGCCCGGAGCGCTCCATGCCCTCGATAACCTCATCGAGCGCGCGGTCGAACGCAGCGTCCGCCGCGCCCTTCTCGAGCTCGTAGGGACGGATGCGCCTAAGCATGGCCTCGAGGGCATCGATCATGGGAAGGCCGTAGGCGATCTGGATGCTCGGGCCAAGGCCGAGCTTGAAGCCCGGATGCGCATTGTGGGCATCGACGTCGTCGTTGGTGAGCACCGGGACATAGTCGTATCCCGCGTCGTCGAGCGCGCGGCGCAGCAGGGGCATGTAGTGCGTCAGGCGGCAGTCGCCGATATACTTGCCAGTCACCACGGCGACGTCGTGCGGGTCGTACTTACCGCTCTCGAGTGCCGCGAGCGCCTCGCCGATCACGATTTGCGCGGGGAAGCAGATGTCGTTGTGCACATAGCGTTTGCCCAGGCGGATGGCATCCTCGCGCCCGATATCAAGGGCCTCGGCGCGCACGCCCTGATTGCGCATCGCCGCGGTCATGAGCCTGCAGAACGCATGGGAGGTGTTGGGGACCAGCGCGATCTTGTCGTGCCGGTCGCGCTTGGTGTACTTGACCTTATACGGGTCGTCGAGCGGATGGACCGCGTGCACCCGGGCGCCCTCGGCACGCTCCTCCGCGCGACGACGGTTGACCGACTCGATAAACGAACGCACGCGAATGCCCATGGGACCGGCGACGTCGCTCTCATCGAGCTTGATCATCATCGGAACCTTGGAGCCCATCTCGCCCATCATGCGCGCGATCTCGTCGGTAAGATACGCATCGTGGCCGCAGCCGAAGCTGCCCATCTGCACGAGCTCGAGCTCGGGCGTCGATGCGACGATGACCGCGCACGACAGCATGCGCGCATGGTAGTTGTTCACGATGTCGATGCGGCTGTTGGAAAGATCGACGTTGCAGACCCCCGGCACCGCATCGGGCGTCAGCACGGGGATGCCGCGCTCAGAGAAGAGCTTGGGCAGCCCGTGGTTGACCAGCGGGTCGTTGTGGTACGGGCGCGAAGCGATCACCACCGCGTAGCCGCCGTCCTCGCGCACGTTCTCGAGCACCTGCCTGCCGCGCAGCTGCAGCTGGTTCTCAAACGTCTCCTGCGCGCGGTCCGCCTGCTCGGTCGCCTTGGCAACCAGGTCGGCATCGATATCGAAGGTCTCCTTGCACCACGCCTTGAGCTGGCGGTTTCGGTCGCCCTCGTCGTACCAGTGGAACAGCGGCGTATCGAACGGAACGCCGAAACGCTCCTCCGGGTTATCGGAATTGCGCATCACGTAGGGGTATCCCTTTACGACGGCGCACATCCACTCGCTGGTAGAGGCGGTGTTTTCGGTGGGCACCGTCGTGATGATGGGCATGAAGATGCGGTCGACGCCGGCGTCGACGAGATTGCGGATGTGCCCGTGGACGAGCTTGGCCGGGAAGCACACGGTGTCGGATGTGACGTGCGCCAGACCGCGCTCGTACATCGCCTTGGTGCTGCGTCCCGAGACGCGCACCTTAAAGCCGAGCGTGCTGAAGAACGTCGACCAGAACGGCATGGTGTCCCAGAACTCGAGCACACGGGGAATGCCGATCGTGACATCGCGCCCCCCGCTGACGGGAACCGTGGGGTACGACTCGAACAGCAGCTTCTCGCGGTCGACAAAGAGATTGGGGGCAGCCGCGGTCCGGTCGCGCCCCGTGCCGGGTGCCTGTGCCTCGCAAGCACCCTGCGGACGCAGCTCCTCCGCCGCGGGAACCTCGCGCACGAGCTCATCCCATGAGATGGCGCCGCCGCGCGGGCAGCGATTGCCCGTGACGTAAAGCGAGCCGTCGCCAAATGCCACGACCGCGCGCTGGCAGCGGTTGTTGCACCGACGGCAGGTAACGCCGCCGAACTCGCGATGCTCGAAGCGCTCCACGGCATCGAGCCCGATAAACGACGTGCCGGCGTCGCCCTTGCGGCATTCCTCGCGCGCGAGCAGGGCGATACCGATAGCGCCCATCAGCCCCGGGTGGGGCGCACGCGTGACGGGTTTGCCCAGATACTGCTCGAATGCGCGCAGCACCGCGTCGTTTCGGAACGTGCCGCCCTGGACGACGACTTTGTCGCCCAGACGGTTGAGATTTGAAACGCGAATGACCTTGGTGAACACGTTCTCGATAATCGAACGGCAGAGACCGGCCATGATGTCGCCCGGACCCTTACCGCGCCGCTGCTCGGAAACGACGCTGCTGTTCATGAACACCGTGCAGCGGCTGCCGAGAACGGCGGGGGCTTTGGACGAAAATGCCTCGGTCGCGATATCCTCAACGGCTATTCCGAGGTTTTTGGCAAAACCCTCGAGGAACGAGCCACAGCCCGCAGAGCACGCCTCGTTGACGACGATATCGGTCAGCACGCCGTGGTTGAGCCAGATGGCCTTCATATCCTGTCCGCCGATGTCGAGCACGAAGGTCGCATCGGGAACGCATGCGCACGCGGCGCGGGCGTGCGCGACCGTCTCGACCGTATGGTAGTCGGCGTGGAACGCGCGCGCGAAAAGCTCCTCGCCGTATCCCGTGGTGCCCACGGCATCGATCGCAAGCGTGACTCCCGCTGTCTCCCAGCGGTTCTTCAAGCTGACAAGACCCTGTTGGGCGACGTCGAGCGGTCTGCCGTTATTAGACGCGTAGAACGAATCGACAAGCTCACCCGCCTCATCGACCAGGGCGAACTTGGTCGTCGTGCTCCCCGAATCGATACCGAGCGCCACACGCACCGTCTCTCCGGGCGCATACGCATCCGGACCCTTTGCCGGCGTCTCTTTGCCATGGCGTGCCGTAAAATCCGCCTGCTCGGCAGGTGTGGCAAAAAAGGGCTGGGCAAGACGTCCCTCCCCGCTTGCGGGCGCGACCGTCTCGAGCTTATCCAGCCGGACAAAAGCGTCGGGAAGGTCGATCGGTTGGGACGATGCGAACATGTCGGTCAGCGACAGGGCGGCACCGCGCGCGACCATGATCTGCGGATCGCGCGGGACGATAACCTGATCGTCCGATAGATTCAGTTGCTCCCGGAACACGCGGACCAGCGTGGGGTTGTAGGCGAGCGTACCGCCCTCGAAGATTACCGGCGGCTCGATGTCGATACCCTGGGCCAGACCGCCGATCGTTTGGCGGACGACCGCGTGAAGCGCCGAAAGCGCCAGGTCGGTGGTAGGAATGCCCTCGTTGAGCAGCGGCTGGATATCGGTCTTTGCGTACACGCCGCAGCGGCCCGAGACCTCGTGGACGGTCGTTCCCCGGCTTGCGAGCTGCTCGAACTCGCCCGATTCGGTGCCGACCCCCATGAGCTTTGCCATCTCGTCGATAAATGCACCGGTACCGCCTGCGCACGAGCCGTTCATGCGCATGTCGGCAACCTCGATGTCTCCCTTATCGTTGGTGCGGAAGAAGATCATCTTGGCGTCTTGGCCGCCCAGCTCGATGGCGCAGCGCGTCTGCGGATAGAACCTGCTGATCGCGAGCGCGTTGGCGACCACCTCCTGAACGTACGAGGCGCCCAGCGCGGTCGCGATATCGCGCGCACCCGAGCCGGTCACCGCAACGCGCAGCGACTCATGGGGAAAGCGCTCGGCGAGCTCGCCGAGCATGGCGCGCACGCTCGCTGTCTGACACGCCCCGTGGCGGCGATATCCCCACCACGCCTCGGTCATATCCTCGTGCATCGCGTAAACTTTGGTCGTCGTCGACCCTACGTCCAGTCCTACTAGCAACGCCATAATGCTCCGTCTCTCGCATTTTTCCTGCTAGAGATATACCACTCTACGTAATACAACAGACTGTTGTATTTAAACTCCGTATAAAAAGCGGCTGCCGAAACGCTTCAGCAGCCGCCGAATGCACCAACAGATTGTTCTGCGCGCTAGCACGTCGGGCAACGGAGCAGCACGGGCCCTCCGGTCATGCGCACCGCTCACGCCCGCGATGTCGCCGAGAGAGCTATCCACGCTTAGGGCTCCAACCAAGCAAGTCGCCCGCGCTCAGCAGATCCCTAAGCGAGCTACTCGCACTCAGGAGCCATAGCCTGCTCCAAGAGCTCGGCATGCTCCTCCTCGAAAACCGTCCCCACAGGGAAGGCGCGACGGAAGACGAAGCGGGAAATCGGACCGGCTACCAAAAGGTTCCACGGCAGCGCCATCACAAAATTATGCGGGATGTTGATCATCCAGATCGCGGGCACGGAATACAGGTTCGCAAGGATGCCGCCGGGCATGTGCGTCAGACCCTCACAGGCACCGTACAGCGACATGATGATGACCATGGGAACGACCATGCAGGAGCTGACGGCGAGCGTCATGGCAAGTGGCGAGCTCTTGCCCGGCGTGACCAAGTACTTAAAGGCGAAACCCTTGGCGAGCGGGCTGGCGACGAACCAGTCGCAGCACATGGCAAAAATGTAGGCAACGGGGAAGCCGAGCCACGCAGTGGCAACGACCTCGCCGTTGATGGCCCCGTGCTGCAGGGCAACGTTGTAGATGCTCATCCAGAGCACCATGCAAAAGCACATGATAAAGGTGAACAGCAGGCTCTCTCGTTTGTTGATAGGCATAAAGGGCAGATTCCTCTCTGTGTTGTACCGCGGCGCCACGCAACAAAAACGGGCGGGCAAGATGGAGCTGTTGGAACTTCATCTCGCCCGCCCGTGGTACGCGCGTCTGCGACTACTTATGTGGTGGAACCAGCCTAGCACGAAACGCATGCGCTTCGTAAGCGTTGAGTTTATGAAGATGCAGGGCACCGATAATCCCCCGACCCCATAAGTTGCGGTGGAATACGGACTGTTTTGACCCTTTAAGCAGCAATTCAGTCCCTATTTCACCGCAACTCATTTGGTGCAAAGTAACCTGTCCCCCTTGTACCAATTAGCTGGTGTGGCGCCAGCGAGGGTCGGTGAGCGTACGCGCCACACCCAGTCCAACGGGCAGAAACGCTACGATGAGCACTGCGCGCACAAACCAGCCGAGCATATTGACCGTGTCGAAGGTGCACATGTAATACATCGAGCGATACAGATACAAGCCCGGCACCATAATGACAATCGAAGGCACCGTGAGGGCGATGCGCGGGTAGGTGAGCTTGACTTCAGCCAAGCTTGCGAGCAGCCCCGATACCAGCGCGCCGATAAACGCTGCTGCCTCGGGAGGCATTCCCGTGCTGAGGCCCAGGAAGGGAATCATCGTCGGCGCATCGACAAGGGTCAGACGCAGGGTATTGGACACGGCGCCGATCAACCCAGCTGCCGCGGCCATCTTTACCGGGCTGTTGAACATCACCGAGAAGCCGAATACGCCAACGAAGCTCATCACCACGCGCAGGAGCGTAAGGGCAAGCGGCGAAAGGCCCAGTGGGGCAAAGTCGTCCGGCGCCAGGCCAACACACTCGGCAACCATCCAACCTACGAGGGTCGCCATCACAATAATCGATACGGCATATGAAAGGCGCTCGATACCGCTTCGCATGTCGAGCTTAGCGATGTCGAGGCCTGCCGTAATGAGTGGAAAGCCGGGAATCACAAAGAGCATGGCGCCGATATAGCCTTCTTGGTGCGACATTGCCCCCGGTATGACCTGGCCAAGGCCGAGCAATGCCAGCAGATACGAAACGCAAGCGAGCGCAACGCCGGTCGTCAGCGCGCTGAACTGACCAAGGCCTTGCTTGAGAATATGGGAGCGGGCAAAGTTGCCGACACCCGCGCCCACGAACGCGCAGGCCATCTCGATAGGGCCGCCGCCGAGCAAAAAAACGAAGGCGCCACAGGCGCAGGCCGCCGCAAGGCCCTGTTGCCAAGGCGCGTAATCAGGTTTTGAACTCTCAACGGTCTTGAGCATCTCGTGATACTCGTGCACCGTGAAGCGACGACCATAGGTCTCGATTTCCTTGAGGAAACTCTCCATCATCCAAATGCGATGGGTATTGACGCCCGTTGTGGGCAAGCTGACGACCTCATTAAAGCAGTGACCATCTTCGATGCAGGTGCACTCAAACGACAGAAGACTTAAGTCAACGTGGATGGTGACACCGAGTACGGCGGCAACACGATTCATGGTATCGCGCACGCGCCAGGCACCCGTTCCGCTTGCCAGCATAAGCATGCCGGTGCGGCAGATGATGGATGATTTATCGGTGAGCGGCGCATCGACGGCAAGCTCATCGCCTGCCGTCACGATCTGGTGCCAGTCAGTTTTCATATGGAGCGCGCCGGCACGAACGCCGTGGTGCATGGGGGCTCTCGAAAGCAGCGAGTTAAGGCGCGAAGGCTGTGAGGGCTCCGCCGATTCGCCCTCGTCCTCGTCGGGCTCTTCATCGACCAGATCAAAGGAATCAAGCGGCGCTGGCTCGCGACGGTCGATCAGCTCCTCGTCCTCATCATCAAAGTAGTTGAACTGATCGAGCATGTCCTCTTCGATTGCGCGCTCGCTCGCGTCGTCCATCCCGGTGCTCCCTTCCTATCGACTAACCCCCATCCTAGACAGCGACGGCTAAAGGAAACATAAAAGAGACGGCTGTCATGCGAACCATGCGCGCAATAGCCGTGGGTAGTCGTTTAAGAACGTCCCCAATGACTACCAGTAACTCGACAAGGACTGTCCCCAAGTGCCAGCAGAAAAGGAACGTCCCTAAGTGCCAACCAGGGCAACACCGCAGATAGAGGACGGACAGCGAAAGCCCGCCAGAGCGAGCAAGGTGCCTTCAAGAAAAATGGCGCCGCAGGTTGAGCATAAGTCAGCGAGCGGGTCGCATTTGTGACAAGGTGACGTGAAACGAAAGGGCGCTGACCTTCTGGTCGCGCCCTTGAAGTTGAACGTCAGATTGTCCAAATGCGGCCCGCGCAGCGTCGAGCGGTTACGGCGTTTGGTAAAACGCCGTAACCCCCCTAGTACATCTTTGCGCCGGCGGGGATGGAGGCGTCGAGCTGGATAAGGTTGAGGCGCTCCTCGCCCTCCTCCTCGTGGACAGCGCTGATCAGCATGCCGCAGCTGGGAATACCCATCATCTTGCGCGGAGGCAGGTTGGTGATGGCGAGCAAGGTCTTGCCGACCAGGTCCTCGGGCTCGTAATAAGCGTGAATACCGGAGAGGATGGTGCGGTCGGTACCGGTACCGTCATCGAGCGTAAAGTTCAGCAGCTTCTTGGACTTCTTGACGGCCTCGCATGCCTTGACCTTCACAGCGCGGAAATCGCTCTTGGAGAAGGTATCAAAGTCGACGAACTCCTCGAACAGCGGCTCAACGGCGATCTTGGAGTAATCGAGCGTGGGCTTAAGCGACTTAACGAACGGGCTCGCGGCGTTGCCGGCCTCTGCAGCCTTGGCGGCAGCGGCACCGGACTGGAAACCCTTCTCGGGCTTCATGTGCGGGAACAGCAGCACGTCGCGGATGGAAGCCTGGTTGGTGAGCAGCATGACCACGCGGTCGATGCCGATGCCAATGCCGCCCGCGGGAGGCATACCGTACTCGAGGGCGCGCACGTAGTCCTCGTCATACTCCATGGCCTCGTCGTCGCCGCCGGCCTTCTCGGCCATTTGGGCAGCAAAGCGCTCAGCCTGGTCGACCGGGTCGTTGAGCTCGGAGAATGCGTTGGCGTACTCGTGACCGGCAATAACCAGCTCAAAGCGGTGCGTCAGGCGCGGGTCGTCCTCAAAGCGCTTGGCAAGCGGGCTGACCTCGATGGGGTAATCGCACACGAAGGTCGGGTTGACGATGGTGTCCTCGCCCAGCTCATCGTAGATCTCGGCGATAATCTTGCCGGCGGTCCACTCGGGCTTAATCTCCAGGCCCTTCTCGCGCGCGGCGGCAGCAAGCTCCTCGACCGGCGTGTCGATGGTAACCTGCTTGCCGAGCACGTCGGAGACGATGTCGGTCATGGGACGGCTGGCCCACTCACCAGAAAGGTCGATGGTCTGGCCCTGGTACTCGATGACCTCGGGGTTGCCGATGGCCTTGTTAGCCGCCTTAATGACGCCCTGGGCAAGCGCCTTCATGCCCTCGAGGTCGGAGAAGGCACGGTAGGCCTCCATCGTGGTGAACTCGGGGTTGTGGGTAAGGTCCATGCCCTCGTTACGGAAGATGCGGCCAATCTCGAACACACGCTCAAAACCACCGACGATGCAGCGCTTGAGGTGCAGCTCGGTGGCAATACGCAGGTAGCACTCCTGATCGAGCGCGTTGAAGTGCGTGATGAAAGGCTTGGCAGTAGCGCCGCCCTGGATGGTCTGCAGGATGGGGGTTTCGACCTCCATGTAGCCGTCGGACTCCATAAAGCGACGGAAGGTGGAAAGAATCTGCGAACGCTTACGGAAGGTCTCGCGAACGTCGTCGTTGGCGATCAGGTCGACATAGCGCTGGCGATAGCGGGTCTCCTTGTCGGAAAGACCGTGGAACTTCTCGGGCAGCGGACGAACGGCCTTGGCAAGCAGGGTCGCGCTCTTAGGGGCAACGGAAAGCTGGCCGCGCTGGGTGCGCACGACCACGCCGGTCACGCCCAAGATGTCGCCCAGGTCGAGGGACTTGAGCGTATTCCAGGCAGCCTCGTCCATGTCGTTGATGCGGCAGAACAGCTGAATCTCGGCAGTCGCATCGCGCACGACGATGAACATGATCTTGCCCTGACCGCGCTTGGCGACCACACGGCCGGCGATCTTCACGACGTCCCCGGTGTCCTCGCCATCGGCAAGCTCGGCGTACTTAGCCTCGATATCGGCGACGTAGTCCTCAAGCTCAGAGTGCTCGGGATAGGGGTTCTGGCCCGCCTCGAACAGGGCGGCGCGCTTGGCCAGGCGGGTGGCGCGCTCGTCGTTGAGCGTCGATGCCTGATCGGCGGCGTTCTGGTTCTCTGCCATAAGTTAGCTCCTCAAACTAAAACGCTCCCCAGGATTCGGTCCCAGGGAGCGAAAACATACCTTTACGCGGGACCGTGGTCTAGCGTGCGATCTTGGCGATGGTGTAGACGCGAGTCTTGCCGGAAGGCGTAACGACCTCGACGGAGTCGCCCTCGCCGTGACCGATGATGGCGTGACCGACCGGAGACTCGTTGGAAATCTTGTGCTCGAGCGAGTTGGTCTCGGTGGTACCGACGAGCGTGACTTCCATGACCTCGCCGTTGGGATCAATCAGCGAAACGGTGGAACCGATGGAGACGGTCAGGTCGCCCGTGGTGGCAGCAACCTGAGCGTTGGCGAGGATGGCCTGGATCTCGGCGATACGAGCAGCATTCTGGGCCTGCTTGTCCTTGGCGGCATCGTACTCGGAGTTCTCCGAAAGGTCGCCGAACGCGCGGGCTTCCTTGATGTCCTCGACGATCTCCTTGGCGTAATCGCCCTCACGCCAAGCGAGCTCCTCGACGAGCTTCTGGCGGCCCTCAGCGGTCAGTACGATCTGGCTTGCGTCCATACGGATATCTCCCCAACTCTGATCAAACAATCAACTGTCAACAAAACGAAAAAGACCGGCTAGCCTGCGGGCAAGCCGGTCAGGTGCTCACCCCAAAGGGATGGGACTACTCTGCGTCCGCGTCGCTGTCCTCTGCCTGCTTCTTCTTGGCAGCAGCGAGCTTGGCCTCAAGCTCAGCGATCTCCTTGTCCTCCTCGGACTGCTCGACCACGACCTCCTCGGCCTGCTTGGTCTCGGCCTTATCGTCGCCCTCCATACCCTCGCGGATATTCTTGACGGTAGAGCCGAGAGACTTGCCGAGCTTCGGCAGGTTCTTGGGCCCGAAGATAATCAGGACAACGACGAGAATAATGATGAGCTCAGGAGCCCTCAGTCCAAACATGTAGACCTCCACAATACAGCGAGACAAGCTCGAATGAGTATACCGCGGGTATCGCGGTATCACAACACTAGCTAAAAAAAGGGACCGCAAGAAGCGGTCCCTCCTCATGCTCTGGTCGGGTTGACTGGATTTGAACCAGCGACCCCTGCGTCCCGAACGCAGTGCTCTACCAAACTGAGCCACAACCCGTTAGCTCGACTATAGTAACAAAGATTTTCGCCGCGTGCTAGAGAAATTTTTATTTCTTTGGCGCGTCGATTTGAACCGTGTTGGGAATAAACTCAGTCGCGCAGGCCCAGCAGCCATTTTGCTGGGCAGCATCGGCAAGCCTTTCGACCGTGGCGGCGGTGTCGCAAATGGCAAACGAGCAGGCACCCGATCCGCACACATCTACAGCAACGGTTCCGTCCTGTTTACGCAGCCAGTCGAGGACCGTTTGAATCTGCGACTCCATCTGTGCGGAAATGACACCAAGGTTGTTATGGATGAGTGCATATGCCGTCTCGGCATCACCAGCACGCAAGGCAGAAGCTATCGCGCCGGGCTTGTCCGCAGGCACCGAGGCCTCGTCAAAACGTCGATAGGCTTCAATTGTCGAAACACTTGCCTCGCGCGGCTTGACCAGCACGACGGGCGTCGCGGGCAGCGCGGGGTACTCAGTTGCCAGCACGTCTCCCCCACCTACGTAGAACGCAGGACTCGCGTGCAAAAAGAACGGGACGTCAGCACCAATGCCTCGCGCAATATCGTCGAGCGCTGGGTCGGTGCGATCAATGCCCCAGAGCTCCGCCAAGGCGACAATGACCGCGGCCGCATCCGTTGAGGGGCCGCCCAAGCCGGCGCACAATGGAATGCGCTTCTCAATCGTCACGCAGATGTTTGCCTCGCGACCATAATGCTCGGCCATAGCAACCGCAGCCCGATACGCCGTATTCTTTTGCATGGGAAAATCTGATGCCGGAACCGTCTGGACGGTCAGCGCCTGCGCCGGCGTGACCGTCACGGTATCGGAAAGACCGACGGCCGCCATCAGGGAATCGACCCTGTGGTAGCCGCGGTCATCGCGCTCGGTATGAACCCCCAGATAGAGGTTAATCTTTGCCGGCGCGGAAAGAGTCAGGGACCGATCGGTCACCGTTAATGCTCCTCGAGCTGATTGCCGAGCGGGGTAAAGATATGCTCGCCGCTCTCGGGGTCGAACAGCTCGACCTGACCGGTGAGGACATCGATATACTGGTAGGACTGACGCGACTTGCGACCGCGACGCTCGTCGACCTCGACGATAAAGACGGCAGGGTGGACGCTCTTGATGGTGCCCATGCGCTCGACAACGCGGGTGCGGCCCATGTTGGCCTTCACCTTGACGCGATCGCCCACCATATCGGTCAGCTTCTCGTGGATGTCGTCGACGTGATTGACTTCCATCTCTTCCATGAACAGGGCCTCCAGAAGGTGCAATTCAAAAAGGGGATAATACCCCTAAGATAGACAAAACTCTAATACTATAGCACCCTGTTGTGGCCATACGCAAGTAGCTAAAAAAGCCCGGTCCCAAATTGACTACTTACAGAGTATCGGTGTCCAAGACGATGGTGAATGGGCCGTCGTTGACAAGATCGACTTTCATATCGGCGCCAAAGATACCGTGCGCCACATGCTCAACGTCCTCGTGCACAAGCGTCAGGAAGTACTCGTAGAGCTCGTTGGCGACATCGGGGGCGCCTGCATCGGTAAACGATGGGCGGCGACCGTGGCGGCAGTCGGCGAACAGCGTGAACTGCGACACCACGAGCACCTCGCCGTCGACATCGGCAAGCGCCAAGTTGGTCTTGCCGTTCTCGTCCTCGTTGATACGCAGCCCGCGGAGCTTGCCCCACAGCTTGTCGGCCTCGGCACGCGTATCGCCATGGCCCACACCCAGCAGCACCAGGTAGCCGCGTCCAATGCGGCCCACGCACTCGCCGTCGACCGTCACGCCGGCGTTGAGCACGCGCTGCACCACCGCACGCATGGCCTACTCCTCGCCCGTCAGCTTGGCGGACAGATGCTCGAGCGCGTGGAAACGATGGCTGATGGCGTTCTTCTCGTCAGCCGTCAGCTCGGCCATGGTCTTGCCCGGCGTGTCGACCGGCAGGAACAGCGGGTCATAGCCAAAACCATGGTCGCCGCGGCCCTCGTGCGCGATAACGCCCTCGCAGGCGCCCTCGCCATAGGTAACCAGACCGTCCGTGTCGATGAGCGCGACGACGCTCATAAAGCGCGCGGTGCGGTCCTCATCTGCCACGCCTTCCAGGTTAACGAGAAGCTTGGCGTTGTTGGCGGCATCGTCGCCGTGCACGCCCGCATAGCGCGCGCTATACACACCGGGCTCACCGTCCAGCGCGTCGACGACCAAGCCCGAATCGTCGGCAATGGCCATAAGGCCCGTCTCCTCAACCGCAGCCTGCGCCTTGATGATGGCGTTCTCCAAAAACGTCGTGCCGTTTTCCTCGGGGTCCTCAAAATCGCCCAGCTGGCCGAGCGCCACAAAGCGCACCTCGGGCATGACCTTGCCCAAAATGGCCTCGATCTCGGTGAGCTTATGAGCGTTTCCGGTTGCCACGACGATGGTCGCCGCCGGGTCGAGGGTGTCGATGTCGATCTTCTCAAGTGCCATAACTGGCCTCCTTGTCTCTATAGCAATGCCGCGCCGAGGGCGACGAGGGCCTCTGCCTCTCCCCTCTCAATCAACGGCAGTCTTGTGTCTAGACGTCTCCGCAGATAAAACCTACCAAAATAAACCTGTCCCTTTTGGCAGGTTAGGCGATGGCTTGGCGCTGAAGCTCGATGAGCTCGGCGATACCCTTGTCGCCCAGGTCGAGCAGGGCGTTGAGGCGTTTGCGGTCAAAGGGCGCCTGCTCGCCGGTGCCCTGGAGCTCGATCATCTCGCCGGTGTCGGTGGCGACGAGGTTCATGTCGACCTCGGCATGGCTGTCCTCGGAATAATCGAGGTCAAGCAGCGTATTGCCGTCGACAACGCCCATGGAGATGGCAGCCACCTGGCCGATAAGCGGGATGCGCTCGATCTTGCCCGCCTCGACCCACATGGCGAGGGCGTCGTGCAGCGCCACCCAGGCGCCGGTGATGCTCGCTGTACGCGTGCCGCCATCAGCCTGAATCACATCGCAGTCGACGGTGACGGTGTACTCGCCGAGCGCCTTCATGTTGACGACGGTACGCAGGCTGCGGCCAATGAGGCGCTCGATCTCCATGGAGCGACCCTTGCGCTTGGCGTGCTCGCGCTTGCAGCGCTTGCCGGTCGACGCCGGCAGCATGGCGTATTCCGCGGTCACCCAGCCGGCCTTAGCTCCCTTTCGCCAGCCCGGTACGCCCTCCTCGATAGTGGCGGCGCACAGCACGCGCGTGTCACCGAACTCGGCCAAACACGAGCCGTGGGCGTGCTTCATGACGCCACGGGTGAGCTTAACGGGGCGCAACTCGTTGGCGGCGCGGCCGTTGGCGCGGTTGACCTGCATGTACTCCATAGAAATATCCTTTCGGCAAAATATGTGGCGAAGGCTTTGGCGGCTGCCTTACATCTATTTCAGCTCATCGATATCGATATGTTCGATGCTCTTGAGCGGCTGACCAAAGATAAAGCTGCCCGCCACCGCAAACTCGGCAATGTTATCGGCCGTCGTGGCAAAACGATGCTGCGGCTCGGCGGCGTCGCCCGCCAGCTGCTCGCGGCGCGTGAGGATATCGGTCAGCTCGCGTGTGGTCTCCTCGGCGGAACTCACGACGCGCACCCCAGGCCCCAGCGCATGCCGGATAGGTCCCACCAACAGCGGGAAATGCGTACAGCCGAGCACCACGGTATCGATACCGTGGTCGCGCAGCGG
>DBEZXT010000074.1:0-8966 GCA_048291645.1 Collinsella aerofaciens | reverse complement strand
TTGAAGTACTCGCTCACGCTGTCCTTGATGTCGTTGAGGCCGAGCTCCTTGGCGTCGAGCTGATAGACGCGCTCGCCACCGTACTGGTTGACGAAGCGGATGCCGCGCTCGTCGTTGCAGCGGCTACGGCCGACGCTGATGAGCTGGAACAGCGAGGTGCGCTTGTCCAGGATCTCGAAGGGGCCATGGAAGAAATCGCAGGTGTTGATGGTGCAAGAGTCGATCTGCAGCATCTCCTGCACGTTGCAGATGCTAAAGACGTAGGCGGCACCAAAGAGCGGGCCCTGGGCCATGACGTTGATGCAGGGCTTGTCGGCGTTCTGCTCGGCCCACTTAGCAGCGAGCGGACGGGTGTACTCGACGGCCTTGCGATAGATGGGGTCGACCAAGTCGAAGGCGGCCATAGCGGTCTCGTACTCGGCATAGCCCTCGGTCTGCTGCGTGAGCTCCATTGCGATCATGGTCACGACGGCGGAGTTAGTGCGGCCCATGCAGGACTCGTCGACGGCCAGGCTGTCGTACTGGATCTTGTAGTCGCAAACCTCGGTGAGACCGGACTCGTCAACATAGATGGCGATGGTGCTGGCGCCGTGGTCCTTGGCGACCTGGGCGGCGACGATGGTCTCCTTGGTGCCGCGCATGGACACGACGACGGCCAGGGTGTTCTCGTTGACGTAGGCCGGGGTGGCGTGCACGAACTCGTTGCTGGTGTAGCTGGAGCTCACGACCTGCGTGGCCTCGTGCTCCATAAAGTACTGAGCAGGATAGTTGCCACCGTTGGATCCGCCAGCGCCAATCCACACGACGCGCTTGATGCCGCCCTTGTCTGCCTTGTCAGCCAAAACCTGGGAGACGACGTCCTTAACCTGTTCCTGAGTAGTCATCGTGCATCAGCCTTTCTTCTCGTTTGATGCTCTCGATGGCATACAAGTTACATACATGTTTTGGTTATGTCGACTAGTTATATGCTATATTTATCTTAGAAATTTTGCTGATGCTGTTTTCGATAACTAGCTACCAGCGGTTTTGTTGTTGTATTGGATACATGCTTAATTAGATTCGCATACAGGTTAGATACAGGTTGATTGCATGAATGCTTCGTCTAAAAAGAAACTGGCCCAATACGAGCGCTTGGCGGGCATGCTACGCGACCGCATCGCCGCCGGCACCTACGCGCGCGGAGACAAGCTGCCGTCCGAGATGGAACTCATGGACGAATCGGGTCTGTCGCGCAGCACCGTGCGCCACGCCCTTAAGGTGCTCGTTGATGAGGGCCTGGTGCGCACCGAGCGCGGGCGTGGCGCCTTTGTGGCCGACACGCCCGCGCTCCACGAGAACAACCTGGTGTTTTCGAGCTATACCAAGCAGGTCGAAGGCCAGGGGATGAAGCCCACCACGCGCACGGTGGACTCGGGCTTTACCAAGGCGGGCGGCAGCATAGCTAAGTTCTTTGACGCCGCCGTGGGCAGCAAGCTCGTCAAACTTGTCCGTCTGCGTTATCTGGACGATGCGCCACTGTGCCTGGAAACCACCTATCTACCACCGAGCTTTGAGGCACTCATCGATCGCGATATCAACGGTTCACTCTACGCCACGCTACGTCAAGAATTCCATCGCGCGCCGGCACAGGGGCATAAGACCTTTGAAGTGTGCTATGCCTCGCAAAACGAGGCGTTTTTGCTCAACGTTAAGCGCGGACAGGCGCTGATCCTAATCACCGACTACGTCTACGACACCGACGGCCGCCCGCTCCATGTCTCCAAGCGCATCCAACGCACCGACCGCGCCAAATACACCGAGCCCATCGGCTAACCTGCCAAAATAAGCCTGTCCCTAAATGGTAGGTTTGGGAAGGTTGGGGAACCAGGTTGGTTTGGGTTGGTTAGGGACGCGCTCGGCTAGGACCAGCTCCATCCAGCACATGTCGTACCAGCGACCGAACTTTTGGGCACAGCGGTCAAACGTACCCACCAGGCGGTAGCCCATATGGGCATGGAAGTCCTGACTGTTGTGCGTCAGATACTCGTCGTCCTTGTCGTGCGGTACGGCGATGAGGGCGCACATGTTGGTGATGCCCATCGCGATCAGGCATTGTTTGAGCGCATCGTGCAACTTGCGGCCCAGCCCGCCGTGGCGCACGTCGCGCGCCAGGTAGATCGACGTCTCGACCGACCAGTCGTATGCCTCGCGGCTGTTGAGTGGGCTCACATAGGCATAGCCTACCGGACGCCCGTCCAGCTCCATCACCAGATACGGATAGCGCTCGAGCATGCGCTCGATACGCCCGGCGAACTCCTCAACGCTCGGCACCTCGTATTCGCAGGTAATCGCCGTCTGGCGCACATACGGTTCATAGATGGCAAGCAACGCCGGCGCGTCTTCGGGCGTCGCCAGGCGAATCGTCGGCTCGGACATCTCGGTCATACAACCCTTCTCCCCCCCCAAAAGCAAAGGCCGCCCTGCGCCAAACCCAGCGCAGGGCGGCCCTCGTCATTACATCAGGCTACAGGACAGCCGCCAATGCGTCGATGTCCTCCCGCGTCGTGGCCCAGCTGGTACAAAAGCGCACCACCGTGTGGGTCTCGTCGTACTTTTCCCAGTACTCGATCGAGGCATGCTCGCGAATGCGAGCCATGTCCTCGTTGGGCAGAATCACAAACTGCTGGTTCGTGGGCGTCTCCAAAAAGAACTGGTAACCGCGCTCGTGCAGCACACGACGTAGCGCCCGGGCCGTCTCAATCGCCTGTCGACCAATCTCAAAATACAGGCCATCGGTAAAGAGCGCCTCAAACTGGACGCCCGTCAGGCGGCCCTTGGCAAGCAGTGCGCCGTGCTGCTTAATGCGCGGAATGGGATGCGCCGGAGCGTGCATGCCGCAAAACACCACGGCCTCGCCGCACAGAGCGCCGCACTTGGTGCCACCGATGTAGAACACGTCGCACAGCTGCGCCAGCTCGGGCAGGGTAATGTCGCACTCATCGGCCGCCAGCGCATAGGCCAGGCGGGCACCGTCCACAAACAGCGGAATCTCGCGCTTCTGGCACACCGCGTGAATCGCCGCGAGCTCGGCCTTGGAGTACAGCGTGCCGTACTCGGTCGATAGGCTCACGTACACGGCACCCGGGAACACCGTGTGCTCGTAGCTCTCGTTTTCGTAGAACACCTGGATATAGTTCTCGAGGTCCTCGGCGTGCATCTTGCCCTCGTAGCCGGGGATGGTGAGCACCTTATGGCCGCCAAACTCGATGGCGCCCGCCTCGTGGCAGGCGACGTGGCCAGTCTCGGCAGCAACGACGCCCTCGTAGGGCGCAAGCAGCATGTCAATCACCGTCGCGTTGGCCTGCGTGCCGCCCACCAGAAAAAACACGTCGGCATCGGGGGCCTGGCAGGCCTCGCGGATAAGCTGCTTGGCGCACTCGGTATGCGCATCGGTACCGTAGCCGGGCTGCGGCTCCATGTTGGTATCGACGAGCGCCTGCAGCACCGCCGGGTGTGCGCCGTGGGAATAATCGTTGTTGAACGCGAGCATGGCAATCCTCTCTTACCGGGTATCGGCCAGATGATTCAAACGGAGCTATTGTACGCCGCTGGGATAGGCAATGCGCGCGGCAAGGCACTCAAGTGCCAGTACCAGAGCAAAACCGCAGCTCACGTCACTCAAAAAGTGCGCTCCGATCACGATGCGGCCAAACGCGACGAGCGCCGCGACCACAGCCGCCGTCCAAAAGACCACACGACGGCGCGACGGTTTTTCCTTAAAGGCTGCCGCGGGAAGCCCGGCGAGCATAAGACCGATCGCCGCATGCGCGGTGTGCCCGCTCGCGAACGACTTGAACCCGTCCTTGATCACGCCGGCGGCGATATAGGTCCACTTGTCGGGATTGCCGATTACCCACCACGGCTGAAAAATGAGCCCCGGCGTGACCTCGATCACGCGCATGCGCGGACGCGACCACAGCGGCTTGACGATCACGTTGAGGATAATGGCTTGAGCGACCCACACGGCAAGTACCATCAGCGCCCAGCGTGTGAGCTCGTCAGGCTCGGTCGCGCGTGTGAGGCGATAGACGATAAGGTTGGCAGCGATGACCAGCACAAACGTCAGTACCAACTGAACCGCGATGAGTTTGCCGCCAACCTTCAGGGACGAGACGATCTCGTAGCCGGCCAGGCCAACGTTGACGAGGATGCCGAGCACGGCGAGCCATTTGCTCCCCCCGGAGTCGGGACGCACCGCGCGCACGAGCATAACGCCCGCGACGCTTGCTGTCAGCTCGAACGGCAGCTCGCCGACGGCCTCGATAAAGCGGCCAAACAGGCTGGACGAGTTGAACAGCATGCTCGAGATCTGGTAATCGAAAAACGACCCAGCGAGCAGACAAAAGGCCAGGATGACCGCGATAGCAGCGGCATCTTTCTTATAGATATACCCGAACATACTTTCCTTTCGGTCGGGTGAAGTGCGGTCAGCCTGCAAGATGACGGGGAAATGATCCGCTTTCCTCCGTCCCCTTCGGATCACTAATCGTCATCACTAGCACCCAGCTGCTGCAGCAGCATGAGCGCCGCGGCCACCGGGCCGGTGCCGTCGTTGGCGTCGAGACCGCGACCCAGGCCGCTGCCCGCGCCGGCGCCCGCCTTGTAGGGCACCGACAGTTTGCGGCTCTTGGGGAAGTTCACCGCGCCATAGCGGGTCTTTAGCTCAAAGGCCACCTTCTTGGGCACGTCGATGCCCAAAAACGTGATGCGACCGCCGCTGAGCGTAACGCTCTCGAGCCCCAGGCGCTCGCCGCGAATGCGGATTCGTGCGCGATTGAACAGGTTGAGTCCCGCCAACGGCAGCTCGCCATGCGCGGCCTCGGTCTCTTCCTGCACCTCGTCGATGCTCTCCAGGTCCTCGGCCGCTGCGAGCTTACGGTACACGAGCACGCGCTGATCCACCGCCGGCAGGTACTCCTCGGACAAGAAGTAATCGGCCGGCAGGTTAATACCCACGCTCGCCGCCTCCACGCCGGCGTCGTCATCGCCGCGCGCCTCGGCCACGGCCTGGCCCAACATCTGCGTAAACAGGTCAAAGCCCACGCTCGACAGGTTGCCGTGCTGCTCGGCCCCCATAAGCGAGCCGGCGCCGCGAATCTCCAGGTCGCGCATGGCGATGCGCATGCCGCTGCCCAGGTCCTGGAACTCGGAAAGTGCGGTCAGGCGCGCCGTTGCCTCCTCGGTGAGCGGCAGCTCGCCCGGGAACATAAAGTACGCGTAGGCCTGCGTGGCAGAACGGCCCACACGACCCTTGAGCTGGTAGAGCTGTGCCAGGCCCAGGCGCTGCGAATCCTCGATGATCAGCGTGTTGGCCGTTGCGTTGTCGATGCCGCTCTCCACGATGGTCGTGGCGATGAGCACGTCGATCTTCTTGGTCGCGAACTCGATCATCACGTCCTCGACCTCGCGCGGGCTCATCTTGCCGTGCGCCACACCCACGCGCGCCTCGGGCGCGGCCTCGTGCACGCGCGCCACGGCATCATCGATGGTCTTGACGCGGTTGGACACGTAATACACCTGACCGCCGCGGCCCACCTCCAGGCGAATCGCCGCACTCACCACGTCGGGGTCGTACTCCCCCACGTGCACGATCACGGGACGACGCCCGGTCGGCGGTGTGGTGATCAGGCTCATGTCGCGCACGCCGCTCGTGGCCATCTGCATGGTTCGCGGAATCGGCGTTGCCGAGAGCGCGAGCACGTCGATTTGCTCGCGCAGGTTTTTGAGCTGCTCCTTGTGCTGCACACCAAAGCGCTGCTCTTCGTCGATGATCACCATGCCCAGGTTCTTGGGGTTCACATCGGCCGAAAGCAGACGATGCGTGCCGATGAGCACGTCGATCGTGCCCTCGGCAAACGCCTTGAGCGCGCGCTTCTGCTGCGCCGGCGTGCGGAAGCGGCTGAGCACCTCGACCTCGAGGCCAAACGGGGCAAAGCGCTCAAAGAACGTCTCGTAGTGCTGCTGGGCCAGAATGGTCGTGGGGCAGAGCACCATGACCTGGCGGCCGGAGTCCACGCACTTAAACGCCGCGCGCAGGGCAACCTCGGTCTTGCCAAAGCCCACGTCGCCGCACAGCAGGCGGTCCATGGGCTTAGGCGCCTCCATGTCGGCCTTGATGTCGGCGATAGCTTCCAGCTGGTCGCGCGTCTCGTCGTAGGGGAAGCTCTCCTCCATCTCGATCTGCTCGGGCGTATCGGGCGGACAGGCGATACCGGTAATCGACGAGCGGCGCGTATACAGGTCGACCAGGTCAAACGCCAGCTTTTTGGCGTTCTTGCGTGCCTTGTTGGTGGCACGCGTCCAGTCGGCGGTATTGAGCCTGGTCAGGCGCGGCTTGTCGCCGTCGGGGCCAACATAGCGTGTGATGCGGTCGACCTGCTCAAGCGGCACGTAGAGCTTGTCGCCGTCGGCATATTCCAGCAAAAAGTAGTCGCGCTCCTTGCCGCCCACTTCCTGGCGCGCGATCTCGCTAAAGAGTGCGATGCCGTGGGTAGCGTGCACCACGTAGTCGCCCGGCTTAAACGGGAACGTGATCTGCGTAATGTCCACCTTGCGACGGCTGCGCGCGCGGTTGGCGTCCATGCGGGCGTTGAGGTCGGCGATCGAGAACACGGCCAGGTTGGCATCGGGCACCACCACGCCCTGCGGCAGGGCGGCATCGACAAAGGTCACGCGTCCGCGCGAGATGGTGGGCACGGCGGCGCCGGCGGCAGCCTGGGCGGCACCCGCCTCGAGCGAGCGGGCGTTAAGCGCGTCGGCCTTGCACTCGCGAATCGAGGCATGAGCATCCTGGCGGGCAGCACGATCGGCAGAATCTGCCGCCGCCACGCGTACGCGCTCGCCAATGACGCCGGCGTTTTCGGGCGCTGCCGTCAGCGACTCCTCAAAGGTAATGCCCTCGTCGCCAAAGGTGAGCTCCATCGACTCGCGCGCACCGCGGTCGGGGATGGCAAACACGCAGGCATAGCGCTTGCCCACGACCTCCTGGATGCGCGTCATAAAACGGTTGTCCGAGCCTGCGATGGCAGGCTGCTCAATCTTGAGCTCGGCCGTCACCGCACCGCCGGCGCGGATGAGACTCACATAGTTCAGGCGTTGCTGGGAACCAAAGTCGAGTTGCTGGGCACGCACGTACAGGCCGTCCAGACGGTCGACCCCCGCCTCGCCGGCACGTGCCTCGATATCCTCGTAGGCGCGCAGGCAATCGTCGAACAGCGAGCGCGGCTCGGACAGAACCACGAGCGCCTTGCCGCTCACATGCGATAGCGGGCTCACGGTCTGGCCGTACATCACCGGCAAAAAGCGGTCGAGCTCAGGCGTGACGATGCGCGCATCCACCATCTCGAGCAGCGCCGCCAACTTGCTGTCGTCCTGGCTGGCGCGGTAGAGCGCCACATGCATGTTGTGGACGGCCTCGTCGGTAAGCGCCAGCTCGCGGCACGGGAAGATCTCGATGCTGTCCTCGTTGCCGATGGTCTGCCCCGTGGAGCTCACCATGCGGCGGATACGATCGATCTCGTCGCCGAAGAACTCGATGCGCACGGGCGCTTTTTCCTGCGCGGGAAACACCTCGACGGTGTCGCCGTGCACACGGAACAGGCCGGGCGCGTCGGCGGCGCCGGCATTGGTGTAGCCCATACCCACCAAGCGCTGCGGCACCTCGTCAAAAGGAATCTCCTCGCCCACCGCGAAGGTCGTGGACTCCCAGTAGCGGCTCTCGACTGGCGGCACGCAACGCAGCAGCGCGCGGGCCGAGGCGACCATGATGCAGTTGTCGCCGCGCACGATGCGCCCGAGTGCCTCGCAGCGCTGGGCTACCACGGCGTCGTCGGGCGCCTGCTCGCGCCAAGGGTAGTCCTTGCGCTCGGGAAAGCGGCACACGTGCGCCAGGCCCACATAGGCGGCCAGACTGCGTGCGGCGCGATCGGCCGCATCCTCGCCACTCACGATGTAGACCGTGGGGCGCGGACGACGCGCAAACTGGGCGGCGGCCATAAGCGTTCGGCCCGACTGAGACACGGCCAGCGTCACGTCCTCGCCAGCATCGAGCCCGGCCTCGACGGTCTGCAGCGCCTCGGCAGTGTAGAGCTGCGCGGCTATACGGTGAATGAGCATGCTGTTCCTCCGGCATTGCAACGCCAAAAGCCCGCCGAGGCAAGCTCGGCGGGTCGTTCGTCAAATTCGTTGCCTGTCATGGTAGCGCATGGAGAGGACTCCGGCTCAAGAGCAAACCCAGCCCCGCAAAAAACGCCAGACGAAGATGCGTTCCGCCCTACCCCGCTACGCGCACGCTGGGGCACAAATCTGCCAGCGGACACTCGTCACACTTGGGTTTGCGGGCGTCGCAGATCTCGCGACCGAAGGTGATCCACTGATGGTTGACCGACTCCCAATACTCGTGCGGCAAAATCTTGAGCAGATCCTGCTCGGTCTTGAGCGGCTCCTTGGCATGTGTCTTGGGACTCAACATCAGGCGATGCGCAATGCGGTTGACGTGCGTGTCCACCGCAATGCCCTCCACGATGCCATACCCCACGTTGAGCACGATGTTCGCCGTCTTGCGTCCCACGCCCGGCAGCTTCACGAGTTCCTTCATGTCGGCCGGCACCTCGCCGCCATAGTCGGCGACGATCATCTGCGCGGCCTCGACGGCATGTTTGGCTGTGCTCTTGTATAAGCCGTGTGACATGATGGTGGCGGCCACATCGGCCACGCTCGCCCCGGCCATGGCCTCGGGCGTGGGCCACTGGGCAAACAGCTTCGGCGTCACCTTGTTGACCTGCGCGTCGGTCGTTTGCGCCGAGAGCAACACCGCGATCAGCAGGCGGAAGGGATTCTCGTGGTCCAAAAAGCACTCGACCGGGCCATAGCGACGGTTGAGGCGCTCACACACCTCAACGGCGCGCTCGCGTTTGGCGGCATTGGTC
>DBEZXT010000073.1:0-17734 GCA_048291645.1 Collinsella aerofaciens | reverse complement strand
GGCCAGGAAGATGCTCGAGTCCGGCCTCGAGCTTGCGGACAGGGTCGAGGCGGCATAGGATATCAACCGTATTCCAGATTCCAGGACGCCGGGCCGACTCGCTTCGGATGGGGCTCTACACCAACTTTCTCGACACTACCGCCCGTACGACAGCGCCAGGGTGACGCAGGCCCGAGGGCGACCTTCCTTTCCGGCGCACTCCGCAGGACGAAAGAACCCCCGCCGCACGTAGTGCGCAGCGGAGGTTCTTTCATGTCCGAGGACGCGCCGGAAAGGAAGGTCGCCCTCGGGCCGGACAGCTAAGACAGCTTACGCGACGGTGTAAACCCAGTTGTGCTTGTCCTCGACAGCACCGGACTGGATGCCCGTCAGGGTCTCGCGGAGCTTCTTCATCACGGGGCCGATCTCGGTGTAGCCAGCCGGGAAGGTCACGGTCTCGTCGGCGCCGTAAACCTTGTTGTCGATCTCGCCAACCGGGGAGATGACGGCAGCGGTGCCGCACAGGCCGCACTCCACAAAGGTGCCGGCCTTGACCTCGGCCCACTCGACGGGACGCTGGTCAACGGTCATGCCCAGGTCCTGAGCAACCTGAACAAGCGAACGACGGGTGATAGAGGGCAGGATGGAGTCGGTGTGCGACTGCGGAACGACGAGCGTGCCGTCCTCCTTCACGAACAGGACGTTGGCGCCGCCGGTCTCCTCGACATAGGTGCGGGACTCGGAATCGAGATACAGGTTCTCGGCATAGCCCTCGCGGTGAGCCTCCATCGTGGGCTTGAGGGACATGGCGTAGTTCAGGCCGGCCTTGATGTTGCCGGTGCCATGCGGTGCTGCACGGTCATACTCGGAAACGCGCAGCTTGACGGGCTTGAGGCCACCCTTAAAGTACGGACCGACCGGGGTCACGAGAATGCGGAACGTGTACTCAGGAGCGGGAGCCACGCCGATCACGTCACCGGAGCCGATCATAAACGGACGCACGTACAGGGTCGCGCCGGAACCGAAGGGCGGAACCCAGGCGGCGTTGGCAGAAACGACCTGCTTGACGGCCTCAACGAACTTGTCCTTGGGAAACGGGGGCATCTCGAGGCGCTGGGCAGAGTTATACATACGCTCAGCGTTCATGTCGGGACGGAAGCAGACGATGCTGCCGTCCTCGGCGGTGTAGGCCTTCAGGCCCTCAAAGACCTCCTGGCAGTAATGGAAGATACCGCCGCACTCGGAGACATGCAGGGTGTGGTCGGTGGTCAGGCCGCCCTCGTCCCACTCGCCATCCTTCCAATGAGCCTCGTAGCTGTAATCGGTCTTCATGTAGCCAAAGCCGAGGCTACCCCAATCGATATCCTTCTTCTCGACAGTCATATGTCGCTCCTTACATACACAGTTGCATACTCGCGAACCCGCACGCAAGGACCGAGGCCGACCGCGTCGCAACGTCGCACGCCCGGAGCGTAGAGCCGGACGGGACACGCGAGCAGCATCAAAGCCGGTGGCACGTCGATTCGCATGCACGAGATTGTACTCCCCGCACGCGTCTGATAAAACGCTTTTCTTTAACTAAGTAAAGTATTTTCATTTGACCGAAGCAAAAAGGCCCGCCACCGTAAGCGGTGACGGGCCTCAACTGTACGGTCTGCGCGCTGGCTCGAGCTAGGCGTTCTATTTACCCAGCTTGGCCTTAACCAGACCGACCACGGTCGGGATGATCGACACGGCAACGATGCCGATAATCAGCAGCTCAAAGTGCTCCTGCACAAAGGGAATGCCGCCAAAGAAGTAGCCCAGCAGCGTAAAGACCGTCGACCAGGTAATGCCGCCCAGCACGTTAAAGACGACAAAGTTGCGCCAGTGCATGCCGCCCATGCCAGCGATAAAGGGCACAAAGGTGCGGATAAACGGGAAGAAGCGACCCAGGAAGATGGCCAGGTGACCCCACTTGTCCAAGAAGTCCTCGGACTTTTTGATGCGCTCGGGCGTCATGGCCTTGACCTTGCCCGAAGCGATGATCTTGCGGCCAAAGAAGTGACCGATCATAAAGTTGCACTGATCGCCCAAAATGGCAGCGGCCCATGCGGTGGCCAGAAGCGCCACGATGTTAAAGCCGCCGTTGTGGGCAAAGAAACCCGAGGCGAACAGCAGCGAATCACCGGGAAGGAACGGGAAGAACACCACGCCCGTCTCGATAAAGATGATCAGGAACACGCAGCCGTAGGCCATAAGCGGGCCGGCGGCGATCCAGCTGGCGATCGCGGTGCGCGGGTCCTTAAGCAGCTCGGCAATAAAATTGATGAAACCCATGAAGTAAAACCTCTCAGTTGTGGGCGCGGATACGTCCAAGTTGACCAGTATACGGTTGCGGTGCCCCCTCGTGCGCAACCCCACAAAAGCATGACTCCATTACCAGCAAGTTTGCATAACTGACACTTGTAGCGCAAAGCCGCCAAGATTGTCCTTTTTAATCCCTAGCGAATCGCTATACTTTATTGAATCGCATTGCCATGGCGCTAAGGGAGGGCGGCCGGTGAGCTTTATCAATACCATTCGCGAGGACATCAAGACCGTCCAGGCGCAGGACCCCGCCGCGCAAAACGGTCTGGTCATCTTTCTTTCCTATCCTGGCCTGCACGCCAAGTGGAACCACGTGCCCGAGCACTGGCTGTGGGAGCACGGTCATCGCTCGCTCGCCCGCGTGCTCTCGCAAATCACCCGCCACATCACCGGCGTCGAGATTCACCCTGCCGCGCAGATTGGCAAGCACTTCTTTATCGACCACGCCATGGGCGTCGTCATCGGCGAGACCACCATTGTGGGCGACAACTGTGTGCTCTACCAGGGCGTCACGCTCGGCGGCACCGGCAACGAGACCGGCAAGCGTCACCCCACCCTGGGCAACAATGTCACGGTGGGCACGGGCGCCAAGGTGCTCGGCAACATCCGCATCGGCAACAACGTCAAGATCGGCGGCAACTCGGTCGTCGTTAAGGACGTCCCCGACAACTGCACCGTCGTGGGCGTGCCGGGACGCATCATCAAGCGCAACGGCTGCCGTGTGTTCGAGGAGAGTTTCGACGCCAAGCAGCATCGCGAGTACATGCCCGATGACGCCGCCGAGCAGTCCGCCCTCAACCGCCAGGGCATCACCGAGAATGCCCGCCGCGTCAAGGAACTCGAGCGAGAGGTGGCCGAGCTCAAGGCCCTCGTCGCCAAGCTCGTGGACGAACGCTAGGAACGCAAGCGGCACAAAACGACATCGGCATCAACGCAAAGGCGCGCCAGGGAATTCATCCCCGGCGCGCCTTATTTGCGATGTGGCAAAGAGACTGTCCCTTTGTCACATTATGCGAACTGGCTCAGATAGAGGTCGGCGTAGGCACCCTCGGCAGCCAGCAGCTCCTTATGCGTGCCCTGCTCGATAATGTTGCCGTGATCCATGACCAAGATCAGGTCGGCGTCCACGATCGTCGACAGGCGGTGCGCGATCACAAAGCTCGTGCGCCCGCGCATGAGCGCGTCCATGGCGCGGCCGATGGCGAGCTCGGTGCGCGTGTCCACACTCGACGTCGCTTCGTCCAGGATGAGGATCGCCGGGTTGTTGAGCAGCACGCGCGCGATGGTCAGCAGCTGACGTTGGCCCTGGCTGATGCTCTCGGCATCGTTAGCCACACGCGTGTCGTAGCCCTGCGGCATAGTGCGCACAAAGAAGTCGACCTGAGCGGCACGTGCGGCCGCGACAATCTCCTCGCGCGTCGCCTCGGGACAGCCATAGGCGATGTTCTCGGCAATGGTGCCATCGAACAGCCAGGCGTCCTGCAACACCATGCCAAACTGCTGGCGCAGCTCGCCGCGGTCCATGCGGCTCGTGTCCACGCCGTCGAGCGTAATGCGGCCGCCGTCGATCTCGTAAAAGCGCATGAGCAGGTTGATGAGCGTGGTCTTACCCGCACCCGTGGTTCCCACCACCGCGATCTTTTGGCCCGGCTCGGCGGTAAACGACACGTCGCGCATAAGCGGCTTGTCGGGCGCATAACCAAAGCGCACGTGTTCAAAGGCAACACGGCCCTCAACCTTGCCCGGCAGCTTGGCGGCGGCCGCCGGCAACGGATCGGCTTCCATCTCGGACTCGTCGAGCAGGTCGAACACGCGCTCGGCGCTCGCCAGCGCGCTCTGCAGCGAGTTAAAGGTAAACGACAGCTGCGTCATGGGCTCGGATGCCTCATAGATAAACTGGAAGAACGCCTGGAACACGCCGACGGTCATATGCCCGGCAACCAGCATGCTGCAGCCCACAAGCGCAATCACGATCTGCGCCAAGCGGCCGATAAAGCGCACCGCGGGGCCGACGGCGTTAATCATAAAGTCGGCCTTGGTGCTCACGCGCGCCAGCTCCTTCGAAGCCTCGTGCACCTCGGCAGAGCTCTGGCGCTCGCGGTTAAACGCACGGATCACCAGACGGCCCGAGTAGCCTTCCTCGACCGCGCTCGTAATCTTGGACACCCACTCCTGGCGCTCGCCCGTCACATCGTGCGTGCGGCGCGAAACGACCTTCGTCACCAGCAGCGAAAGCGCCGTAAAGAACAAAAAGACAAGCGTGAGCGGCACGCTAAACACGAACATCACGCTCACGGCGCCCACCACGGTACCGATCGACACCAGAAGCTGCAGCAAGCCGCGCTGCATGCTCTCAGACATCTTGTCTAAGTCGTTGGTCGCACGGCTGACGACCTCGCCGGGACGATGCGCATCAAAGAAGGCAAGCGGCAGACGGTTGAGCTTTTGAGCGATGCGGTTACGCAGGTGCAGGTTAAGGCGTTCGGCCACGCTCGACATCAAAAAGCTCTGGAGCGCGTAGAACGAGGCAGCGGCCGTCCAAATCATAAAGTAGATGAAGATGGTCCTACCGCAGTTCTCCCAGGTGATGTTGAAAGTGGTGTCGTTGGCAAACGCCACCTGAATGTGGCCCCACAGCTCATCGATCACGCGGGCGCTATATGCCGGCGCAGCGGTGTTAAAGATGGCATAGAACACAATGCTCGCGAACACGATATAGAAGCGCCAATGGTCGCCGGCGGCCTCGCTCCACAGGCGGCGCACCGTCGCCCAGGTATCCCGAGGCGTCTCGTCCTCGTCCTCGTCGTCCACGTCGCGCATGCGCTCTGCCTCAGCGCGGGCGCGCTCGTCCTCGGCGCGCTCGTTTTCCTCGTACAGCGCCTGGCGGCGCGCCTCGCGAGCGGCCGCCGCCTTGGCGGCCTCATCCAGCTCGGGTGCTACGGCGGCCTGGTCGACCATTTTATCGGCGGCGTCCACAGCAGCGGCATCGACAAGGCCGCCTTGTTTCCTGAGCTCCTCGGCCATGCTACTCACCTCCCTTCATTTGCGATTCCGCGATGGCGCGGTACACCTCGCAGGTTTCCATAAGCTCGCCATGCGTGCCCAGACCCACAACCTCGCCGTCCTTGAGCACGACGATCTGGTCGGCGTGCAAGATCGTCGATATGCGCTGCGCGATGATGAGCACCGCAGCGTCACGCGTCTCGTCTTGCAACGCATGGCGCAGGGCGGCATCGGTCTTAAAGTCCAGGGCCGAGAAACTGTCATCGAAGATATATAGATCGGCATGCTTCATGAGCGCACGGGCGATGGCCAGACGCTGGCGCTGGCCGCCCGAAAAGTTCGTGCCGCCCTGCGCCACCGGGGTATCGAGCCCCTGCGGCTGATCGAGCACAAAGGTGCTCTGGGCAACCCGGAGCGCATGAAGCATGTCGGCCTCAGTCGCGTCTTCGTTGCCAAAGCGCAGATTGCTTGCTACGGTGCCCGAGAACAGCCATGCCTTTTGCGGCACATAGGCAATGCGCCCGCGAATCTCGTCTTGCGAAAGGTCGTGCAGATCAACGCCGTCCAGGCGAATGGCGCCCTTGGTGGCATCGTGGAAGCGCAGCAGGAGCTTGGCCACCGTCGATTTGCCCGAGCCCGTCGAGCCGACGATCGCGGTCGTCTGACCGCGGCGACAGGTAAAGCTCAGATTGCACAGCGTGTCCTCGTCGGCGTCGTCAAAACGAAACGACATATGATCGAACACGGCGACCGCGTCGGCTCCGTCTGCGGACTCAGGCGCCCCGTCGCCCAGCGTAGCCTTGCCGTCCACGATGCTCGGCTCGATCTCCAACACCTGCTGCGCACGGTTCAGGCACGCGGCAGCACGCGGAAGCGTCAGCACCACCATCTGGGCCATCATCACAAAGAACAGGATCAGAATTGCATACTCCAGCACCGCCGAGATACTCGCAATCTGCATGGCGTGGGCGCCTACGCGGTTGCCGCCCACCCACAGCACCGCCACCTCGGCGATGTTCATCAAAAAGAAGCTTGAGCTGTCGAGGCCCACAAACAGGTGGTTGACTTTGATGGCGTTGGCGGCGTATTCGCTAAACACCTCGTCCAGACGCCGTTCCTCGTGGCGCTCCTTGTTAAACGCACGGATGACGCGCACGCCCACAATATTCTCGCGCAGCACCACGTTCATGCGGTCGATAAAGCCCTGTAGGCGCATAAAAATCGGCGCCGCGTTGGCAACCGTAAAGACCGCCGCCACCAGCACAATCGCAACGACTACGCCCAGAAGCGTGCCCATGGCGGGATCGATAAACCAGGCGAATATGATGCCCGCCACAGCCAAAAACGGCACGGGCAGCACCAGCTGAATCGTCTGCAGAATCGCCTGCTGAATCACGTTGATGTCGTTGAGCGAGCGCGTGATCATCGATCCGGTGCCAAAGCGCTCAAAATCGCTGGCCGCGAGCTCGAGCGATTTGTCGTACACGGCATTGCGGATATCGCAAGCCACGTTGGCGGCCAGGCGCGCCGAAAGATAGCAGCCCAGCACCGTGCCGCCGCTAGCCATGCTGGTCGCGATAAACATGTATAGGCCGTTGCGTAAAATGTAGTCGACATCGCCCGTGGTAATACCGGTGTTGACCATGTTCGCCAGCATCGTGGGAACCAACAGCGTACCGACGTTATCCACCAGCAGCACCAGCAGCGTCACTGCGACAAGCCCTCGATATGGCTTTAGAAACCTCATTAACAGTCGCACGACTCCCCCTCACCTTGATTCTCGGCTTGGCTCTCGGCAGCGATATGCTGCTTAAAGGCATCGCACTCATCGCCGAGCACCTGAGAGAATTTGCCGATCAAGCGCATAATCTCGCGCTGCTCACATGGCTCAAGCGCGCCAAAGGCTCGCTGCTCGGCCTTGAGTGCCGGCAGCGCATAACGCTCGGCAAATCGCCTGCCCTCTTCGGTCAGGCTCACAACCTTGTTCTTACGACTGCCTTCGGCAAACTCCAACGTTGCGAAGCCCCGCGCCGTCAAGGTTTTAATTGCCGAGTTGATGGTCTGCTTGCTGTAGAACCATTCGCTTGTCAGACGGCTTACGGCAATACTGCCGCCCGCCGTGCTGGTGTCGACGAGCATCCAATAGGCGCAGTCCGAAAGGCCGCAGGCGCGCGAGAACTCCGAATAGATATGGTCGAGTCCATTGAGCAACCGATCGAAGTCGACCAGCGTAACCGCACTATTCATCTATCCCACCATTCAATTGTCCGATTTTTGACCAATTTTGTGTCTCTAGATTAGTCCGAGTTTTGACTATCGTCAACAGGCTCTCCGCAAATGCGTGAACTTTTATGGCCTATCGGCAGAAAAAGACCGCCGGCGCGGGGGCGGCGCCAGCGGTCACGTGAAAATCGAGTTTTATTGCCTGTTAAGCGGCGACGGCCTCATAGACCGTAGCGCCCGAGAAGCTGTCATGCAGGCTCTTGCCGGCAATCCACGGCAGCTCGACGACCTCGCAGACCGTGTTGACCAGCTCGGAGCAGTCAGTAAAGTGGCCCTTGTCGTTGAGGGCCTCGCAATCCTGAACACGCCAATAGCCATCGGTGTGCGTGATGTAGTACTCGTGATCGTTGATCGACACGAAAGCGCGCGTCTTGGAACGCAGCAGCTTCAGAAATCCTTCGAAATCGGTCTCGACGACATCTCCAGCCTGGAACATGATGTTACCTCCTGGCCCGGCGCCACCACGGCGCATTGATAAACGTTGGTACTCCTTTAGTAAAACCTTTATCAGAGGTTATGCGTTCGTCATTTAGGCAAGTGGTAAAAAACCGCAGGGTAGACGGGATAAAACGTTTAACCATCCCATTTGTTTGTCACATTCTGAAGGTACTTTTATGCAAACCCACTTTCCCAATTGGAATCCATCCTTTTGGCCGGGCAATTGACCGTCTATCGTTTGAGCCCGACGGGTATGAACGTGGCATCTGCAACGCCACCGCAAGGAGACACCATGGAGACCATCGAAGCGCTCATTCACCGCCGCAGCTGCCGCAACTACAGCGATCGTCCCGTCGAGGCCGAAAAGCTTGCGCGTATTATCGAAGCCGGCCAATATGCACCGAGCGGCATGGGCCGCCAACCGGTGACGTTTGTCGCCGTCACCGACCCCGCGACCGTCGAGCGTCTCTCACAGCTCAACGCCCAGGTCATGGGCAGCAACAGCGACCCCTTCTATGGCGCCAAGACCGTTGTTGTGGTGTTGGTTGACCGCAGCGTGCCCACACATCTGGAAGACGGCTCGCTCGCCATGGGCAACTTGCTCAACGCCGCCTATGCACTGGGTGTCGATTCGTGCTGGATTCACCGCGCGCATGAGGTCTTTGACTCGCCCGAGGGCCTGGAGCTGCTGGCCAGCTGGGGCCTGCCCGCCGACGGCAGCCTGCGCGGCGTCGGCCACTGCATTCTGGGCTATGCCGAGGACACGCTACCTGAGCCCAAACCCCGCCGCGACAACGTGGTGTACGTCAAGTAGCGCAGGAGTGTCCCAAACTGCCGGCAGAAAAGGAACGTCCCCTTCTGCCGGCAAGCTATGTTGATATTTGAGTTGTCGTCGCTTCGCTTGTCTGGGTCGTTTCGGCGTCGTCGCCTTGCTTGTCTTCGTCCTTTTGCGCATCGGCGATGGTGGAGGCCGCCGCGACGATACCGCGCTGGGGCGCAACGCCCGTCTGGGTCTGTGCGCCCTCGACAACTTCTGTGCCTGCATGCGCGAGCTCGGGCGATTTAAACATTGCGTCCAAGTTGGCGCCACCGCCGGCATATCCGAGCGCAGCGAGCGCGATGACGATCACTGCAACGGCGGCCACGATCGGCACGTAGCGATGCCAGCCGGCGGGATTGAGCCCGCTGCGGCGAGCCGCCCCGCGGCTGATGTAGCCGAGCGTTCCGTCGTGCTTGAGCTTTGATCCCACCACGCGTTTGCGGCCCAACAGCGAGGACTCTGCCTGCATTGCCAAGCGGGCGCTTGCCGAAGGATAGCCGTATTTAGTGCGCTTGAACGAGCCATCAAACCCCGAGGCGTGTTTGCCCCACGTCACCGATGTTGTGCGTCGGTTGACCGGCGCGGCACTCCGCCTTCTGCGGCTCGGTTTTGAAGTCTCAGCCATATGCCCTCGCACGCCGTAACCAAATCGAAACAATAACGCTTTGGACTGTAGCACACGCGTCGCGCGCGGTCACGGGCGCCTCGCTCAACGGTCATCGTCCTTCAGCAAGCGCCACAGCGTTGTACGGCTTATGCCCAGCACCTCCGCCGCACGGGTTCGATTGCCGTGGAGATGATCTACAACCAGATGCGCGATATCTCGCTCGGTATCGGCCAGCGGTCGCAGGATATACAGGTCACTTTCGAGCGTCGGGGCGCCAAAGGTTGCGGTCTTAATCACGTCCTCTTGGGCGAGCACTTCCTCCGCCACAGCGCGGTCCACCGTGCCCGCCCCCACCAATATATACAGTCGTTCCGAGACCTCGCGGAGCTGCAGATAATTGCGCGGCCAGCGGTAAGCATCGAGCGTCTTCGTCGCCGCGGCAGACAGCGTGGGCGCTGCCGTCCCAAATGCATCAGCGAGATATTCCAAATAGCGCGCAGCCTTCGTCGACGCGGCTCCCTGCTCGGCGATTGCCGGCGCCACGCTCACCGCACAGGCGAGGCGCTCGGTCACAAAGGCGGCTTGATCACTTTCGCCGCCGCCCGGCATGTCATTCGCTGTCAGCACCACATGGCAGCGCGTCGCCAACGCGGTGTCGGTCATCGTGGAGACCAGCTCGCGGAGGCGCTGGGGGCCAACCGCGTTCCAGCCCTCAATGCAAAGGGTCAGCCCTGTTTGGAACAACGGCGATTCGGCGCTTTTGAGCACGTGGCGCCAACCGCGCTCGGTAAGCTCATCGAGCGCAACGGAAACAAAGGGCTGATCGGCAAAAGGACCGTCCAGATAGAGGCGCTTGGCGATCTCGACCTGACCCGCTCCCAGCTCGCCCTCGAGCATAAGGGGCACACTGCGCGCGTAGCTCTCGGCAACCGGTGCAGCCACCGCAGCGGCACCCTCAACGATGCCGTACGCGCTCGATTCGTAGCGGGCCTCAACTTCGTCGGCGTTGAGCCACTCGATGCCCGCATGCGCCGCGGCACCGCGCACCTCGCGGACCACGACGACCCAAAGGCCCCCGCCCTCTTTGTCGGTGGGGCGAACGGTCAGGCTCAGGCGCGTACCCTCACGCCCCATAACCAGACGCGCGCCGTCTCCTATACGGTCGAGGCGCTCAGCGACAAAAGTCGCCACACCCCGCTCAAGCGCCGCGTCATTCATGGTCGAGATCGCGACGTCCCCACGCGCATCGATTGCCAATGCCGAGGCCCCGGCAGCAGCTAGGGCATCGGTCAAGATGTTCAGCTTGGCATCGCTATCCATGATTTGCCCCCTGTCCGCAGCGACGTGCAACCGCCGACGGTCGCACGACCGAGTGTTTCAAAATTGAACGATATTGCTCACCAAACACTATAGGGCAGAAAGCGCCGTCCTGCGAGTATAGGTGTTGCCCCGCATCGCCATCCTGGCGGGGCGATAAGAGCTCTTCGGGACTTATAAACCTGCGGACAAGCCATACCCGCAAGAGCTCCTATCGCTCCACCGTGAGAATGCGCTCACCAACACGCAGCACGCAAACAAGCTACTTCTCTACCAGATTCCCAGCACGTGTTGCATTCCCAAACTCATGCACGCAATGCCAATCCAGCAGCAAAAGCCCAGCGCGATGGGCTTGCCGCCCTTTTTGACCAGCTCGACGATATCGGTATTAAAGCCAATTGCCGCCATGGCCATCACGATAAAGAACTTCGACAGCTCCTTGATGGGCGCCGTGATGGACGCGGGAAGCTGAAGCACCGTGGTGATCACGCTCGCCAGCACAAAGAACAGCACAAACATGGGAAACGCGCGTTTAAGCGAGAACGTGCTTTTGGCGTCGCCGCCGGCCTTGCGCGCCAGATGCATCTGCCAGCATGCGAGGACCAGCGTGATGGGGATAATGGCCAGCGTTCTGGTGAGCTTGACCACCGTGGCGCTCTCGAGCACATTGGCGCCGGGATGCATGCTGTCCCAGGCGCTCGCCGCAGCCGTTACGGACGAGGTGTCGTTGATGGCGGTGCCGGCAAACAGGCCAAAGCCCTCGTTGGTCAGCCCGAGCATGCCGCCGAGCGTCGGAAACACGAGCGCCGCGATAACGTTAAACAGGAAGATGACCGAAATGGCCTGGGCAATCTCGCGATCGTCGGCATCGATGACGGGCGCGGTCGCAGCAATGGCCGAACCGCCGCAAATCGACGAACCCACACCTACAAGCGTCGCGATCTTGCCCGGCACGTTCATAACGCGGCAGAGCACAAAGGCGATGACGAGCGAGGTCGAGATTGTCGCCACGATAATCGGCAGCGACTGGGCGCCCTTGGACAGAATCTGGGAGAGGTTCATGCCAAAGCCAAGCAGGATAACCGCGTACTGCAAGACTTTTTTGGACGTATAGGTGACGCCGGCGGCGAGCTGTTCGCGACGATTCTTGGGAAAGACGAGCGCCAGGACCATGCCAAAGAGGATGGCAAACACCGGCCCGCCGACCACCTCAACTCGTTTGCCGAGCAACGTCGCGGGGATAGCGATGGTCAGGCAGAACAAGACGCCCTTCCAGCGCTCGCGTACGATATTCGCCAGTTGCATATGGGATTCCTTCTTTCTATTTCACGTGTGCGACGGCTTATGATACGGCAACATTGAGCTCAGCCTTGCGCAAACATAGACTAAGATGCCGCAATGGTTCTCAGGCAACAGCCGAATTACCCACCGCGGAGAGCTGATTCGCGGCATAATTAACAACTGACATATGAGTTTGATAGAACAGTTGCGAGGCGCTATGGAAGAATCGATGCACGTCGGCGAGCAGGAAACGAGCCTACAGGACCAGTCCTACCACACCATTCGACGCAAAATCGTCTACCTGGACTACAAGCCGGGCGAAAAGCTGGGCGTCAAGCAACTTTGCGACGACCTGGATATGGGGCGCACGCCCGTGCGCGAGGCTTTGGTTCGCTTGGCGCAGGAAGGCCTGGTGCGCACCGTGCCCCAGAGCGGCACCTACGTCTCGCCCATCAACCTCACCCTTGCCGAGAGTGCCTGTTACATCCGCGAGCATCTGGAAAAGCAGGTGATCGTGGAGTGCTGTGCGCGCGCCACGTCGGCCGGCATCGAGCAGCTCGACCGCGCCATCGTGCTGCAGGAAAAGGCCATGGCCGAAGAGGATCGCATCGGCTTCTTTTTGAGCGACAACCTCATGCATCACATGATTTTTAGCATCGCATGTCGCAGCACCGTGTGGTCGTGGCTCGAAGAGACCAATGCCGACCTGGAGCGCTTCCGCTGGCTGCGCGCCGCCACACAGGTTCTCGACAATCAGGACATCGTGAACGAGCACAAGCAGATTCGCCGCGCTATCGCCGGTCGCGACCCCATCGAAGCGAGCTTTTTGGTCAGCAAGCACCTGCACATGATGTTCCGCAACCAAACCGAAGTTCTGGACCAGTTCCCCGAGTACTTCGAGACCAGCAAGCTCCGCTAACCTACAAAATGGGACAGGTTCATTTTGGCAGGTTTTATCTGGTCAAATGCAACAAGGCCCGGCTCCGCTGCAACGGAGCCGGGCCTTAGTTGTTAGGATGACGGAACTCGATTACTCGACAGTAACGCTTTTCGCCAGGTTACGGGGCTGGTCGACGTCGCAGCCGCGCAGGATGGCGACCTCGCGGGCGAGCAGCTGCAGCGGGACACTCGCCGTGATGGGGCTGAACACGTCGCGGACTGCCGGCACGCGGATGATGCAGTCGGCAATCTTGTTGATCTCCTCGTCGCCCTCGGTGGCAACGACGATGACCTTGGCACCGCGCGCCTTGCACTCCATAAGGTTCGACACGGTCTTGTCGTAGGTGGCACTCTTGGTGGCCACAGCGATGACAGGGAAGCCCGGGTCGATCAGGGCAATGGGGCCGTGCTTCATCTCGCCGGCGGCGTAGGCCTCGGCGTGCAGGTAGCTGACCTCCTTGAGCTTGAGCGCACCCTCGTAGGAAATAGCGGCACCCATGCCGCGGCCCACGAACAGCGCCGACTGCGCATCCTTGCACAGCAGGGCAGCCTCATGCACGGCATCGGTCTGCGTGTCCAAAATCCACTGGATCTGCTCGGCAGTATCGGAAAGCTCGCGGAACAGCATGCGCGCCTGCTTGGTGGTCAAGCGGTACTTGACCTGCGCCAGTAGCAGGGCCAAAAGCGTGAGGCTCACGACCTGGCCGATGAAGCTCTTGGTCGAGGCGACCGCGATCTCCTTGTTGGCCTTGGTGTAGATGACGCCGTCGCTCTCACGCGCCACGGGGCTGCCCACCACGTTGGTGATGCCGAAGACCTTGGCACCCTTGATGCGCGCGTCGCGAATGGCAGCAAGGGTATCGGCCGTCTCGCCCGACTGGGACACGGCAACGACAAGCGTCGTCGGCGTAATGATGGGATTGCGATAACGGAACTCGCTGGCCGCCTCCACCTCGGTGGGGATGCGAGCCCAGCCCTCAATGAGATTCTTGGCAATGAGGCCAGCGTGATAGCTGGTGCCGCAAGCGATCACGTAGACGCGGTCGATGTCGTTGAGCTCCTCGAGCGAAAGGCCCAGCTCGTCGATGTCGAGCTCGCCGGCCGGCGTCATACGACCGACCAGCGTGTCGCGCACGACGCGCGGCTGCTCGTGAATTTCCTTGAGCATAAAGTCGGGATAACCGCCCTTTTCTGCCATGTCCAGGTCCCAGTCGATGTGGGTGACCTTGGGCTCGATAACGTTGCCGGCCTCGTCGGTGTACTCGACGCCTGCGGGCGTGAGCTTGGCAAACTGACCGTCCTCGAGCACCACGACATCGCGGGTGGCGTCGATGAGCGCGATGACATCGGAGGCGACATAGGCGCCGGTCTCGCCCGCGCCGACCACGATCGGGGAATCCTTGCGGGCCACGGCGATCACGCCGGGCTCGTCAGCGCACACGGCGGCCAGACCATAGGCACCGACCACGTGGGCGCAAGCCTCGCGCACGGAGGCCATCAGGTCGTGCGTCTCGGCATAAGCCTCTTCGATCAGATGCGCGAAGACCTCGGTATCGGTCTCGCTCTTAAAGTGGTGGCCGCGACCCTCCAGCTCTTCGCGCAGCTCGGCGAAGTTCTCGATAATGCCGTTGTGGACGATGGCGATACGACCGTCGCAGCTGGTGTGGGGGTGAGCGTTAACGACCGAAGGCTTGCCGTGGGTGGCCCAACGGGTGTGGCCGATACCGCAGGTAGCGTCGCTGTCGATGTTGGAAAGCTCGCTCTCCAGGCCCGCGACCTTGCCCACGCGGCGGATGACGTCGAGGTGCGCCGCGGCGCCCTCGCCCACCTCGAGCGCGACGCCCGAGGAATCATAGCCGCGATACTCCATACGCTTGAGGCCCGTGACCAGGATGTTCTTTGCAATATCAGAGCCGGTGTAGCCGACAATTCCGCACATAGGATAAATCCCTTCGTCCGCTTGACTGCAAAACGTCCACGCACAGGGGGCGCTGAGACGTATAACGTTCGAGTATTGTACTCACGCAAACGCAAGCTGATATACCAGAAGTGGTACCTCAACTTAGATACCACCCGATGCACACACGTCCAGCCGGTCCAAACCACCACAAAAGCGCCTGTCCCCCTTCGTGGTGGTCGCGTTGGCAACAGCGTTTCCCCAGATAAAACCTGCCAAAATAAACCTATCCCTTTTTGGTTGGTTTGGGATGCTACAATCTGGCTTGTACTTGAAACGCATCAAAGGGGCCGCTATGGCAAAGGTAAAAATCAGCGACGTCGCGCGCGAGGCCGGAGTTTCGCTGGGCACGGTTTCCAACGCGCTCAACCACCCCGAAAAGCTGCGCCCCGAAACCCTCAAGCTCATCAACGAGACCATCAATCGCCTTGGCTACCTGCCCAACCAAAGCGCTCGTCAGCTCGCGGGCGGCGCCACCAAGTCCTTTGGCCTGGTGCTCCCCCGTCTCGATCACGGCTTTTCGCTCCAAATCGCCAGCGGCGCCCACAACGAGGCCCGCAAGCACGGCTACGACCTGCTCATCGCCAACGCCGATAACGACGATATTCTCGAGGACCATTACCTGCGCTACTTTATGGGCACCCAGATGTCCGGCGTCATGGTTCAGCCCATGGCATCCCCCGACTGGCACCCCGTCATGGCCAAGATGCCCGTGCCGATCGTCCACCTGGACATCCATTGCTCCGAGCCCGGCTACTACGTAGCGGCCGACAACGAGGCCCAGGGTCGCATCATTGCCGAACTCGCCATCGCCCGCGGCGCACACCATATTGTCGTCGTCGGCCGAGCAGCATTTATGCAACTCACCCTGCGCGTCCTTGGCATTCATAAAGCGCTCGCTCTACACCCCGATATCAAGATCGAAGTCATCGACGCCGGCGAATGGAATACCGCCGCCGACGGCTACGGCATCGGCGCCCAAATCGCCGCGCGCCCCGCCGACGAACGCCCCGATTTTGTCGTCGGTCTGACCGACGTGCTGGCCTCGGGCGTTATCTCGGCGCTGGTCGACAAAGGCATCGCCGTCCCCGGGGAAGTACGCGTAGCAGGTTGCGATGGCAACCCGCTCGCTTGGAGCGGATCGGTCCCGCTCACTACGGTAGCGCCCCCGGGCTACGAGATTGGCCGCAAGGGCGTTCAATTGCTCATGGAGCAAATCGAGAACAAGGCCCCGGCAAAGACCAAGCACGTCCACATCGGCTCTGCCGCGCGCACCGTCACCGCAGTCACCGCCGCCGAGGATATCAACCGCCAAGAACTGGTACGTCCGTTCCTACTGGAGCGCGCCAGCACCCAGGCAAGCACCCAGACCGACGCCACGGCCATCAACCTCGGTGCGTATCTGTAGCACGCCCGCAAGTATGCTATGTCGCCGCCTAAGCAAAAGGGGCCCGACCATTGCCGGGCCCCTTTTGCTTAGGCGCAAACGTGGGCAATTGCTCGTTTCAACGCCGCAATTGTCTAGCGCGCGGCTTTAACTGCCGCCGAAAGGTCGAACAACGTATAGAGCACGGCCTCGCAGCCATCCACCACGTCCTGCGGCAGCGGCACGATATCAGGAACGGCAAAGACGTGGCATCCGGCCGTAATGCCCGAGACGCAGCCGTTGCGCGAATCCTCGACCACGGCACATTCCTCGGGAGCAAAGCCCGCGCGCTCGCAGGCGAGCAGATACATCTCGGGGTCGGGCTTGCCGTGCACGACGTCCTCGCCACACGTTACCGTTTCAAACTTGTCAAAAAGACCGACCATCTTAAGGTTGCGCTCGGCCGTAACGAGGCGCGACGACGTCGCTAGACCCACGTGATAGCCCGCAGCCAGCAGCTCGTCTAGGCACTCGGCGGCACCGGCCTTAAGTTCCAGTTCGGTCTTGACCATCTCGTCGCGAATCTCCTTGTGGCGACGATAGATCGCCTCGGTGGTTTCATGGCTGCCGTAATGCTCATCAAGGATGTCCATAACATCGGGCAGCGTGCGGCCGATAAACTGATGGATCAGCGCTTCATCAATCGCGAGCCCCAGCTCAGCGGCGCCTGCCTTCCAGGCCTTAATCCCCAAACGCTCGGTATCGACCAGCGTTCCATCCATGTCAAAAATAACAGCCTTGATCATATCGGCCCCCCATCGACTCTCGCTGTCGCATTGCCGCAACTCTACCGCATTTGGCAACTTGTATATAACGTATATACCATATTGCACTTTCGTTACACAGATAGAAGTCTTATGGCAAGTAACGCATTAGGATTATAGTTTTCGATCGAGTACTCAACGATAAGGAACGTTTCATGATTTTAGACACCACGGCACCCGCAGAGGAGCTTCAAGACAAGCTATCGGCGCTCGAACAGCTGCTTTTGGCATACGGGCGCGTGGCCATCGGGTTTTCCGGCGGCGTTGACAGCAGCTTTTTGGCCGCCGTGTGCGCCCGCATCATGCCTACCAATACCCTCCTCATCCATCTCACCACGCCGCTCATCGGCACGCCCGAACAGACTTCGTTTGAGCAGTCCGTTGATGGACAGGCCAATGAGGGGCCGCATTTTAAGCTCCCCGTGCTCAATCTTTCGGTGGATCAGCTGCAGCTCCCCCAAGTAGCCTGCAACGATGCTAATCGCTGCTACCACTGCAAGCACGCCGGCTTTACCGCCATCGTCAACCACGCCAAGTCGCTCGGCTTTCCCACCGTCATCGATGGCAGCAA
>DBEZXT010000072.1:0-28528 GCA_048291645.1 Collinsella aerofaciens | reverse complement strand
GCGGACCATGGCCTCGTAGACCGCAGAGTCACCGTGCGGGTGGTACTTACCGATAACTTCGCCGACCGTCCAGGCCGACTTTTTGTGTGGGCGGTTGGGGTAGATGCCGCTCTCGTTCATCGCGTACAGGATGCGGCGGTGCACCGGCTTTAAGCCGTCGCGCACGTCCGGCAGGGCGCGCGCCGTGATGACCGACATCGAATACTCGATAAACGACTGCTTCATCTCGCGACCGAACTCCGAAATCTGGAGCTGGCCGCCGTTGATATCCTCGCCGGCCGAGGCGCCACGGTCGACTTCGCCAAAGCTCTCCTCGAGCTCGCCGTCGTCGTCCTCTTCCTCGTCATCATCGGCATCGGGGTTATAGGCGTCCGGGTCGCCGTCCTCGCCCTGCTCAGCACGGGCAAGCAGGCGCTTCAGATCGTCGGGCATACCGGCATCGCCGGCCTCGTCCATACCCTCATTGTTGTTGATATCGTCTGCCACGTTACCTCCTCTTAAGCATCAAGGAATCGTGCATCATGTGCGTGTTTTTCAATGTATTCGCGGCGATAGCCGACCTCGGAACCCATCAGCTCGCGCACGGCGCGGTCCGCCACCACGGCGTCTTCGATCGACACACGCTGCAGGATGCGGGTCTTGGGGTCCATCGTCGTCGAGGCAAGCTGCTTGGGGTCCATCTCGCCCAGACCCTTGTAGCGCTGGACGGTATAGCCCTTGCGCTTCTTGGTAATCTTGCCGTCCTTGGCCTTGCCGTCCTCGTCGTTATCGTCGGGGTTCAGGCCCAGACTCTGGATGGTGTCGCGCAGGATCTCGTCTTCGGGCTGGCGGCCGTTGGGATACACGTAGTGGATCTTGTTGCGCACCTTAATGCCAAAGATGGGCGGGCAGGCAACATAGACGTAGCCGGCATCGATCAGCGGACGCATGTACTTGTAGAAGAACGTCAGCAGCAGGATGCGGATATGCGCGCCGTCGACGTCTGCATCGGTCATGATGATGATCTTGTGGTAGCGCGCCTTGGTGATATCGAAGTCGCCGCCGTCGCCGGCACTCGTCGTGACGCCGCAGCCGATCGCGGTAATCAGCGACTGAATGGTGTCACTCGAGAACGCGCGATGGTCACCAACGCGTTCGACGTTCAAAATCTTGCCGCGCAGGGGCAGAATCGCCTGGATGTCTCGGCGACGGCCGTCCTTGGCCGAACCGCCTGCCGAGTCGCCCTCTACGATGAAGAGCTCGGTCAGCTCGGCATCGCGCACCGAGCAGTCGGCGAGCTTACCGGGCAGGGACGCCGTCTCGAGCAGGCTCTTGCGGCGGGTCGCCTCGCGCGCCTTGCGGGCGGCATTGCGCGCCTTGCAGGCCTGCTGCGCCTTCTTGACGATCTCGCGAGCGGGCTTAGGGTGCTCCTCGAGGTAATCGGCAAGGCCGTCGGTCACGATCTTGAGCGTCAGCGCGCGCATATAGGAGCTGCCGAGCTTGGCCTTGGTCTGGCCCTCAAACTGCGGATCGGGCAGCTTGACCGAGATAACGGCCGAAAGGCCCTCGCGCACATCGTCGCCGGTCAGATTGGCGTCTTTTTCCTTGAGCAGGTTCTGCTTGCGCGCATAGTCGTTGATCACGCGGGTGAGCGCGGTGCGGAAGCCCTCAAGGTGCATGCCGCCCTCGGGGGTGTAGATGTCGTTGGCAAACGACATGACGTTCTCGCCGTAGCCGCTATTCCACTGCAGGGAAACCTCAACCTCGCCCATCTTGGCCACAGGTGCGTCCGGGTCCGATTTGCCCTCGATGTAGATAGGCTCCTTAAAGGCCTCGGGGACGTCCTTGCCCTCGTTAAGGAACTTGACGAAGTCGATGATGCCGCCCTCGTAGCAAAACTCCTCCACGTGGGGAGTAGACTCGCGCTCGTCAGTCAGCACGATTTTGAGGTTCTTATTGAGGAACGCCGTCTCCTGCAGACGGTTGTGCAGCGTATCGAAATCGTAAATGCAGGTCTCGAAGATCTCGTCGTCGGGCCAGAAGGTGACGGTGGTGCCCGTCGAATCCGAGGTGCCCACGACCTCCATCTTCTTGACGGTCTTGCCGCGCGAGAACTCCATCTCGTAGGTGTTGCCGTCGCGACGAACCTGAACGACCACGCGCTTGGACAGTGCGTTGACGACGGAGATGCCAACGCCGTGCAGGCCGCCCGAGACCTTATAGGCCGAATTATCGAACTTACCGCCGGCGTGCAAAATCGTCATGACGACCTCGAGCGTCGGGATCTTTTTAACAGGGTGCTCGTCGACGGGGATACCGCGCCCGTTGTCGACGACCGTGATGGAGTTGTCGGCGTGGACCGTCACCTGGATCTCGGTGCAGAAACCGGCCATGGCCTCGTCGACGGAGTTGTCAACGATCTCCCACACCAGGTGATGCAGACCGCTGGCGCTCGTCGAGCCGATATACATGCCCGGGCGCTTACGAACGGCCTCGAGACCTTCGAGAATCTTAATCTCGCCGCCATCGTAATCGTTTTCGTTTGCCACACGTCCTCCTTCAGTCAAGAAAATGTGTACAGCCTTACTAGTTTATCGTAAAAAAATACCCTCGGGAACGAGGGTATTTGGCTCTACAAGGCCACCAGATGCGATTTAAGGCTCTTTTTTGCTTTGCACGCCCTTGGCCCACTCGGCACTGGCTCTCATGGCGTTCTCGAGGGCCTCGCGCAGTTTTTGGTCTTCGATGGGCGCCACTTGGCGCTCAATCTCGGTGCGCTCGGCATCGCTGAGGTCGGCGTGTGGGGCCGGCGGGCGCTCGGTCGCCGCTGGGCGAAGGCGCTCCTTGGCGGCGGGCGGCGTGTGACCGGGCGCGGTGGTTTTGAACACCAGGCCATCCACATGCGCACCGGCGCGCTCCATGCGCGCGCGGATGATCTCGCGCAACAACGTCATTTCCTGCGTCCACGAGGGCGAGTCGAGATATACCAGCAGCTCATTGGACTCGGGCAGGTAGCGCAGGCCCGTCACATGCCGCCCCTCGCGCGTGCCCGAGCACACCGCGTTCCACGCGCGATAGACCGCGCGCGACTCCTCGGCGGCCTCCATCTGCGCACGGCGCTCAGGGGTCGCAGCCGCCAGGATGCGCTGGCGCTCTGCGTTCAAAAAGCCACTGAAGGCGACCGTTTCGCTCTCGCGCTCGTAATTAGCACGTCTCACCCATGCTCACCACCTTGGCTCGATCAAGCAGGTCATCGGTAAAGTACCCCAGGTTGGTCGTGGTTATGACCGTCTGGATATCATCGCCGATCAGCCGCAGGAAAGCACCGCGGCGTTCGCCGTCGAGTTCGCTCATCACGTCGTCCAAAAGCAGCAGTGGGGCGGTGCCCAGGACATCGCGAGCCACGGCCACCTCCGCCACCTTCCAGGCCAGAACCAACGTTCGCTGCTGACCTTGGCTGGCAAATGAACGGGCGGAGCGACCCGCCACAGCAAACTCAATCTCGTCGCGATGCGGTCCCACCAACGTCACGCCGCGGCGAATTTCCTCGTCGGCGTGCTCATCAAGGGCAGCCAGCATGCGCTCGTACGCCCAGCCCTTCAGCTCTTCGCGATCATCGACCTGGGGCAAATCCCCCAGCGTGGACGCATAGGACACGTTGGCGGCTTCACCGGACGCCACTTGCCCGTAGGCAGTACGCACATGGCCCGCCAGCCGGTCGAGCAGGGCCAACCGGTGCACGAGCAGAGCCGCGCCCGCGCGGGCAATCGAATCGTTCCACGCGCCGAGCATCTCGCGGCAGCACCAGGCCTCCTTGAGCAAGGCGTTACGCTGGGTCACGCAGCGACCATAGGTGCTCGCAAGATCGGCATAGCGTGCGCTCAGTTGCATGCCAAAGTCGTCGAGGGCGGCGCGGCGCACACTGGCGCCTCGCTTAACCATGTCCAGATGGTCGGGGCAAAACAGCACGCTCGGCAGAACCCCGCGCACACCGGCGGCAGAGCATCTCTTGCCGTTGCGGCTAAACGAGCGTTTACCGTCCTCCGCGCTCAATCCCATATCAAGCACGCGGCCGTCGCCCTCGAGCCTCAGCTCGACCTTGCACGAGCCCACGCCGTCATGGACGAGCTCGGCTGCGGTCGGATGCCTAAACGAGGCGCCGCTCGTCAGCAGCTGCAGCGCCTCTATGAGATTGGTCTTTCCCGCCGCGTTGGGTCCCGCAAGTATCGTCACGCCCTCGTCCAGGGCAAGGCGATAGCTATCGAAGCTGCGGTAGTGCGCGACGGAAAGATCGCGGGCGAACATGGTCATAGGGCAGTTGCTAGATGCGGACCGGCATGACCAGGTACAGGTAGTTGATCTTGTCGTAGGACTTGAAGATGCCCGCCTGCGAGTAGCTCTTGAGCTCCAGCGTGATCTCCTTCTCCTTGGACAGGGCATTGAGGCACCCGAAGATGTAGTGGTAGTTGAAGGCGATGGTGCCCGACTCGCCCTCGGCCTCGACATCGATCGTCTCCTGCGCAAGGTCCTGGTCATTGGAAATGGAGGACAGGCCCATCTGCCCGTTCTCGACATCGATCTCGAACTTGACGGCGGGGTTGGCGCTCGCGATAACGGCCACGCGCTTGAGGGCGGCGTTAAAGGCGGCGACGTCGATCTTGACGCTCGTCACGCACGAATCGGGGATGAGCTGCTTGTAGTTGGGGTACACGCCCTCGATGCGGCGCGACACGTAGGTGGTGTTGCCGGCCTCAAAGACGACCTGGGTGTCGGTAGCCCCGATCATGATGGTCGCCTGGCTGGCCATGATGTTCAGCGCGTCGTTAAAGGCGTCGGCCGGAACGTTGAGTTCAAAGGAGCCCTCGAGGGTTGAGGTCTCGACCTGCGTATCGCACACGGCCAAGCGGAAGGAATCGGTCGCCACCAGGCGCACGGTGTTGTTCTCGACCTTCATGTGCACGCCACCCAGGATGGGGCGGGCCTTGTCAGTCGAGGTGACGCGCCACACGCGGCCGACCATTTCGGACAAGATATCGGTCGGCAGTTCCACGGCGCTCTCGATGGCATAGGCCGGAAACTCGGGGAAGTCATTGGCATCGAGCGTGTTCAGGCGGAACGAGCTCTTCTCACAACCAATCAGCACCTGGCGCTCGGACAGCTCAAAGGTGACCGGGGCATCGGGGAGGGTCTTGGTGATATTGGAGAGCATCTTGCAGGGGATAACCATCTCGCCCTCTTCTTCGACATGTGCCGCGATGCGATGACGGATCGAGATGGTGTAGTTAGAGGTCTGGAATTCCAAGATGCCGTCTTGCGCCTTGACGAGCACGCCCGACAGGATGGGAAGGGTGGATGCCGAAGCGACGCCCTTCATAACGACGCCGATGGCTTGTGTAAGCGAGCTCTGGCTGACGGTGAACTTCATCTTTTAATACCTTTCTATAGATATAAATATCTTAATAATAGTAATAGCACTGACGAAACTGTTGATTACTCCCAAAGACGCAGGTCAGACCCAGAAAGAGAATCGACAGCAACCTGTGTGCAACGGGGGTGGTTTTCCACGTTCAAAACCTGCGCAAAACTTTTCATCCCCGCGGGTTGGGTTTTAAACACCTTATGCCCGTGGTTTCGACAAGTTTTCAACAGGTGTCTCTATTTCCCTACGAGCGCAGTGTAATTTTATCGCGCAGTGACTTGAGGTCTTCGGTGACGGTGCGGTCTTCCTGGATCATCTTCTGGACCTTTTTGTAGCTCGTGCTGACGGTCGAGTGGTTGCGGTTGCCAAATTCGGCGCCCACCGCCGTGGTCGTCATTTCGCACATCTCGATGGCCAGGTAGATAGCGATATGGCGCGCTTTGGCGATATTGGCGTTGCGACGCGGGCCGATGAGCTCCTCGTGTGTCACGCCGTACTGCTCTTCGATGACGGACTGAACCGTCTGGACGTTGATCTTTTTGGCCGATGTGTCGAAGTACTGGCTGGCGATGGCGTCGATATCGTCAAAGGTGAGCTCCCCGCCCTCGCGCTCGCGGTCACCCGCCTCGCCGGCGCAGCGCTCGCAAAAGCTCTCGAGTTCGCGGATGTTGGTGCCCGAGACCTCGGCCATGTGTTTAAAGTGTTCGTCGGTCAGGTGCCCGCCGTCGCCCCCATAGGCCGCCAGCAGCGAGTCGTCGCCTGCCTCGGGGGCGGCGACGATGGTGTTCTCGTAATAGCGCTGCAAGATCTTGTATTTCATCTCGTAGCTGGGCTCTGCAACCAGGCAGAGCATGCCGGCGTTGAAGCGGCTGGTCAGACGCTCGTCCATGCTTAGGTCCTTGGGGGCGCGGTCTGCCGCGATGACGACCTTCTTGTTGTTGCGGATGAACTCGTCCATGAGCTGGAAAAAGTAGTCCACGCTCGCGCGCTTGCCGATGATGTTTTGGATGTCATCGATGATGAGCACGTCCACGCCGTGGTACGCCTGCATGATGGGAGCGTTGCTCTTCTTTTGACGGTCGAACTCGGTCATCAGGTCGTCCAGATATGCCTGGGAGTTGGCATACTTGACCTTGATCTCGGGCGACTTCTCGGCGAGCTCGTTTTTGATGGCAAGCAGCAGGTGCGTCTTGCCCAGGCCCGATTTGCCGTAGATGAACAGTGATGTGCATGTGCCGCGCTCGTCCGCGAGGGCGGCAAACTTGAGTGCCGAGCGATAGGCATGGCTGTTTTCGGGGCCGTAGACAAAGTTCTCAAAGGTAAATTTTGAGTTCGCGGCGAGCGGGGCTCCATCCGTATTCTGCTCGGCCGGCACGGTCGGTGCTGGCATGGGTGAGGTGGGGGTCGCGGCTTGCGTGGATTTAGTCGGCGCCCCGCCCTTCATCTGGTTCATCATGCGACGAAAATCGTCGGCCGAGAGCGTGTTTTTGATTGCAATGCCCGAATCCGCGCCCGCCGCTGCGTCGTGAGCGATGGGCATGTGCGTGACGGGCGCGTTCGTTGGCGTCGCCGCCGCGGTCGGCAACGGTGCCATGGTTTCACGGGAAACATCGCTGTGCTGGTGCTCGACCGTCGACGCGTCGCCTGCGGAGGCCGGCACCGCCGGGGAAGCAGCGGGAGCCGTGGCGGGCGCCGTGGCGGCAGCGGATTCCGTCGCGACGCCTTGCGGTGCCACGATGTCGAGCGCAATCGGTGCAAAGGCGATTTCTTCCAGATAAGCCTCAATAGTTGGCTGATGCTTTTTGAGCTGCGCGATGGCAAAGCGCGAGGGGGCCTCGATCGTGAGCGTATCTTCGGTCAGGCTTATGGCGCGCGATTGCCCCAGCATGTTGATGAGGCGTGCATCTTGGCCGTCGCGCTGGCAAAAGGCGATGGCATCCCCCAGGATGATGCTTGCTTCCTCGTCCACTGTCTCTCCCGTTCTTTAGCTCTGAGCTCGCACGCGAGCGGCGCCGAGTTCGGTCAGATGGTATTTCTGGCCATGCTTGATGACCAAGCCGGCCTGCGCCAAGTCATTGAGCGTGCGTGACCAAGTGGGGGCCGAGTTTCCAAACGCCCTCGCCAGATCGGTTGCACCGCACGCTTGATTTTGCGCTAGATAGCCCATCGCGGCGTTGCCGCGATCGCTTACGAACACGTCCGGTTGTGGCTGCGCATACTGATTTGCTGCATTAGGATACATCATTTGAGCTGCTGGTTGTTGAGAACTCTGCATCGGCGGCATTTGCTGTTGAAAACTTTGAGGCCACTGTTGGTAAGGCTGCGGAGGCATCTGCTGGGCCCAAGGGTTGTACTGCTGCTGCGGCATCTGCTGGTACGGCTGCTGGTATCCCTGTTGGTACTGCTGCGGGAACTGCTGGCCATACCCCAGTGGCGGCATTTGCTGATATGGATATCCCTGTTGGTACGGCTGATAGCCCATTTGCTGGCCACCCTGAGCTCCCGTCGCCTGCTGCATTGCTGCTGCATCCTGATCCGCCAGCGGCATGGCCTCTGGCATGTTTGGCGGCATCGACATCGATGCCGCCTGGGGCTCTTGTGTAGGAAGCATTCCGGGCTGCCGCATCTGCCCCACGGGGGGCTGCATCTGCTGCGTTGCCGCGGGCTGCTGCGCAAAAGCTCCCGGCAGGGGATATGTGGGCTGCTCCGTCTCGGGCCGCACGGCAGCGCCGCGTCCGCCGGCACGCTCGATTTCCTGCACGCGTTTAGGGTTCAGGCTTACCGTAACCACGGTGCCGTTGCCCATGTTGTCCTCGATGGATACGGCACCGCCGGCGTTTTCCAAATACTCCTGCACCATGGGAAACCCTGCTCCGGTTCCACGGATATAGCGCTTCATCTTGCTGTTTGCGCTGGTAACGCCAAAGTCGAAAGCACGTTCCTTGTCGTCGATGCCGGGTCCTTGGTCAGCAAAGCGGATGGTGTCTCCGCCGTCCAGAATCGAGATGATGGGCTCGGCAAAGTGTGCGTGGATAAAGTTTTCGACAATCTCGCGGATGACCATGAGCGAGATATGGCCACCTTGTTCTTTCATGCACTGGTAGACGGTGTTGGTCGTCTCTTCCAAATACGTGCGGACATCTTGCGGATCAATGACGATCACCCGCGGTGTCGACAGCATGTCGTCATAGACGGCGATGCGCGCGGCGTACATGGCTTTTGGCGCCTGCGTGGTCGTCTGCTCGCCTTCCGCACGCTCTTCGCGCACGCCGGTGATGTGCTCGTTGTCGGGTGCCGGGTCTCCGGAATCGACCATGGTGTAAAAGTCGTCAGACATGCCGCTCGCAATCTTTCAAAAGGTTTCGAACAAATAGTAGCTCACCGCGCAACGTTTCTCATCTTTCGACAACTTTTCAAAACTTGTTGAAAACTTTGGAAAACGGGTGAAAAGTTCTCAACATTGCCAACATGACCTGTTGAAAACTCGATGAAATATCGTGAAAGGTTGCCATGAGGCGCAAATTTCGGTTGTGCTTATGGGGGAACCGTGTGAACTGCGCAACCTTTTACCTTTGATTTCTTGACATTTGAACATTGATTTCCCTACAATCTTCAAGCTCACGTGTCTATATCTGCGTCCGCGTCCCCGCGGACACTCGAAATGCAGCAGGAGGAACTTAAGATGAAGCGTACGTATCAGCCTAATAAGCGTAAGCGTGCCAAGACCCATGGCTTCCGTGCCCGTATGGCCACTAAGGGTGGTCGTGCCGTGCTCGCCCGTCGTCGCGCCAAGGGCCGCAAGCGTCTCACTGTCTAGCAGCGATACACACATCTCGCATGAAGACTATTAAGTCTCGGCAAGATTTCGAGCATGTGTTCAGTCAGGGGCGTCGTTTCAATCACCCTCTGATTCGAATGACCATATGTGAATCGGTTGGCGAAGGCGACTCCGGAAGGGTCGCCTTCGTTGGTGCTAAGCGACTCGGTTGTGCCGTCGTGCGCAACCGATCTAAGCGTGTGATGCGCGAGGCCGCCCGCAGCTGCGGATTTCCCGTTGCGGGTTATGACATCATCTTGTTTGCAACTCCCAAGACGAGGGTTTCCTCGCCGCAGGAGATGGACAAGGCGTTGCGTTCGCTTATGAAGCGCGCCGGCGTTGCCGGGGAGGAGCGATGAGCAATCACGTTTTGCGACGTGTTGCCATCGCTCCTATTCGCATATATCAACAGGTTATTTCGCCCTTATTGCCTGACGCCTGCATTTATTACCCAACGTGCTCGCAATACGCCGTCCAGGCGATTGAGAAGCACGGTGTTTTGAGAGGCTGCTGGCTTGCCGTGAGGCGCATCGCTCGCTGCAATCCCCTGCACGTCGGCGGTTATGACCCTGTGCCCTAGCGGGCACTCGCTATCGGAGGAAAACTTACATGTGGGATTGGATCGTTAACATCCTTTTCGAGCTGCTCAAGCTCATCCAGACCTTTGCGGTCGACTGGGGCCTGTCCATCATCATCCTGGTGGTCATCATCCGTCTGCTGCTGACGCCGCTCATGCTCAAGTCGACCAAGTCGACGGCTCGCATGCAGGTGCTGCAGCCCAAGATGCTCGAGATCCAGGAGCGCTATGCCGACGATCCCCAGCGTCAGGCCGAGGAGATGCAGAAGTTCTACAGCGAGAACAAGTTCAACCCCATGGCTGGCTGTCTGCCGCTGCTGATTCAGATGCCTATCCTGTTCGCCCTGTTTACATTGCTGCGCAACCTGCCGCAGTACTTTAACGACGGCACGTTCTCGTTCTTCAACATCCTGCCCGACCTGACCACCACGCCGAGCGCTTCCTTTGCCGATGGCTTTATGGTTGCACTGCCTGCGCTGGTTTGCCTGATCCTGTTCGCCGTCCTGACCCTGATTCCGCAGCTCTATATGTCGCGCAACCAGACCGGCCAGCAGGCTCAGAGCATGCGTATGATGGCCGTTGTCATGACGGTCATGATGCTTTGGATGGGCTGGAGCCTTCCCGTTGGTGTTCTGCTGTACTACGACGTCTCGTCTGCTTGGCAGGTTATCCAGCAGATTTTTGTGACGCAGAAGGTCATCGACAAAGCGAAGGCCGATGAGGAGGAGCGTCTTAAGAACGCTCCGCTGCAGGTTGAGGTCACTCGTCGAGAGAAGAAGCCGCGCCCGCACAAGAAGAAGTAGTGGGATATCAATCTTATTTAGGTACCTAACTTTTGGAGTACGTTATGTCTGAAGAGATCATCGAGGATATGCTTGAGGAGGTTGCCCCGCAGGTCGCGGGCGATTATCCCGAGATTGCACAGCGCTACAAGGCTGGTGAAGAGCTGACCGATGAGGAGCTCGACACCATTGCCGATGTTGCGATTTCCATCCTGCGTTCCATCCTTTCGCACTTCGATGCCGCCAACTCTCCTATCGATGAGTATGAGGGCGACGAGGGTGAGCTGATTTTGGATGTAACGGCTCCCGGCCTTGCTGTTCTCATTGGCCGTCATGGTCGCACCCTTGATGCCCTTCAGGTTATGTTCTCTTTGCTGGTGAGCCGCAAACTTGGCTTTAGGTATCCGGTTGTAGTGGACGTCGAGGGATACAAGAGCCGCCGTCAGGACAAGGTTGCCTCCATGGCTCAGTCTGCTGCCGAGCGTGCCATTCGCACTCATAAGAGTGTTTCGCTTCCGCCCATGAATGCCTACGAGCGTCGACTGGTTCACATTGCACTTCGTGGCAATGATGCCGTCGATACTCATTCTGAGGGTTCTGACCCTGATCGCCATGTGGTGATTGTTGCTCGATAATCTACTCGAGTTTATGCTAAGGGGACGTGGTTTCCACGTCCCCTTTTTTTGTCAAAAGTTCTCGATACACTGATTTTTGTCAGAAAGGAGCTTTCGTTGTTAGTACTTACTGATCAGCAGGCTGACGAGATGTTGAGTCGTCTAGCTTTCTATTGCAAAGAGTATTCCTTGAGCGTAACTGATGTTGAGCTGAGGAAATGTATTCAGCATTTGGATTTGGTTCTAGAAACAAATAAGACAACCAATCTCACCCGTATCCTTAACGTAGAAGATGCTGCAGTACTTCATATCCTCGACTCACTTGTTTTGCTCCCCTATATCAACAAGGCTCCAGAGGGAGCTTTGCTCGATATGGGAACAGGTGCGGGCTTCCCTGGTATTCCATTAACCATAACCACGCATCGTAAAGCTACTTATATTGACTCTGTTGGCAAGAAGGTTGATGCGGTTAATTCCTTTGTCCATGCTCTTGGATTGAAACATGCTCATGCGGTTCATGATCGTCTTGAAGAATATGCTCGAAGCCATAAGAAGCAGTTCTCTGTTGTAACCGCCCGCGCACTGGCCCCTCTACCGATTCTTGTTGAGTATGCGGCTCCGTATCTGAAGGATGGAGGTCTATTTGTTATAACCAAGGGCAATCCTTCGGATGAGGAGCTTGCTTCCGGCATGTCAGCAGCTAAGATTTGCGGCTTCACTTTGCTTCTGAATGACGCAATTGATTTGCCTGAAGGCTTGGGTCACAGGGAATTCATTGTTCTTAAGAAGAGTCATCCAGCATCCGTTTCATTGCCTCGTGCAAATGGCGTGGCAAAGAAGAATCCGCTTGCCTAGATGTTTCACGTGAAACATAATGGATACTAACAACTTGCAGTGTTTCACGTGAAACATGGCGGTTGATATCGATTCGGAATGTTTCACGTGAAACATCCTCCGTTTGACAGCTTTAATACACACCAGGAGGGACCGTGGGATTTCGCGACGTTAAGCGTTCTAAGAGCGCAAAAGACACGCGTATCATTGCAATCATCAATCAAAAAGGCGGCGTCGGTAAGTCAACGACGGCTGTAAACCTTGCAGCAGCACTGGGTGAGCAGGGTCGTAAGACACTGATTGTCGATTTTGATCCGCAGGGAAACAGCACCAGTGGATTCGGAATTGAAAAAGAAGACCTTGATCACTGCATCTATGATGCATTGTTGAATGATGTGCCGGCAGAATCACTTGTTCTTGATACAAATTGCAAAAAGGTATTCGTAATTCCAGCTACAATTCAGCTTGCGGGCGCCGAAATTGAGCTCGTAAGCGCAATTGCACGTGAAACGCGCCTCAAAGATTTGCTTGAGCCGATTCAGGACGAGTTCGATTTTATTTTCATTGACTGTCCCCCTTCACTCGGCCTGCTTACTATCAACGCCTTGACCGCAGCAGACAGCGTTTTGATTCCGATCCAATGCGAGTATTATGCACTCGAGGGCGTTACAAAGCTGCTTGAGTCAATGAAGATGGTCAAATCACGTCTGAACAAGGGCTTAGACACCTATGGTGTGCTTATGACCATGTATGACTCGCGTACTTCACTATCGAATCAGGTTGTTGAGGAGGTTCAATCGTACTTTGGTGATAAGGCGTTTAAGACGCTAATCCCCCGTACGGTTAAAATCTCCGAAGCTCCGTCTTTTGGAGAACCGGTAATTACCTATGCACCTCAAAATAAGGGTGCAAAAGCATATATGAACCTTGCAAAAGAGGTGATCAAGCGTGCCTAGCGTAAAGAAACGTGGCGGATTGGGACGTGGACTCAATGCTTTGGTCTCAGAGGCCGAGTATGAGACCGGTGGTTCGGTCGCATCGGCAACAAATGCCGCATCTGAAACAAAACTACCAATTGAGGATATCGTTCCCAACCCTAATCAGCCGCGAATTCACTTTAACGAAACTGAACTTCGCGAGTTAAGCGAGTCAATCCAAGAACACGGCGTTTTGCAGCCGCTTTTGGTTCGCAAGCATGGAAACGGCTATGAGATCATCGCTGGTGAGCGTCGTTACCAGGCGTCAAAGCTTGCTGGCCTTGAAGAATTGCCAGTCATCATTAAAGAGGTAAATGATGAAGAGATGCTGGCTCTTGCTCTTATCGAAAACCTTCAACGTTCAGATCTGAATCCCGTCGAAGAGGCTAAGGGCTATCGACAGCTCATCGATGCCAGCGGTATGACCCAGGAGGCATTATCGAAGGCAGTAAGCAAGTCACGCTCAGCAATTACAAACTCACTGCGTCTTCTCGATCTCCCCGAAGTAGTTCAGCAGATGATTTTTGAGGGTAAACTTACTGCTGGTCATGCACGTGCGATTCTTGCAGTTCCCTATGAGGATGCTCGAATTCGACTTGCAGAGAAGGTTGTTGCAGAGGGCCTTTCCGTAAGAGCGACAGAAAATCTTGCTCCGTTGTTTTCTGCCGGAGAGACACCTAAGACGCCGAGGCCTGCAACCCCTCAGTCTTTTAAAAAGGCAGCCCGCGTACTTCGTCAGGTTTTTAATACCAATGTGCGTGTGAAGAGCTCGCGTGGCAAGAACAAAATTGAAATCGAGTTCAAAGACGAGGAGGAGCTCTCCCGTATCCTTGGCGAAATGGTTCAATTTGGGCAGGAGGATCAGGATGAAGAATAAGGTTCTCGCGGTCGTTGCGTTGGCAACCACTGTCGCCGCTGGTGCCTTTGCTGGTTATAAGATTGCGACAGATGATGAACTACGCGGTCGACTGCTGCGCGGAGCTCAGGATATCGTCGATACATCTAAGAAGAAAATGGATGTGATGACCGAAGATGTCGCCATACGCACTGCTCAGGTGACTAAGAATCCCAAGATTAACCAAGACTGGGTTAATCATCAATGGGAAAATGTTGGTTATTAGGTACCTAACAATTACTTGCCTTTTTTGAAGGGGTCCTTGTCTGATTCATCAGACAAGGACCCCTTATTATGGCTATAAAACTAAGGTTACGTAAATCAAGTCCTCTAGGATGAAAACAAATGAAACAGCCCTGGTTGCATTATCTACAACCAGGGCTGTCGGATGTTTCACATGAAACGTTATGGGGTGCAGACTCCCCTATGCGTTCTTCTGGACCTTGAAACGTTGCTTCAACTGACCGCAAGCGGCATCAATATCATTGCCGCGAGAATTACGGATCGTGGTCTCGATGCCACGAGACTCAAGGCGGCGCTGAAGATCCTCGACCTTATGAATCGGAGACGGCTTGAGCGGGCTACCCTCAATGTCGTTAAGCTGAATCAGGTTGACGTGACACAGCGTTCCCTCGCAGAAGTCGCAAAGCGCCTGCATCTCAGGGTTTGTGTCATTGACGCCTTCGATCATGGCGTACTCATAGGTTGGGCGGCGGCCCGTCTTTTCGGTGTAGAGCTGCAGTGCCTCATGAAGGCGCAGGAGCGTGTACTTCTTGACGCCAGGCATAAGCTTGTTGCGCGTGGACTGGATAGCGGAGTGCAAGGAAACGGCAAGCGTGAACTGCTCGGGGATGTCGGCAAATTTGCGAATACCGGGAATAACGCCGCTGGTAGAGACGGTGAGGTGACGAGCGCCGATACCGATGCCATCGGGGTCGTTGAGGATGCGCAACGCCTTGAGAACCTCGTCATAGTTAGCAAAGGGCTCGCCCTGTCCCATGAAGACAACGCTCGTGGCACGCTCACCAAAGTCGTTGGAGACATGAAGCACCTGGTCAACGATCTCTTGAGCGGTCAGAGAGCGCTTAAGGCCGTTCAGACCGGTAGCGCAAAAAGCGCAGCCCATGCCACAGCCTGCCTGGGTGGAAACGCAGACGGAAAGCTTGTTACGACGGGGCATACCGACAGTCTCGACGGAAATGCCGTCGTGGTACTCGAGCAGATACTTGCGAGAGCCATCTTTAGAAACCTGCTTGGTGAGCTCAGTCGGCGTGTCAAAGGCAAAAGCCTCTTTAAGCTGCTCGCGGAAAGCCTTGGGAAGGTTGGTCATATCGTCAAACGAACAAACGTTCTTCTCAAAGACCCATTCGATGAGCTGCTTCGCGCGGAAGGCGGGCTGGCCAAGCTCGGCAACAAGCTCGCGAATATCGTTTTGGCTCAAGTCGCGAATGTCCTGAGATTTAGTCCTGGGATTCATGGAAGCCTTTCGATTTTGGGGAAACGTAGAGGGTATCGCTACAATATGGTATCAGCTGCAGAAATTATAGAGGAGGAGTCTGCCCATGCCGGGTAAAAGCCTAGAGAACATGCACGTAGCGGTCTTGGCGGGCGGTCATTCCGCTGAGCGTGAGATCTCGCTCAATTCGGGAAAGAACGTCGTGGTGGCCTTGAAGGAGGCCGGCTACACTTCGGTGGAGCTGCTCGACACGGCTGCCGATGATTTTATGGTAACCATGGCGACCGGCGGCTTTGACGTGGCGTTTATCGCCATGCACGGTGCCGGCGGCGAGGATGGTGCCATGCAGGGCGCCATGGAGACCCTGGGTATCCCCTACACGGCCTCGGGCGTGCTTGCTAGCGCCTGCGGTGCCGACAAGGAGGTCTCTAAGCTCCTGTACGCCAAGGCGGGCATTCCCATTGCCCCCGGCCTCGCACTCGAGGTGGGCGATGAAGTCGATATCGATCATATCGTCGAGGTTTGTGGCGAGCGCAGCTTTGTGAAGCCGGCCGTCAACGGTTCCAGCTATGGCATTTCCCTGGTCCATGAGCCCTCCGAGCTGCCCGCGGCAATTGCCAAGGCGTTTGAGTACGGCGACAAAGTGCTGGTCGAGAAGTGCATCGAGGGTACCGAGATCACCGTCGGCGTGTACGGCGAGGACGACGTGCGCGCCCTGCCGATTGTCGAAATTCGCAAGCCCGAGGACTGTGAGTTCTACGATCTGGACGTGAAGTATGTCGACCCTACGGACATCCATCGTATTCCGGCGCAGATTTCACCCGAGAATTACGCTCGCGCTCAGGAGCTTGCCTGTGCTGCTCACAAGGCCCTCGGTTGCCTGGGCATCTCGCGCAGCGATTTTATCGTGAGCGAGGACGGCCCCGTCATCCTCGAGACCAACACCATTCCCGGCATGACCGATACGTCGCTGTATCCGGATGAGATTCGCCACACAGACGACATGACGTTCCCGCAGGTCTGTGACAGCCTGATCCGTATGGGCCTTCGTCGAGCGGGCATTGCATGCTAATCGAGGACGCGGTTTCGTCAGGAACGCCGCAGTTTGTCATCGACTCCTATGCCACGCTTGCCGAACGCGCCAAAACGCAGTCCTTCGGCCTTATCGAGGAAGATGTGATTGTCCTCGATACCGAGACCACAGGTCTTTCGGTGCAGGACAACGAGCTGATCGAGATCTCGGCGGCCCGTCTTTCGGGCCGCGAGATCGTCGACCGCTTCGATACCTTCGTGCATCCCAAGCAGCTGATTCCCGCCGAGATTACCGAGCTCACGAGCATTACAAATGCCGATGTGGCAGATGCCCCGTCGGCCGCTGAGGCCGTCGCCGCTCTCGCCGATTTTGTCGGTGGTTGCCCGGTGATCGCACATAACGCCACGTTCGATCGCTCGTTTATCGAGTCGGTCAAAGGCGGCGTCAACGTGAGCGATATCTGGATCGATTCGCTGGCGCTGTCGCGCATCGCGCTTCCGCGCCTGGCCTCGCACAAGCTGTCTTTTATGGCCGATCTGTTTGGCTGTGACTCGGTATCACACCGTGCCAATGCCGACGTCGACGCCCTGTGTGGCGTATGGCGCGTGTTGCTCGTGGCGCTCACCGACTTGCCCCAGGGCCTCATGGCGCGCCTAGCCGACATGCATCCGGATGTGCCTTGGTCCTATCGTCCTATCTTCTCATTCTTGGCAGGGCAGAACCCTGGTTCTATCTTCTCTCTCAGCGCCGCTCGTGCTGACGTTCTCAAGGCCGATCGCGCCGACGATCGGGTGGACGCCGACGAACTGCCGGTCCTCAAGATGCCGAGTCGTGAGGAGATTGAGGCAGACTATGCGCCAGGTGGCCTGGTCAATCGCATGTACCCCACCTACGAGCCGCGTGATGAGCAGATCGCGATGGCGCTCGAGGTCCGCGATGCGCTGGTCACGGGCACTCATCGTGTAATTGAGGCGGGCACAGGCGTCGGCAAATCGATGGCCTATCTGGTGCCTTTTGCCGAGGCAGCACGCCGTAACAACATCACGGTTGGTATTGCGACCAAATCGAACAATCTCGCCGACCAGCTCATGTACCATGAGCTGCCAAAACTTGCCGAGCAACTGGACGGTGGTCTGTCATTTTGCGCTCTCAAGGGGTATGACCACTATCCGTGCCTGCGCAAGCTTGAGCGCATGAGCCGCGGAGGGGTCGAGATTACCACCAAGCGCGATCCGGCGGACACGCTCACGGCGGTCGCGGTCATTATGGCGTACGTCTGCCAATCAGCCGATGGCGACCTCGACTCGCTCGGCATTCGGTGGCGCAGCGTCAACCGTCCCGACTTTACGACGGCCTCGCGCGAGTGTGCTCGTCGCCTCTGCCCGTTTTTCCCTGATAAATGTTTGGTCCACGGCGCTCGCCGTCGTGCGGCGCATGCCGATGTGGTGGTCACCAACCATTCCCTGCTGTTCCGCAATGTCGCGGCCGAGGGCAGGATTTTACCTCCGATTCGTCATTGGGTAATCGACGAGGCCCATTCCATCGAGCGCGAGGCGCGCCGCCAGTGGGCGCGCGTGGTGTCGGCGGACGAATCACACGTTCTGTTTGAGCGCCTGGGTGGCTCGAGCACCGGCGCGCTAAGCCAGGTTTCCCGTGATTTGGCAACCTCCGAGGGCTCTACGCTCTATCTGGGCCTTACTGCCAAGGCGACGTCGACGGTTGCGCGCGCGAGCATGGCAATCGCCGACGTGTTCGATGGCGTTCGCGAGCTCGGCCGCCGTGCGCGTGGGGGTTATGACAATGCCAATCTATGGATTGGCCCCGAGCTGCGCGAATCTGACGACTGGCATGATTTCTTACCGTCGGCCTACACTGCCATCGACGCATTGGAACAAGCTGACAAGAGCGTCGACGCGCTGGTGCAAGCCGTCGCCGCCGACAAGCCCGAGGTTGTTGTTGACCTGGGTGATATCTCGCGCCGCCTGCACGAGCTGGCCGAGAACCTCAAACTCATCATTGATGGCGCCGATGAACACTACGTGTATTCGCTGCAGGTCAATCGCAGGTTGCGTGCCGGCGGAGAGTCGATGACCGCAGAGCGCATCGACATTGGTGAGGCCTTGGCAACCGAGTGGCTGCCCGAGGTTCACACGGCTATCTTTGCCTCGGCGACCATGACGGTGTCCAAAAGCTTTGAACACTTTAACCACGCGGTCGGCCTCGATCGCATCGGTGCTTCGACATCCTCATCGCTGCACTTGGATTCGAGCTACGACTTCGATTCGAACATGGCCGTAGTCGTTGCGGGCGATATCCCCGATCCGCGCGATCGTGAGAGCTATCTTACGGCGCTCGAGCGCGTGCTGGTCGACGCCCATCTTGCCATGGGCGGATCGGTGCTCACGCTGTTCACCAATCGGCGCGACATGGAAGACCTGTACGCCCGCGTTGAGCCCAAGATGGCCCGTGCGGGTCTGGAGCTCAACTGCCAGCAGCGCAACTCATCTCCTCGTCGCCTGCGCGACCGGTTTATCAACGAGCCGACCTCGTCGCTTTTTGCTCTTAAGGCCTTTTGGGAGGGATTCGACGCCAGCGGCGAGACGCTGCGCTGCGTCATCATTCCCAAGCTGCCGTTCTCGAGTCCCACGGACCCGCTCTCGTGCGAGCGCAACCTGCGCGAAGACCGCGCTTGGGCGCGCTATTCGCTGCCCGAGGCGGTGCTCGAGGTCAAGCAGGCGGCCGGCCGCCTTATCCGCTCGTCGACCGATTGCGGCGTGCTGATTCTGGCCGACCCGCGCCTGGTGACGAAGGGCTACGGAAAGAAGTTCTTAACGTCGCTGCCTACGAGCTCCTACCAGCGCATCGAATCGGCGCAGATCGGGCACTATCTGCAACTGTGGCGTGCACGCCACGAGCGGCGGCGCTAAAGCGGACAGACGAGGGTCTTTGCCATATCGCACAGACGCTTTGACAGGGCGGGGTCATCCAAGATGCGGATGGCTCCGCCCGCTGCGATTACCTGGCTCAGTAGCCAACGCTCGGAGCCATAATGCACGGTTACCGTTGCCATGTCTGCCCCGCTGCGCTCGATTAGGGTGATGCCGGCCCAGTCCAGATGCTCCGCCATATCGAATGGCATCAAGAGCTTTGCGCTACGCTGCGTCCGGGCAAGGGAATCGTGGAGGGATGTGACGTCCGGTGCATGAGGCACGACGGAGTCTTCCGTCAAGGCGAGTCCCTCGATTTTATCCATGCGATAGGTGCGCTGCTCATCGACCGCGATGTCCCAGGCAATCAGGTATGTTTGGTCGCCGTTTGCCGTAATGCGCAAGGGGTCGACCAGACGCTCACGTGGCCGTGCATCGTCCATCGAGCGATACGAGATGCGGCAGCGAACACCGTCCTGAATGGCGCAGCTCAGCTGCTGCCAGTGCGACCCGTGGTTGACGGTGTCAAAGACGCGCTGGTTATAGCCGAGCTCTTCGGGTAGAAGAGCATGTCGAATCCGAGCTGCCGTATGCGGCTCGATCCCCAACGATTCAAGTTCATGGTTGAGCACAGCGCCCTCGGCGGCACTCAAGCGCAGCGGTAGCACACGCCCGGCGTCACCGGTGAGGACCACACGCTCGCCGCGGCATTCGCAGATGATGCGCGCGCCCGATTCTCGGTCCGCGAGCGTCGAGACGATCTCGAGAATCTCGTCGAGCGATACCCCCGTGATGTCAAAGCGACTGCAAATCTCGGTCCGTGTCATGCCGCTCTCGCCGGCGGCGTAGAGGGCCTCCATGATGTCGATGGCGCGCGAGAGTCTCTGCTCGCTGGTGAGTTTACGCACGGGCATACTCGTGCACCGTCCTTTCAATGAGGTGGTTCCACGCCTGTTTGAGCGATTTGGGGGCCACGGGCCTCATGCCGTCCATGGCGTGGGCCATGCAAAATGAGGCGCCGGCTTCAAGATCGCGCACGTCAACGGTCCAGGTCCATCCCACATCGGTGTGTACGAGCTCACCTCGCCCACGCGTGAGACCGTTGATCATATCGATCTGCGTCTGGGGGGCGAATGAGAACGTGGCTGCAACGGGCGGTCGGTCGGCAAAATCGAATTCAAAGAACAGGTAGTCGCTGAGGTTGAAGTCCGCGGGGATGACGTAGGCCTTCGAAGGACGCCAAGCGCGAACGATACGGTCGCAGCGGAATGTCCTGATGTCGTCGGTGACGTTGTCGAGGCCGCAGAAGTAAGCCATGCCCTCGCGCTCGAACATGCCGTAGACGCAGACGGTACGTTCTCTCTGCTCGCCGCGTCCGTTCTGATATAAAAATCGCAGCGCGCATCGCTCGGCAAAGGCGCTCCAAACCGCATCGACGGTGGGAGAGCGGCTGATCGGCGCCTCGTCTACCGTCGTCCTGCCGGTGAGATAGGCAATCTTGGAGCGAATATCGGCAAGCGGTGCGGCAAAAGTGGATGAGCCGGCCGCTAGTGTCTGGTCGATGGCGTTGAGCAGGATATCGGCGTCGTCTGCGGTAATGAGGCCGCCTGCCGCAAACGTGTGCTCGCGGTCGATTGTCCACGAGCTTTCCTCGGTCTCCTGCGCGCCGGTGGGGCGAACCTCCTTGATTAAGATGCCGCGTTCGAGCAGCTTGTCACGATCGCGTCGAAACTTGCGCTTATCCGAGTCGATATTGCCCGAGCCATATCCCAGGTCAGAATCCAAGACGATCTGCTCGGTCGTCAGCGGTTCGGGGGAGCTATTGAGCACAAAGAAAAGATTGAGGATGCGCTGAGCCGTTTTATCGAAACTGGGCTCCGAATTTCCCTTTTTAATTGTCTCGGTCGTGTCGCTTGCCGTCATAGAGTCCTCGCATGAGAAGGTGGTTTGCTGCCATGATTTTAGTCCGATATGGAGATTAGGCTATATCCTTGTCCGCTCGGGGCGTTAAGATGGCCCGAATTCGGTCGTTTGCGCTCGCTCGGGGTATACTTTCGACTATATACGGTTCTAATGTGCATGCATTGGGCCTATTTGTCGGATTATGGATGTGGAGCGCACATGGCGAACACCCAGAACTATATTAACCACCTGCTGCAGAACACCGGCATTACGCCGGCATGCAGCGAAGAAGAGCGCTTGGCTGCCGAAGATATCGCTCAGATCTTCCGCAACCACGGCTTTGACCCCGAGGTTCAGGAGTTCAATGCCCCGGCGCCCAGTAGGTTGGCATTTGCCGTTACCGGTATTCTTGCGTTTGCCGGCGCCCTGCTGATGGGCATCGGCGGCGGTATCGGCTTGGTCGGCACCTTGCTGGCCATTGTCGGCGCCGTTCTTTACGTGCTCGAGCGCACGGGCCACCCCGTGGTTTCGCGCCTGGGCAAGACGGGCGTGAGCCAAAATGTCATCGCCTACCACAAGGCCTCGGGCCCGCTTGCGTCCCCGCGTAACCGCCCGGTGGTCGTTGTCGCACACTACGACTCTCCCCGTGCTGAGCTGCTCGCCCGCGAGCCTTATGCTTCGTATCGTGCACTCATCGCCAAGCTGTTGCCCGTTGCCACGGTTGCCCCCGCTGCCGTTGCCATCCTGCGTATTCTGCCGCTCCCCGGCGCGCTCAAGGTTCTGCTGTGGATTGTCGCGATCCTCGCTTCCCTCGTTGCACTCGCCAACGCGGTAAACATCATCTCTAACCGCCACATTCTTCCCTATACGTCTGGCGCGGTGTGCAACAAGTCTTCTGTCGCCGCTATGCTCGGCGTTATGGACAACGTTGCTCCCTTCCAGGGCGAAAACGAGTTTCCCGACGATGTTCCGTTCGATACCTATTTTGGGGAGCAGAAGCGTCGTGCCGAGGAAATGGCGCGCGCAGCGGCGGAATATGCCGCGGCCCAGCAGCAAAACGACTACGGCAACACCATCGAGTATGAAGAGCCTACCTACGCCGAGGACGAATTCGGTCAGCCGATTGCTCCCGACGCTCAGACCGAGCCCGAACAGGGTGAGGCTTTCGACGAGCAAATCGAGGGCTTTGAGGGTGCGTCTGCCGACGAGACGCTGATCGGCGCTATCGTGCCTGAGGATCAGAATCAGGCTGCCCAAGCCGAAGAGTTCAATGACGAGGTTCCCGCTGCCGAGCCGGCGGAGGAGTCTGCCGAGCCCGAGCCCAAGCTCTATCGCAACGCCGCCGGCAACATCCGCTTTGGTTCGGATGCCATCCGTGCGCTCGGAATGCTTCCCGAGTCCTGCACGCTCGATTACGAGGAGGGCGAGGAGCCAATGTTTGAGCCCGAGCCTGCCCCCGTCGTGGCTGCGCCTGCGCCCGTTGTCGCTGCGGATGATGAGTCTGCCGCGGTTACCGCTGCCGTTGCCGATCCCGAGGCGGTGTCCGCGTTCGATCCCGCGGCAGGACTGGACATTTTGGCTCCCGCCGCACCGGCGCAAGACGTTGCGGACGAGTCTGACGACGATTACGTTGAACAACCGAGGCGCGTGTCTTACGAGAGCGATACTGATTTCTCGGCCGAGATTCCCGCGGCAACGCCGCATGCCGACATTGCATCCGCGTTCTCGTCGATTGGCGCCAGCGCTTCCAACTTCTTTAAGGGTGCGTTTGCAAAGGGCAAGAAATTTGTCGACGATTTCGAGGAGAAGCGCGCTGCCGCACGCGAGGCTGCCGAGCAGGAGGCTATCGCTCAGCAGCAGGCAGCCGAGGCGGCACGTGAGCTCGCGGCGCAAGAGTTCGAGCAGAACGAGGCTATGCAGTCCGCGCCCGTCGAAGCCGCCGAAGCTACAACGTCCTTTGAGTCCCAGCAACCGGCGTCCGCGGATGTTGTTGAAGCGACGACGTCTTTCGAGGCTCAGCAGCACGTCGATAGCACCATGTCGTTTGATGCCGCGCAGTTCGATTCCACGATAACGTTTGAAAAACAGGGCACCGCGATTGCCGAGCCCCTTCCTGTTTCCGATGAGCAGGGCGACGCGGCAGACGATGACGAGCCTGTTGATGCTGCCGAAATCCAAGATGCCGCCGAGGACGAGCCCGTCGAGGCCAACTCTGACGAAGAGCAATACGCGGCAGCCGAGCAAGATGATTCGACCGAGGTCGAGCAGGAGGAAGTGCCTGCGGTTTCCGAGACTCCCGAGACGGATGAGTCGAGGCCTTATTCCACGCAGATTTTCACCATGCCGACCCCGAGTGGTTCCGGTGCCACGGTTGCCAATGTCGCTCCCACCCAGGACGAAACGGTCGATTCCCTTATGGCCCAGATTTCCTCCCAGGCATCGCCGCGCCCGCAGATGAATGTTCCCGATCCGGCGTCGGCACCGTCGCCTGCACCTTCCTCGTCTCCGCTGGCTTCGGTCCCCGATCCGTCGCTGCCGTCTATGAAGCAGGCAAACGTTGCGTCTCGCACGTCGCTGTTCGACCTTCCCGACCCCTCCGCACAGGTCAATGATCCCTTTGCTACTGCCCAGGGCCCCGAACCCACATCGGCACCCGTTGCGCCTCCTATGCCCGTTGCGTCGGGCGCACAGCCGATCGAGACCATTTCGGCTCCCGCCCCGGCGGCACCCAAGTCTCGTAAGCGCGGCCTGGGTGGTCTGTTCGGCCGTAAAAAGAAAAACGAGCAGGACAGCATGAGTGACTGGCTGGGCGTCGAAGACGATTACGATGCCAAGAAGTCCGGTCGCGGTATCGGTTCGTGGGATAACTTCGAGGACGATAACGATGGCTGGAAGGGTGGCGCTACGTCTTCCGATGGCGCTTCTTCCGAAGATATGCTCTCGGCTGTCGCCTCTATGGGCGATGATGAGCTGCTCGGTCACGATATCTGGTTTGTGGCAACGGGCGCCTCGGATTGTGATGGCGCTGGCATGAAGGCCTTCTTGGCTTCGCATCGCGATAAGCTCCGCGGCGTATTCTTTATCAATCTTGAATCCGTCGGCGCCGGTAGGCTTTCGGTGGTGACGGTCGAGGGCGAACAACAACTGCTCAAGGGCGATCGCCGCATCATGAACCTGGTCAGCAAGGTCTGCAAGTCGTTCCATGTCGATTGTGGCGCGCTCGAGATGCCCTATGCCAAGACCGATGCCTATGCTGCGCTCGAGGCGAGCCGCCGAGCCCTTACCATCGCCGGCGTGGACGGCACGCGTCTGGCTTGCGCTCGTACCGAGGACGACCTGCCCCACAATGTCAACCCGACGAACATTGCTACGGTATCCGAGGTCGTGACCGAGGTTATCCGCCGTTCGTAGACGGAGCTCTAAGGAGTCAACGTGTTTTCGTATATTAAGCGCCATTGGCCTGTCTACGTGATTTTGACCTTGATTGCCATTGCGTTAGGATTTGGGGCTGCCTACATCGTGGGTGCAAAGGGCTCGACCCCCGCCTCCGCAATCAGCGAAGAGGTGGAGCAAGAACAGAGTACGGGTGCCGATGGGATTCCTGAGTCCGAGCAGGCAATCGTTGATGGTGGATCTTCGTCTGCAGAGTAGATGCGGCGATTTACATGATTGAAAGCGGGCGAGCCAGGGGACTGGCTCGCCCGCTTTTTCATCGCGCTAGCGCTTCTTTGGGATCGACCTAAGGCGAGCGAACCATAGGGCCGCGGCACCCGAGGTCAGGAGCGCGGTGATGCAAGCGGCGATGGGAACTGATCCTGTTGCCGGTAGGTCCTGCGGTAGGGTACAGCGTTGAATGACGCTGTCCTCGTCATGTGACTCAAGTTTATCGCCGCCACCGTTGCGGCAAAGATCGACGCGCGCGCTGTTGGTGAGTGCGGTTTGGGGCGTATAAGCCGACGTTGCCTGCATGTGTACGACTGCGCCCCGAGCGTCTGTGCCAAGGATTGCTTTGGCATCGTCAAGGTCGTCGTGCTCATCTTTGAGATCATCGCGGGTCCAAGAATCCGCATCGCTTCGAGTCGTAAAGTCGGCGGCTACCGCACCGTATTCAATTCGAATGCCTGTTACGACGGTATTGGATGCAAGGTCGAGCTCTTCCGCCTCGAGTGTGGTGGATTCCGTGGTCGAGACATCCGCCTTCCAGAGGCGCCAGCCGTCGTAATCGACGAGGCGGCAGTCCTCACCAAGGCTCTCTTTTACTTCGTCGGACTCAAGCCAAGGATTTTCGTGTCCATCGTCAAGTGTCGCGTTCGCCGGCTCATCGACGTCTGTCGAGTCCAACGGCGTCGTGCGATACCACACGTTGCACAGACCGTTGAGGTCGCCGATGGCGACGGGGGTTTCGATTGAGATGAATCTCGCCGTGCCGTCTTTGGCGCACTCAAGATCATCGGTAATCGTAAACTCATCAACCCAAGTAGCGGAATCGTTTCGAGCGTCGATGGTATAGGAGAAAAGTCCATCCGTATTAGTTTGCGTCGCGGCGCGATTTTTACCATCGCCGTTAGCCAACAGGCCCTTTTCGATAGGTTGGACAAGTTCCTGACGCTTGTCGACCTGTCCCTTGATCTCGATGGGCGCATCCTTCATCGCGACGGATTGGACTTCTCCCGTATCCTTTATTTCAAACGTTATTTCCTCGGCAAGGTCATAGGTCCGCGGAGACATCATTTCGCGCAACGAGTAGGTGCCGGGTGCAAGATGTTCGACGCGGTGTGGCTTGTCGGATGAGGTCCAGGAGTCTATTTCGGTTTTATCGGGACCATATAAGGTGAGTTGTGCGCCTTCCACTTCCTGCTCACCGCTTGCATCGACCTTGGAGATATCAACCTTGGTGTAATCGTCGGATACGTTAAGCCGTGCTTCTACAACGGGTGTTTTCTGGTCGGCATAAGTAAGGTCGACAATATGGGTTGTCCGATCGAGCAAGAAGCCTGCCGGCGCTTGAGTCTCGACAACCTCGTAGCGTGCGGTGCCAAGTCCCAGCGGGAGGTTGTCCGCGCGTGCTTCTCCAGTTTCATCCGTCGTGATGGTAGCGACAGTCTCACCGTCGAGCGCGGCAATGCTACCGTCGGGGCGCACGATATCACTCGAGGCACGGATCTCAAAGACGGCGCCCGCGAGGCTGCTGCCGTCTATGGCATCGGTTTTAACGATCCTGATGTTTCCGGTCGCGGCGTGGTCATAATACGAGGCGATTGCAACGGGCGTTAGGTTCATGTCGGCGGGTATGTTTACCTCGATCTCCTCGCCGACAAGATAGGGCTCTTTGGCCGAGGTTTCGCGTACATAATAGGTGCCCGGCACGAGCGATTCGGGCAGTGTGACGGTCCCGGTCGCGTCAGTCGTAAAGGTGTCCATTACGTTATGTGCTGGATACCAGCAAGTTTGTGAGACAGGTTCGTGATTGCTGTCGAGGAGTTGGAAGGTGAATCCGGCTAGTGGAACAGAAGCGCCTGTTTGGGCATCGCGTTTTACAATCTGGAGATGCGTCGACAGAGCATGGTTGTCCACGATATATTGAAGCTCGGCGCCGTCGGAAATCTGATTTGCCCCGACGGTCCATTCCCCTGCGCGTTTAAAACCCTCGGGGACGGTTTCCGGAACCTCACGAACCGTGTAGCCGGCACGGTCGTATGGGACGGCTCCGTGGACACCGGCGGGTCGCTTGCCTGTGCCGAACCATGCTTCGGGCTGATCTTCGGTGGAGGCAAAGCCATAGATGTTTGTGGTCAGTGTGCCAACAACCTGCTGAGAGCTGTTGCTGACAACCTCAAAGACAACACCACCCGCCGGCTGCTCCAGGCCGGATTGGTCGCTATTGCCGTAATCCTTGAATTTGGAAATCTCAAGGTTAAACGCAATGGGGATATCGGAAACGCGAGATTCGATCTCGACCACGCCTGAATCGCCGAGCTGGTCGGCTCCAACGGTATAGGTCCAGCTGTCGTTGGATGGCAGGTAGCCCTCGGGGGCTTTTGATTCGTAGATGGTAAAGGTTCCTAAGGGGACATCGGCGAGGGTGGCCCGACCGCTTTCGTCGGTCGTGAGGATTTGTGCCCATCCAGGGGTTGATTGCGACACACACGTGAACTCTGCTCCTGCGAGCGAAGCTCCCACCTGGTGGCCGGCATTCGTCGCGGCATCGAGTTTTACGATACGCAGGTTGATGGTGCCGGGCTGTTCATCAATGGCGACCCGCCCGCCGTCATTCCCCGTGGTAAAGGCAATACGATCGTGGCGGGGGACATAGCCGGCCGGCGCCTTCGTTTCAACTAGGTAGTATGCCGTGTTGGGCAGAAGTGTTGCTTGCGCTCGACCGTTGCTGTCCATCTGGACGGTGCCGACATGCGCGCCGCTGGCGCTCTCAAAAATATCGAATGTTGCCCCGTCAAACTGATAAGTATTGTTTCCGCTGGTAATGGCGGCGTTTGCAGACTGTTTTTTGAAGGAAACAGAGACTGCCGGCAGTACATAGAGCATGTCTTGACGTTTGCTGCCGCCCGATACGGCTCCTAGATAGCGCCGCGCGCGGTGCGGAGCGGCTTTGATGCTTCCTGATTTTGCGTTGTCGTGGAGCCACCGCGCAGCCGCCACGACTTCATTGTCGCCGGTAAAGTGCCCGCTCTTGGTTTTGCCCTGAGCGGTCGTGTAGGAATAGGTACCGTCGACATGGGTAGTGCCGTTGAGCATCCATACGGCAAGCTGGGTTGCGGCGCGGGCGCGATCGGGTGAAAGATAGTAACCGCCAAACGACGTGGCGGTAGGATATCCGTGACAAACGATTGCCGCGAACTCGTCGTCGAGCCACACCCAGCCTTGATCAAAGTTGAGCCATGGGCCACCCGGTTTGGTGGGGCCGGGGCGCTCCTGGTTCATGCAGTAGGCAATCGAGGTGTCTTGAGCTTCATACTTGCCGATGAAGAAGGGCCCACAATCATCGCTAATAGTGCGGAAGCCGAGCTGATCGTAGCCATCGACGGCAAATGCGGCTCCCGGTGTCAGGCAGCCGAAAAGCAGGAAGAGGAGCAGGAGCAGCGGACCTGTTGCGATTGCGCTGTGGACAGAGTGCGTGGGTGCGTTGGACATGGCTGCTCCTTATCCCTCGTGCGCCGCACGGGGAGGCTGCGACGCGTAGGATGAGGCTACCCCCGAGGTTCATGCGGGTAAGTACCGGAGCCTGACCAAAAGCTTGCCCAATTCCTGACAAATTGAGCTCAAATACAACAATCAAGCAAAAGCGCAGGTAGAAGATA
>DBEZXT010000071.1:0-13923 GCA_048291645.1 Collinsella aerofaciens | reverse complement strand
AACTTTCCCATCCTTTGTGTGGAATCGCAGGTCAGGGGCTTAACTTTGGGCGCAGTATATTGCACTTTTTGCGGGTATCGTCTAACCTATGGAGCCGCGATTGGGCATTTTGTACGTTCTACGTGCTAAAATGCCAATTATTGAATCAGATATAACCCAACTATTTGGAGGTACGAATGGCACTCCCTCAGCTTACCGATGAGCAGCGCAAGCAGGCTCTTGAGAAGGCTGCTGCCGCACGTCACGCCCGCGCTGAGCTTCGCGAGCAGATCAAGAAGGGCGAGAAGTCCCTCGAGTCCGTGCTCAACTCCGATGACCCCATCGCTTCCCGCATGAAGGTTTCCACCCTCATCGAGTCTCTTCCTGGTTATGGCAAGGCCAAGGCCGCCAAGATCATGGAGGAGCTCGGTATCTCCGCTACCCGTCGCGTCCAGGGCCTCGGCGTCCGTCAGCGCGAGCAGCTCCTCGAGCAGCTGACCAAATAAGTGAGCGCTCAGGATTCCAAGCTCTTTGTGATTTCTGGACCGTCAGGCGCAGGCAAGGGTACGCTCGTCACTCGTGTGCGCGAGCGCCGCTCGAACCTGGGCCTGACGGTTTCGGCTACCACGCGAGCACCACGCAAAGGTGAGGTCGACGGCGTCAACTACTTTTTTCTGACGCGCGAGGAGTTCGACCGCCGCGTGGCAAACGGTGAGTTTGTTGAGTGGGCCGAGGTCCACGGTAACTGCTACGGCACGTTGGTGAGCGAGGTCACATCCAAGCTCGCCTCGGGCGCGTCTCTGATTTTGGAGATCGATGTCCAGGGCGCCCTGCAGGTGAAGGAGCGTTTCCCCGAGGCCGTGCTGATCTTTATCAAGCCGCCTTCGCTTGAGGTGCTCCGCGAGCGTCTAGTCGGTCGCGGTACCGAGACGCCCGAGACGATTGAGCTGCGTATGGCAAACGCCGCCGATGAGCTTGCCCTTGCCGACCGCTACGACGACGTCGTGGTAAATGACGATCTCGACCGCGCGACCGATGAGCTCGTTCGCGTTCTCGATATGCATGAAAGGATCTGAGGTCCGTGTCCGTTGTAAAGCCTTGCATTGACGATCTTCTGGAGAAGACCGATCACAACCGCTTCCTGCTCGCTTCGCTTGCCTCCAAGCGCGCCTGCGACATCAATAGCATGCTGCGTGGCCAGCACAACCGTGTGCTTGCCGTCCAGGATGTCGATGACATCACCATCGGGCTTTCCGGTGCCGATACCATCTCGATGGCTATGGACGAGATTGTCGACGGCGACATCTCTTACGACGAGGCCCGTTACGAGAAGGCGCTCGGCCACAAGGTTGCTGAAGCCTAAATGGCGGCTCGCGTCTGCCTGGTCCATTATCACGAGGTTGGACTGAAGGGCAAGAACCGCGCACATTTTGAGCATATCCTCATGGATAACATCAAGGCGGCCTTGGCCGCCTTTTCCGTGAATGCCGTGTCTCGAATTTCCGGTTATATCCTCGTGACTTTTAACGAGCACCAGGCCGATGAAGCGGCGCGTATCATTCGCACCGTTCCCGGCGTTGCCCGTGTGTCATTGGCGTATCACACCAACCGCGAGCCGCAGGAGTACTGCGCCGCCGCCGTGAAGGCGCTGCGCGAGTTTGGTTCCTTCGATTCTTTTAAGGTGCACGCCAAGCGCTCCAATACCGACTATGAGCTCACCTCGATTGACATCAATCGTCAGGTGGGTGAGGTGCTATGTGAAGCCTTCCCCGATAAAAAGGTTCAAATGCACGACCCCGATGCGATGGTGCACGTACTGGTGGTCCAGGGTAGCGTTTATGTGTACGCGCGCTCTGAGCGCGGCGTGGGCGGTCTGCCGGTGGGTTCTGCCGGCAAGGTCGTGACGCTGCTGTCGTCGGGTATCGATTCTCCGGTGGCGACCTGGATGCTCGCGCGTCGCGGCGCGGTGTGCGTGCCGGTACATTTCTCCGGTCGTCCGCAGACGCCCGATACGAGCGAGTATTTGGTGCAGGACATCATCCGTGCGCTTGAGCCGGGTGTCCAGATCGGCCGCCTGTACGTGGTGCCGTTTGGTGACTGCCAGCGTGAGATTTCGGTCACCTGTCCCAGCAACCTGCGCGTGATTATGTATCGCCGCATTATGTATTCGGTTGCCGAGCGCATTGCACACATCGAGGGCGCCAAGGCCATCGTGACGGGCGAATCGCTTGGACAGGTTGCCTCCCAAACGCTTGAGAATATCATGGCCGTCAACGAGGCCGTGAAGATCCCCGTGTTCCGCCCGCTGATCGGTTCGGACAAGCAGGAGATCATTGCACGCGCTGAGGAGATCGGTACGTTCGATATCTCGACCGAGGCCGCTCCCGACTGCTGCACGCTCTTTATGCCGCGCCGTCCCGAGACGCACGCCAAACTCGATGCCGTGCATGAGGCATGGGAGCTGTTCGATCACGAGGAGATGATTGAGCGCTTGCTCAAACAGACCGAGTACATCGACTTCATGAGCAACACGTATAAGGCCCCTAAGACCTTAAAACGCAAACATTCGGAGCTTGCTCCGCGCGAGATTTACCAAGATCACGAATAATGTTGTGCATAGACCGGCGGTGATTTTGCATCGTCGGTCTTTTGCTATCTGGGCATTTTGCGGCTAAGTGTTCATTTGCTGACGCGTGCCTGAATAAATGGACAGATTTGTGCAAGGTTTTGGTCAGCTTTTGGTTTGACCGAGAAAACCGGTTTTGGGGCGTGGCTGTTGCGGAACTCCTTTCCTGACACGATGTTGTTGGGAGGTTTTGCTATGGCGCAGCGCGAACAACACGAACGGGTCAAACGGATGGACCGCTTGGCGGACAAGCTGCTCGGTCATAAGGCAGTGGTGATGGCGATACTGGTCGTCATTGCGATGGCGAGTGGACTGGCGATGGCGAACCTTGGCGGCGGTGCCGGCGGCGTGTCGTTTGAGCACACTGACGGTTCGGGCTCGTTGGTGGAGCCGGGATCCGGCGATGCCTCGAGCGGAAAGACATCCGAAGGCTCTTCGCCTAAGGTGTCTGCCGCGGCAGAGGTTTATGTCGATGTTGATGGCGCCGTTGTGTCGCCCGGTGTATATCGCCTCAAGGATGGCGCGCGGGTGGCTCAGGCGATTGATGCCGCCGGCGGGCTGGCGCCCGAGGCAGACGTTACGGGGCTCAATCGGGCATCTAAGGTCATTGATGGACAAAAAATCCACGTTCCAACGGTAGGGGAACAGCAGGCGTCCATTTCGGAAGCCGGTGTTGATGGTGGGGCTTCCGCATCATCGGGCGTGAGTGGTGCAACGGGCTTAGTAAACATCAATACGGCAAGCGCGGCAGAGCTACAGACGCTTTCGGGCATCGGCCCCTCCATGGCCCAGTCGATTATCGATGAGCGGACAAAGAACGGTGCTTTTGCCTCGGTTGACGATCTGATGCGTGTGTCGGGAATCGGCGAGAAGAAGTTTGCCAAAATCAAAGATTGCATCTGCGTATGAGTGCGACCGAGCGCGAACATGTGATGCCTCCGCGGCCCCTGATGCCGAGGACGATGGCCCTGTGTGCCGGCATGTGCATGAGCTGCGCCTTGGTGCTCAACGTGGCCGCTGATGCGCTGCTGAGGGAGCAGGCGCCGGCGGTCGGGCTGCTATGGGCCATTCCCGTTGCGGCGGCGGTATTCGTTGTGCTGGCTCAATCTTGTGCGCGGCTTGCCCCTTGGAAGCGGTGGCTGTATGCCGCGTCCGTCGGTCTCGTGGCGGGAGCGGTCGTCTCGGCGTGGTGGGCTGTGGGCACGCTAGGCGCCTCGAAGGCGCTCGACGGTCGAGCGACAAGCAGCCTCGAGTTTATCGTGCAGGGCGATCCATCCATAAACGACGACGTGTATTCCTATACCTGCGAGGCACGCGCGGACGGTAAGAACTTGGCAACGGTTCGCCTATCGTGCGACCGCGAGCTCAAGGTCGGGGCGTACGTGCGTGTTATCGGTCGCGTTTCACGTTTTGAGAACGATGCGTATGGACGATCGCGCGTGCTCCGAGGCGAGGTGCGCAAGGTTAAAGTCGTTCGGATTGTGTCGGCCGATGAGGGCTCTCCGGGACCGCTGCTTCGGCTGCGAAATGGGCTGCTTGCGTCCATCGCGCCTGCGACCGACCCGGCGCGTGCACTCATAGCCGGTGTCGTCTGCGGTCGTTCGGCCGAACTGCGCGCCCAGCCGGCGGGCGACTGGTTTTCGGTGACGGGAACGGCGCATCTTATAGCCGTCTCCGGCAGCCATTTGGCTATCGTGGGGTTTGTAATCGAGGGTGTATTGCAAAAGACTCGCTGCTCACGTGGTGTTCAGCGGGCGATATTGGCGATGGCGCTTGTGGGCTACACTGCCTTTACGGGCGCGTCTCCCTCGGCCGTGCGCGCGTGCTGCATGGTGTTCGCGACGCTTGTCGTAAACGGCGCGGGGCGTCGCCGGCACGGCGCATCGGCACTCTTCGTAACCATGTCCATCTTTGTGCTGCTGCGGCCGACGGTGCTGTTCGAGATGGGCTTTCAGCTCTCGTGTGCCAGCGTCTTAGCCATTCTGTGCTTTTGCCCCTATGCGACCTACGCTTTGGGTGAGCTGGGTGTGCCATCGGGCGTTGCCAACATACTTTCCGTCACGCTGTGCTCGCAACTGGCGACACTTCCCATTACCATTCCTGCCTTCGGTACGTTCTCGCTCATTGCTCCGCTGGCAAATGCAGTCATCGGTCCGGTGGTGAGCGTACTGCTTGCTGTGTCGATCGTGCTGGTTCCCTTTTCGCTCGTGGAACCGTTGCGGATTTGGGCGCTCGTTGTGCCCATGGTTGCCGCCCGTTGCGCACTGTTCTTCGAGCAGCTGTTTGCCGCCGTGCCTGGTGCATCTGTGAGTGTGCCGCCCGATAGCATGTGGATTTACCTAGTGCCGTGTTTGCTGGCGGTTCTGTTGGTCTGGTGGCCGCGTCCCCGTGCACGTCCTATGGCGGTGGGGCTTTCATGCCTGGTGCTCTTGGCTGCGATTCCGTACGTCTACTGGGATCGATTCGCTCCGCCTTCGGTGACGGTGCTCGATGTGGGCCAGGCGGATGCGATTCTTATCCGCCAGGGCGACGCATTAGCACTCGTCGACTGCGGGCTCGATGAGTGCGTGGTAGCGGCGTTGGTTCGCAATAACGTGCACCATATCGATGCCGTCTTTGTGACGCATTGGGATGAGGATCACTGGGGTGGTCTACCTGCCGTGCTCGAGCAGTTTTCGGTCGGAACGATTGCCGTGGCGGCGGATGCGTTGGAGGATGCTCCTGCCGAGGTATTGAATCGACCTGGCGTTGAGTATCGGCAGGTGCGCCGTGGGGATACGGTCGACATCGGCTCATTTTGTGCCCGCGTGATGTGGCCGTTCGAGTCCGTAGATGGCGAGGGAAATGAGGACTCGCTTGTCCTGCTACTCTCTTATGTTCAGGAAGGCAAGAGCCTGCGTATGCTCCTCACTGGTGATGCCGAGCTCGACCAAGAACGGGAATTCGTGCAGGAGGTGGGGGATATCGATGTCCTTAAACTTGGGCATCACGGCTCCAAGGTTTCAGTCGATGGTGAGTTGCTGGATGTCCTGAGACCCGAGCTTTCCCTCGCGAGCGCCGGCAAGGGGAATCGATACGGTCATCCGTCGGATGCCTGCATCGATGCCGTTCAGGAAGCGGGCGGTGCGTTCGCATGCACCATCGAACACGGTGATATCACCATCAGCCCGACCGCAAAGGGCTTTGCGATGCGATGCCAGCGACCGTGACGACGTCGATGGCGTGTGGTGGGCCCCTGGGCTAGAATGGCACGGAACGAATACGAAGGCCTGCGGGAGGGGAGCGTAATGTCCGAAACCGGTCTGCTGCCGGCATATCTGATCGTCGGTACCGACGGCGTCAAGCGCGATCACGCCGTCTCGCGTATGAAAGCGCGTCTGGAAAAGTCGGGTATGGTTGAGTTCAACCTCGACGAGCGCGACATGACCAAGGACCCCGATATCGAGTCCATTATCGGATCGCTTAACACCTTTCCGATGGGCAGCGAGTTTCGCCTGGTAATCCTTGATGGCTGCTCAAAGCTCGCTAAGGCTGTCTCGGAGCCGCTCGTCGAGTACCTCGCAAGTCCCAGCCCCACAACGGTCTGCCTCATCATCGCCGACTCGCTTGCCAAGAACACGCGCCTGTATAAGGCGATCGCCAAGATCGACAAGAAGGCCGTGATCGATTGCTCCGGCACCAAGCGCTGGGAGCTACCGCGCCGCGTTCAGCAGATGGCGACGCAGCATGGCAAGTCGATCTCGACGGCGGCCGCCGAGGAACTCGTCTCGCGTTCGGGTGAAAACACTCGCATGCTCGATAACGATTTGGCTAAGCTTGCCCAGATGGTCGAGGCGCCCCAGATTGAGCTTGCCGACGTTGAGCGCTGGATTGTACGTACGGCCGAGGTTCAGCCCTGGGACTTTCTCAATGCGGTCTCGGCCCGTGACATGCGCCGCTCGCTCGAGCTCTTCAATCTACTGCCCGCCAAGAGCTACGTGTGGACTTACACATTGCTGTGCGGCCGTATTCGCGAGCTTATCGTTGCCAAGGCGCTCGATGCGCGCGGACAGGGTCGTGAGCTGGCCGCAACGCTTAAGCTCCAGTCCTGGCAGGTCAAGAATCACCTGACCTGGGCTCGCCGCTTTTCGATGGCAGAGCTCGTCGCAGCGCTCGAGGGAGCGGTCGATGTGGAGCTCGCGCTCAAGGGTTCGGCCGATTCTCAGACCGCGCTTTTGCTCTGGATTACGAACATCTTGAGAAAATCGTGATGATACCTGCCTATTTGGCAAATTCGTTCTATCCCTTTGAGGGGGAGCGTGCTATAGTAGGCGCTTGCATGACCTCACCGTGTCTCAGAGGTGTCATACATTTTTTTGCAAGGAACTCGAAAGGAACTCCAGAAGTGGCAAACATCAAGTCTCAGAAGAAGCGTATCCGCACCAATGAGGCAGCTCGCATGCGTAACAAGGCTGTCAAGTCCGAGCTCAAGACGCTGACCAAGCACGTCCAGTCCGCCGTCGCCGAGGGCGACGCCGAGAAGGCCCAGGCTGCCCTCAAGACCGTCACCAAGCGTCTCGACATGGCTGCCGCCAAGCATGTTATCCACAAGAACCAGGCTTCCAACCGCAAGTCCGGTCTTGCCAAGCTCGTGAACAGCATCAACGCCTAAGTTGTAAATTTCACACCACACAGATTACGCGCATAAATGGAGCCTGTTTTATGGAACAGGCTCCATTTTTTGTATCGCTCGGGTAAGATAGTCCGCATGAATACTTCAAATGACATTTCCCACATCCGCAACTTCTCGATTGTTGCGCACATCGACCATGGCAAGTCAACGATCAGTGACCGCATCCTCGAGCTCACCCATACCGTCGACGAGCGCGACATGGAGTCGCAGCTGCTCGACACCATGGATATCGAGCGCGAGCGCGGCATTACGATCAAGTCCAATGCCGTTCGCGTGTCCTATGACGCCGACGATGGCGAGACGTATCAGTTCAACCTGATCGATACGCCGGGCCACGTGGACTTTACCTATGAGGTCTCGCGCTCGCTGGCAGCCTGCGAGGGCGCGGTGCTCGTTGTCGACGCCACGCAGGGCGTCGAGGCGCAGACCGTCTCCAACGCGACGCTCGCCATGAACGCCAATCTGGACATTGTGCCGGCCATCAACAAGATCGACCTGCCCTCGGCACACCCCGACGAGGTTAAGACCGAGATCGAGGATGACCTGGCGATCCCTGCCGATGATGCCGTGTGTGTCTCGGGCAAGACCGGCGAGGGCATCCACGATCTGCTGGAGTCCATTGTCTTTTTGATCTCCCCGCCCAAGGGCGATGCGAACGCGCCGCTCAAGGCACTTATCCTGGATTCGTACTTCGATGAGTATCGTGGCGTCGTCGCCACGGTGCGCGTCTTTGACGGCTCAATCAAAAAGGGCGATACCCTGCGCATGATGCAGGCAAAGGGCGACTTTTTGGTCGATGGCGTGGGCGTCAAGCGTCCCGCCGAGACCCCGGTCGACGCGCTCACGGTCGGCGAGGTCGGATACGTGGTCACGGGCCTGAAGGACCCCGAGGCCGTTCGCGTGGGCGATACCCTCACGTGGGCGTCGAATCCCTGCCCCGAGCCGCTTCCCGGCTACCGCGAGGCCAAGCCCATGGTCTATACGGGCCTGTTCCCGATCGATAACAAGGACTACGAGAACCTGCGTGACGCGCTCGATAAGCTGCACGTCAACGACCCGTCGTTGGTGTGGGAGCCCGAGACCTCGGTGGCGCTCGGCTTTGGCTTCCGCGTGGGCTTCTTGGGCCTGCTGCATATGGAGGTCGTCAAGGAGCGCCTGGAGCGCGAGTTCAATCTTGACCTCATTGCCACGAGCCCCTCGGTGGACTATCACGTGTACAAGACCGATGGCGAGATGATCGATGTCCGCAGCCCGCAGGATCTGCCCGAGGCTACGCGCATCGAGCGCATTGAGGAGCCCTACCTCAAGGCAAAGATCATCTGCCCGCCTGAGTACACGGGTGCCGTCATGCAGCTCGCCATCGAGCACCGCGGCGTTACGACCGACATGATCCACCTGACGAGCAAATCGGTCGAGATGCGCTTCGATATGCCGCTCGCCGAGCTCATCTTGGACTTCTTTGACCAGCTCAAGAGCCGTACCAAGGGCTATGCCTCGCTCGACTACGAGTTCAACGAGTACCGTCCCTCCGAGCTCGTTAAGCTCGATATCTTGCTTTCGGGCGACGAGGTGGACGCGCTTTCGTTTATCGTTCACAAGGACAAGGCCTATGGCCTGGCCCGCGGTCTATGCGACAAGCTCAAGGAAATCATTCCGCGCCAGCTGTTCGAGGTGCCTATTCAGGGTGCCATCGGCAACAAGATTATCGCCCGCTCCACCGTCAAGGCGCGCCGCAAGGACGTTTTGGCCAAGTGCTATGGCGGCGATATCTCGCGTAAGCGCAAACTGCTCGAGAAGCAGAAAGAGGGCAAGAAGCGCATGAAGGCCATCGGTTCGGTCGAGGTCCCGCAGGAGGCCTTTATGGCGATCCTCAAGGTGGACGAGTAGGTCCATGGCGCTTTGTGAATACAGTACGCGGTTGCTGGGTGCCTATGCCGAGCAGCCGTTCCTTATGGCTCCCATGGCCGGCGTGACCGACCCTGCCTACCGCATCATGTGCCGCCGCCGCGGTGGCAACCTTGCCTATAGCGAGATGGTGAGCGTGGCGGGCCTTGCCTATGCCAGCAACAAGACCTGGCGCCTGGTGCTACCGGCCGACGAGGAGCAGCAGATTTGCGTGCAGCTCTTTGGCTCCAAGCCCGAGCAGTTTGCGAGTGCCGTCGCTGCTGTCGAGGAACGCGTGGGCGATCGCCTGTCATTGATTGATATCAACATGGCTTGTCCGGCGCGCAAGGTCGTTACCAAGGGCGAGGGCTCGGCGCTTATGCGCACGCCCGATCTGGCCGAGAAGATCGTCGAGGCGGCGGTGGGCGCGGCACATGTGCCCGTGACTGTAAAGATCCGCAAGGGCTTTTATGCCGAGGACCGTAATGCCGCGACGTTTGCCCAGATGCTCGAAGGCGCCGGTGCCGCCGCAGTCGCCGTGCACGGTCGTTGTGCCACGCAGCTCTATACGGGCCAGGCCGATTGGTCTGTCGTCGATGAGGTTGCCGACGCTGTCGAGATTCCCGTGATTGGTTCGGGTGATGTGTTCTCGGCCGAGGACGCTGCTGAGCATCTGCAAGGCTCGGGTGCCAGCGCAGTGTTTATCGCGCGCGGCATCTACGGCAATCCGTGGGTGTTCGGCGATGCCCGAGCCCTTGCATTCGATGGCACGCCGGTTCCTTCTCGCTCCTCGGTCGAGCGCCTGGAGGCTCTGCGTGAGCACCTGACGTTGACGCACGAGCTTCTGCCGCTTATGTCGCGCGCCCGTACGTATGCAAGCTGGTACTTAAAGGGCATGCCCCATGCCGCCGCCTGGCGCGCTCAGGTGGTGCGCTGCTCCACGTACGAGGAGTTTATGGCGCTGGTCGATGATATCGAGCGCGACGTGGTGGCCTGCGAGGCTGCCCTTGCCGCCGGCGAATCGGTGCCCCCTCATCCGCTGGAGGCTTAAGGGTGGCCGTTACCGCGCTGTACGTGCACGTGCCGTTTTGCGCCCAAAAGTGCCGGTACTGCGACTTTGACTCGCGCAGTTTTTCTCCGTGCGACCTGGGTGCTGCGCTCGATGCCTATTTTGAGCAACTGCATGCGCGGCTCGATGCCTTTGGAGACGCCGGGGCGCTTGCACAGGTCCGCACCGTCTATGTTGGCGGCGGCACGCCGTCGCTGGCAGGGGAGCGCCTGGTGAAACTCGCCCGGCGTATCTCTGCGTGGTGTAAGCCCGTTGAGTTTACCTGCGAGGCTAATCCTGAGTCGTTGACTTCGCAGCTCACCGCGGCGCTTGCCGGGGTGAGCGTCACGCGCATTTCTCTGGGAGTCCAAACCCTCGACAACGCCGAGCTTGCTGCGATTGGCCGTATTCACGATGCCGACCGGGCGCTCGCTGCCATCGCGACGGTCAAGAACGCTGGGCTTGACGTGTCGTGCGATCTTATGTGTGGGCTTCCCGGACAGACTGCAGCGAGTTGGAAGAGCACGCTCGATGGCGTGCTGACGGCGGCTCCGCATCATGTGTCGGTTTACCCGCTCACGCTCGAGGAGGGGACGCCCCTCTATCGCATGGCGTGCCGCGATGAGTCGCTCGAGCCCGATGAGGATTTCCAAGCCGCATGCATGGACGTTGCGCGCGAGCGGCTGAGTTTGGCGGGCTACCATCCGTATGAGGTGGCGAGCTACGCGCTCGATGGGCGTGAATGCGCCCACAACATTGCCTATTGGACCGGACAGGGCTATCTGGGCCTGGGTCGTTCTGCCGCGGGTATGCTCGATGCCGAGGATTTCGATCGCTTGGCCGGGCTGTTTCCCGACGTTCCCGCTCGCGGTGATGCACACCGCGTGCGTCTGGTGCAACGTGATGATGGCGCGACGGCGTTTGAGGCCGAATATCTTTCGCAGCGCGAGGCTGCGGCCGAAGATCTGATGCTCGCTTGTCGCATGACGCGTGGCATTGGGCCCGAACTGTTGGTTCACTCGGCAAGCGTGATTGCTGCAGACGAACTGGCGGCGGCCTGCGACCGTGCGCTCGAGTTGGGCCTTGCCACCTGGGTGCCCGATCATGTTGAAGGACATGCGGGGCGCGTCACCTCAAAAGACGTTATCGCAGGTCGCGCCCGCGCCCGTTTAGCGCCGACCCACCTGGGCTGGCTCGATGGAAATATGCTGTTCGAGCTGTTTTGGGGTCTAGCCTAGGCCGCTCGGGTAGAATTACCGCAATATATACGCTGCTGTGAGCAGGAGGTTGCCGCGCATGGCGACGATGAACGAAAAAGATTACTACGAGATTTTGGGCGTCTCCAAGGACGCCACCTCGCGTGATATTCAAAAGGCTTTCCAGCAAAAGGCCCGCAAGCTCCATCCGGACGTCAATAAAGAGCCGGATGCCGAGGAGAAGTTTAAAGAGGTTTCCGAGGCCTACGCCGTGCTTTCGGACGAGCAGAAGCGTGCGCGTTACGACGCCATGCGGTCGGGCAATCCCTTTGCCGGTGCACCGACGGCTTCGACTTATGGCGGTGGCTATGCCGGCAGCGCCGGTTACGGCAATCCCTTTGACGGCGGTTTCCCCTTCGGGGGCGCCTGGGGTCAGCCCCGTCGCGGCCAGGCGGCCTACAACCCCGAGAGTGGCGCCAACGTGGTCGTCGATATCAAGCTCGACGCCAAGGAGGCTAAGGGCGGTGCCCACAAGACCGTTCGCTACACCCGCTTTGACACCTGCGGACATTGTGGCGGATCGGGCTCCGTTTCGTCAGAGCATGCCCACACCTGTCCGAGTTGCGGTGGTCGCGGCCATATCGATGTTGACCTGTCCTTCCTGTTTGGTGCGGGCACGTTCCAGACGGTTTGTCCTGAGTGCGGCGGTTCCGGCAAGGTCGTTGCCGACCCCTGCCCCGATTGCAGCGGCAGCGGCCGTGTCCGTGTGACCTCCGAACAGACGATTGAGTTTCCCGCCGGCACGCATGATGGCGACGAGGTGCGCATCCCCAACATGGGTCACGCCGGCACGAACGGCGCTTCGGGCGGCGATCTGGTCGGTCGTGCGCACGTCGAGGCCGAGCGCCTGGAGGGTAAGGCTCGCACCGGCTTCTACCTCATGGGCATTATCGCTCCGTTTTTGGTGCTGTCGGCCATCTCGGGCGTGTTCTCCGCCTTCGCCATGATGTGCTTCATTCCGTTTGCCATGGGCTTGTTCATGGTGCTGTCGGACGGCGTGCTTCATCGCAGCCTGCTGTGGTGGAAGCGCGGCGCGATGCAGTTTGCCAATGGTTTTGCCAACGGCTTTATGTTTGCGCTCGTGTCGGTCTGGTTTGCGAGCTGCTCGCAGCAGGCCATGCTTTCGCCCTACGGGATGCAATAACATCAAACCCTCTGTTTGCGGCCGGCCCAGCTTGGGTATAGGACGCACTGTGACAATAATGAAAGTCGGAAGGATTCGGTCGTGTCGGAAAATAGGGATTACTACGAGGTGCTTGGCGTCGACAAGGATGCCGACGCGCGGACGATTAAGCGCGCGTTTCTAAAGAAGGCCCGTACCGTACACCCGGACGTTTCGGACGACCCCGAGGCCGAGGCCAAGTTCAAAGAGCTCAACGAGGCATATTCCGTTCTTTCCGATGAGCAGAAGCGTGCTAACTACGACCGTTACGGCACTGCCGACGGCCCTGGTGGTTCGGGCTACGTCGACATTAACGATATCTTTGGCGGCATGGGCATGGACGACCTCTTCTCGTCGTTCTTTGGAGGCGGTGCCGGCGGTGGCGCCCGAAATCGCCGTGAGCGTCGTCGCGGCCGCGACATGGCCATCTCCCTTTCGGTGACGCTCGAGGAGGCGGCACTCGGGTGCAAAAAGACGATCAGCTATGACCGCCTTGCTCCCTGTGAGGATTGCAATGGCACCGGTAGGGCCGAGGGCGCGCAGGAAAAGCAGTGCAGCCGCTGCCACGGCACGGGCTATGTCACGACGGTCCAGCGTTCGTTCCTGGGCCAGGTTCAGTCCTCTTCGCCTTGTCCCGACTGCCACGGCGAGGGCACGGTCATCGATCATCCCTGCGAGACCTGCGACGGTCAGGGCCGCACGCCTTCGCATGAAAAGATCGACATCGATATCCCCGCCGGCGTTTCGACCGGTCGCCAGCTGCGCGTGAGCGGCTTTGGCGAGGCTGGCCTTCGCGGCGAGCCCTCGGGCGACCTGATCGTCAACGTGCGCGTCGCCGAACACGAGTGTTTTAAGCGCAACGGTGACGACCTGTACCTCGTGAGCGATATTTCGATTGCGCAGGCAGCGCTCGGCTGCGAGATCGAGGTCGAGGGCATTATGCCCGATGAGGTCGTCAAGGTGACGGTCCCTGCTGGTACACAGTACGGCGACACCGTGAGCGTCAATAATTACGGCATGCCGCGCATTGGCGGTGGCGGTTCGCGTGGTCGCCTGATCGTGCAACTGCGCGTGGTCGTTCCCACCAATCTTTCCAATAAGCAACACGAGCTGCTCCGTGCTTTTGCCGATGAGATGGGCGATGACGTCGCTTCCGGTAAGAAGTCGGTGACCGACCGTATCAAGAGTGCCCTCGACGATATCCTCGATTAAGGAGCCCGCGTGCTCGCACCCCATATTTCCGTCGTCAACCTCGGCTGCCGCGTCAACCGGGTTGAGTCTGACCGTATCACTGCC
>DBEZXT010000070.1:0-3631 GCA_048291645.1 Collinsella aerofaciens | reverse complement strand
GCGCGTGATGCGAATGCGATCGGGCTCGAGATAGAAAAAGGCCCCCGGTCGAAACCGGAGGCCTTCCAATCACCTAGAGCGCAAAAACAGGCGTGAGGGACTCACTGTCGACCGATCGTATTCGCATCACGCCACCACCAGTTGTTGAGAGACTTCATTGTGTTCTTCATGTTGGTGGCTCCTTTCGTGATGCCGTGGCGCGGTCGCACCTAGTTGCTGTTGCGCTGCACTATAGCACAGCAAAGTGTGTGCGGGGAAATCTTTTTTGAAAAGATTTCAGGCGGGTTTCCCGTCGATCAAAAAGGCGGGTTAAGCGGGCGAGGCTGCCATTGCTGCCTCGCCCGCTCAGCTAAGACGTTACTCCTTATTGCGACGGTAGAGGAAGTAACCGCCCGCGGAGATGACGGCAACGCCAGCGATGGCGAATGCGGCCACCATGCGGCCATCAAAACGATCGCCAGTGGTGGGCAGGCCGCCCTTGGTGTTCGTCTTGTTAGTGGTTACCGTGGTCGTGGTGTCGGACTTGCCAGGCTTCTCAGGCTTGGCGGCCGGCTGCTCGGGCTTAGCGGGCTGCTCGGGAGTGCCAGGCTGCTCAGGAGTGCCGGGCTGATCCGGGGTGACCGGATCGGTGGCAAGAGCATCCTTGGCGTAGGTGATGGACACCTTGAGGCCGTTGGTCTCGGTGTTCAGGTCGCTTGGGGTAAAGGGCTGGTCGAAGTTTTCGGCCTTCTGATAGGCGCGCATCTCCTGGAGCAGTGCCTTGCACTTCTTGTAGGTGTTCTCGGTAGCAGCCTTGCCGGCCTTGTTGGCCAGGGCAGTGCGGCCCTCGGTGGTCGTCTCGGCCAGCATGGCGGCGTCAACTTCCTTGTTCTGCTCGATAAGCTCGTTCTGGAGCGCATCGAGGTAGGCACGGACGCTGACACCAAGGGTGTCAGGGTTCTCGAAGCAGAGCGAGCTGATGTCCATGAGGACGTAGTTGATTGAGTACTCGGGCTCCTCGTTGTACACGACGTCAGTCTGGTTGCAGTGATCGAAGGAGACGGTCTGATCGCTGAAGTACGGGCTGACCTCAGTTATCAGAGCGGAGTACAACGGGATGGCGACGGAGTACGCGGCGCGGGAGAGCATTTCCCACTGGATGGTAGCGACTTCGGGGTCATACCCGCGACGAATCTGGAAGAGGTTGATCTCGGTGTTGCGCTCGCTGCCGATGCAATAAACACCATCAGTGTTCGCGTTGAGGCCAGGGACGTTCTCGCCGCGGTTGCCAAAGGCACGAATCAGCTCAAAGGTGCTCCAGCCAGACTTGCCAGGCCTGAAGAACAGGGGCTGGATTTCGCTGACCATGGCTCCCTTTTGGTCAGGTTTTCCATCCTTCTTTACTGTGATAATGTCGTAATCTGTGCCTTCGGTCAGCTGACTACCAAAATAATCGCGGCCTTGCACATAGCGGGACCACTGGTTTACGCCGGAATCGGCGAGGCTTTCGCCATACGTTTGGGCGACATCGAATTTGCCGTCAGCGGAGTATTTGGCGAAGCCCTTCTCCACGGGCATGGACTCGATGCCCTCGGAGTGTAGGCAGTTCTCGGGGTCATCAAGGTCGACATCGTAGTTGAGGCTCCCGATATTAGGGTTGAGCGACGCGACGTCGTCAGCGAGCTTCATGGCGATCCACTGATGGGCGGAAAGTGTGGCGAACAGCCAGGTCTCGTTGTTGTCGGCGATGATGATCTGGTCGTTGGTGCAGACGCCTTGATCATCGATCAGTCTGCCGAGAAGCTCGACGCCCTCGCGGGCCGTGGCGCTCTCGCCCAGGATGATGCTGCCGTAACTGTACTCGCCCAGACCCACTTTCTCATCGATGTGGTCTGCTGCATCGGCCTCCTCGTTATAGGAAGTGCTTAGCGTGGCAGAGCAGGAGACGCCCTTCTCGTTGATTCCGGCCTCGGAATAGGCGTCGGTGCGACCCATCCAGTTGGAGGGGTGGTCGCGTACATAGCTGTAACGATAGGTAGGCTTGTTCGAAGTGTATTCAAAAGCAGATTCAATCGAGCTGTACTTAAAGCCAGGTTCGTGGGCAGGTTCGATGCCGTAGTGCTTAAGATAGCGCTTGTCAAAGTCCTCGGCGCGGCCGTAGTACGTATTGCCGTCGGCCGTATAGTTTTTGCCCATGTACATCTGCGTGCAGGCGAGCGCAGATGTCGGCATGGACATGATGGTTGCAGCTCCAAAGGCGAGGCCTATGCCTAGCTTCTTGAGCGCGTTGACGGGGTGAGTTTTCCTCATTTTCCCTCCCAGCGTGCGAAAGCCCTCTGTCGCCAGAGGGCTTCAGCCAATAAAGACACCCCATTAGCGTAACGAACTGGAAACAATATTCATCTATGAAAGACACTTACTCGATAAGCGTGATGAAATATGCGACGAGCGGTTAATTGTACTCAGTTTGTAGCTTTACTTTAATAAAGACGCCCTGTAATTACTGTAGCCGAATAAAGTAGCTGGGAATGCCTGAAATGAAAATCCCCCGCTGTTTGGCAAATGCATAAACAGCAGGGGAGACGATAATTGGATGAATATCATACCAATGTGGAATTACTTCTTCCGGCGGTGGATCACGTTGATCGCATAGCCGACGAGCATGGCCAAAACGATGATGATAAAGCCGAGCAGGGGATTGTCGTTCATAGGGTCCTCCTATTTTCCGAGCGGGGAGAATTCGTCGACGATGAGGTCGAGGCATTGCGGAAGCGCGCGGGCTCCAAAGACGCCCGAATTGCTGGAGATAATCTCGCCATCGAACTGCATGCCCAGCGACGGGGTGCAGGTGATCTTGGCTTCCTTGGTCTGGATGATCTTGAACTGCGGGCGGCCGAGTACCTTGCCGGCGGGGTCGAGTGCGGCGGTGATCACAGTCGGTAGAAGCTGCACAGTTTTTACGGGTTCGATGACCGCAATGTCGACCATGCCATCGTTCATACGGCAGTCGGGGAACAGGTTGATGTCGTTTTGGATGACCGAGGTGTTGCCGGCCATGCAGCAGATGCCGTCGAGCTCCTCGACAATGCCGTCATGCTCAATCGTAAAGTGCGCCACCGTGGGATTGGGCGTGGCGAGCGCGGAGAGGAAGTAGGCGATCTCGCCGATGTCGTTTTTGGTGGGGGCGGCCTTCATCATGATCTCGGCGTCGAAGCCCGAGCCGGCGATGATGATGAAGCCGTGGCGCTTCTCGTTGCCGTTCTCGTCGAGCCAAAAGAGCTCGCCCATGTCCACTTTGACCGTGCGACCGGCGCGGCAAGCCTTGGCAAGCGCCGCCGCCTCGGGGGCATTACCGATGTTGTTGAAGAACAGGCAGGCCGTACCGGAGGGGAAGACGAGCGTGGGGACACCGCATCCGCGCATCTGGTCGAGCACGTTGGAGACGGTGCCGTCGCCGCCCGAAACGACCACGCGGTCAAACTCGCGCACGTCTGCCACGGCGTCCTCGGGTTCCATGCCATCGCCGATAAAGCGCATCACGACCTCGTCGCCGCCCTGTGCAAGGGCGTGCGTGAATGCGAAGATTTCATCTGAGCTGGGGCCCGATGCCGGGTTGTGGATGATAAGGCAGCGCATACTTACGTTCCCGTTC
>DBEZXT010000069.1:0-29417 GCA_048291645.1 Collinsella aerofaciens | reverse complement strand
CGGACGTCCTTATTGCGCACAATATCTCTAATGGCATCCTGGCGCCCATTGCGTTTTTTAGCCATACAAACCCTCTCTCCAAAAGATGGCGGAGACAATCAATCAGTGATTGAATAGTTTAACGCTATTTGAAGGCTTTTGTGTATAAGAACGCATTTCGAAACAATTCTATGCAAGTTTGTTTCGTAATGAGCCGTTTAGGCGGTTTTTGCGCCCGTCCGGTTAAGAAAAGCTGCCAGATGCGTACACATCACGCAGCGCGCGGGCTTGGCGCTGGCAATCGGCCCAAACAACAGACCGAGTCCCCGATGGTTGTCCTTGAGCGCGGCGACCATCTGACGGGTTCGAGGCGCATCGAGCATATCACGCATGCGTGCGGAACGCTCGATTGACGACAACCCATGCGGGCTCAGGCACAAATTCTCGATGCAGGCGACCAGTCCGGCAAAGTAGAACTTTTGGCTTGCCAGCTTGAGCCGACCACCGCTATCTGCTTCCGAGAGTGAGTCCGCAAGCTCGTCGAGCGCTCGAGTGTCATCGGATATCCTGGCATACATGGTGGGATCAAAGGCATCTGTAAGCTTAGGTGCCACCGCGTGGAAACAAGCGTCGCCGCAGCCGGACACGAATCGTGCCTGCGAGAGCGCATAAGCCATAAACTCAACCGTACGGTACGCCTTGCCGCGCGACAGGCATGCCTCAAACAGCGGACGGCTATACATCACGCCAGAGGTCTGAGCGACTAGGCCGCCCAAAATCAACTGCGGCAGCCCAGTCACCATAGAAGACTCGTCTTCTATGGCAATAGAGGCAGCATCCAAGACGCGCGAATGACGCTCGCGATGCGCATCGTATCGATCGAGCGACACCGAGGGGAGCACAATGTCTGCCGCAGTATCGCACGCGATATCGACCATCTTGGAAAGGGCCTGCGGAGCAAACCACTCATCGGCGTTCATGGCGATGATTCGAGAGCCGCGCGAGGCATCAAAACCGGCACGAAGACAAGCGCCGCGCTTCGCGTCCTCGACGTCAATCAAATCAATATGGATGTCCCTATCGGCAGCAACCTGAAGCGAATGGCGCGCACCGGGCGCAGCATCGCGGCAGACAACGACAATCTGCAAATCGTAGAGGTCTTGGTTCTGGATACTCTCGAGCGCACGCATCGCATAGCTGGGCGAACCTTCTACCACAAGGATCACCGAAAGTCGCGGATGCGAGCCACGTCGAACCAAGTTATCAGTCCTCTCGACAGCAATGAATCAAACCGTGGTTCATGGTACACCCCAGCAATAAAAGCAATGAGACACCGGTTGTATTGCACGCCAAGAACAGATGTTGCACACGCGCAGCCCACAGATGACAGATGCCGACGAACGGCGCGTCAAGCCCTCCCCTAGTCGAGCACGACAAGCTCGGCGGGATCGTAATCCACGCCCATAAACGTAAGGCCGCAGGCAGGAGCCGTGGGGCCCGCAGCGGTACGATCGCAAGCATCGATGACCTCGCGCATCCACTCGGGTTTACGGCGATGCATGCCAATCTCGACAAGCGTGCCAACGATCGTGCGGACCATCGAATGCAGAAACGCATTGCCCTCGATGGTAAACGTCAGGATGTCCTCGCCAAACGCAACCTCATGGCCAAACTCGGCGCGCATTACGCAGCGGTGCGTAGGTTTGCCCACGGCAGAGGCAACCTTGCAAAAGCTTTTAAAGTCCTGCTCGCCCAAAAGCGCAGGGCAGGCGGCCGCCATCGCATCGACGTCGAGGGGATAGCGATGCCACCACACAGCACCGCGTGACAGCACGGGCCGCGCATCACGATCGGCAATGCGATAGGTGTAAGTGCGAGAGCGCGCGTCAAAGCGCGCAGAAAAGCCCTTACGAGCCTTGTAGACCTCGTTGATGGCGATATCTTTGGGCAGCAGGGCATCCATAGCCCGCAGCCACCTACGGCGCGTAAGGGCGAGCTCAGCGTCCGTTACGGGCACGCTGATGTACTGAGCCACGGCATGCACGCCGGCATCGGTACGACCTGCGCACGTCAGACCGATCGGACGGCGAAGCAGCGTCTCGATGGCTCGACGCAGCTCACCCGCAACCGTCGTCTGTCCCGGCTGCTCGGCAAATCCGCTATACGACGAGCCATCATAGGCCACGCGAAATACGAGCGTGGCGTCAAGCTCGGAAATCGAATTGAAATCAGACGGCGCAGTCATGGGCGCTCCCAACAAACAAGTAACGGTATCGCGACAAAAAAAGAGGGGTACGCGAACGTACCCCTCGAATATAGCCTATGCAGACGGATCGTCTACTCAGCGGTCTCCTCGGCAGCGGCCTCCTCGGCAGCCTCGACCTTCTTGGGAGCAGCGGCCTTCTTGGGGGCCGGAGCAGCCTTCTTGGCCTTAGGCGTGCAAGGCTCGGTGACGAGCTCCATGATAACGATAGGAGCGTTGTCGCCCTTACGGTTACCGAGCTTCATAATGCGGGTGTAACCGCCGTTGCGGTCCTGCCACATGCCCTGGGCAGCCTTGTCGAAGATCTCGGCAACGAGCTGCTTATCGCCGAGCTTGGCGATGGCCAGACGACGAGAGTGCAGGTCGCCCTTCTTGGCCCAGGTGATGATCGGATCGACGACCGAACGCAGCGCCTTAGCGCGGGTCTCGGTGGTCTTGATGCGGTCGTTCTCGAAGAGGGCCTTAGCAAGGCTCTTCTTCATGGCCTTGGTGTGGCTCGCATCGGTGCCGAGCTTCAGGCCCTTCTTAACGTTGTGACGCATGGTCTAGTTTCTCCTCAAATATGCGAAGCATTAAGCCTTCAGGCTCAGGCCCATGGACTCAAGCTTGTCCTTCACTTCCTCGATCGACTTAACACCGAAGTTACGGATGTTGAGCAGATCGTTCTCCGAGAACTCAACGAGCTGACGGACCGAGTGAATGCTGGCGCGCTTAAGGCAGTTGTAGGAACGGACAGAAAGGTCCAGATCCTCGATCTGCTTGTCCAGCTCGGCGTTGTCGTTGGTGACCTCGGGAGCGAAGATCGAAGCCTCCTCCTCGACCTCGGGGGTCTCGGCAAGGTTCATAAAGGCGGCCATATGCTGGTTGATGATATTGGCAGCCTGGACCACGGCGTCGCGCGGGGCGATGGAGCCGTTGGTCTCGATCTCGAGGACAAGGCGGTCGTAGTCGGTGTGCTGACCGACACGGCAAGCCTCAACGAGCTTGGCGCAACGGGAAACCGGCGAGTACAGCGAGTCGACGTGGATCACACCGATGGGATCGTTGTCGCGCTTGTTGGCCTCGCCAGAAACATAGCCGCGGCCATAGCCGATGCGCATGCTCATGGTGAGATGGCCACCCTCGGTGAGCGTAGCGATGTGCTGCTCGGGGTTGACCAGCTCAAACTCGGACGGAATAAAGAAGTCCGCACCGGTGACCTCGCAGGGGCCGTCAACCGAGATGGTGGCGGTCGCCTCGTCGGTCGTGCCGAGAGCCCTGAAGACAAGACCCTTGACATTCAGGACGATGTCGGTGACATCCTCGACCATGTTAGGGATGGTCATGAACTCGTGCTGCGCACCATCGATCTGAATAGCCTCGACGGCGGCACCCTCGAGCGAGGACAGAAGAACGCGACGAAGGGAGTTACCCAGCGTATCGCCGTAGCCACGCTCGAGCGGCTCGACGGAGACACGAGCAGACGTCTCGTTGATCTCTTCGACCTGAACCTGAGGCCTAATGAATTCTGACATGTATTACCTCCAGCCTCAGCAGCCCGGATGGACTACTTAGAGTAGAGCTCGACGATGAGCTGCTCGTTGATATCACCGCTGATCTGCTCACGCGTCGGCAGAGCGAGCACGTTACCAGACAGCTTCTCGATATCGACCTCGAGCCAGCCAGGGACCTCAAAGCGCTCGGAGGAAATCAGGGCCTCCTTGATGGGGAGGAGGTCACGGAACTTCTCGCCGACAGCGACGACGTCGCCGGCCTTGACGCGGTAGGACGGGATGTCCACGCGCTTGCCGTTCACGGTGAAGTGACCGTGACGGACGGACTGACGAGCCTCTTTGCGGGTGCGGGCGAAGCCAAGACGGAAGACGACGTTGTCGAGGCGAGACTCAAGGATGATCATGAGGTTCTCACCGGTGACGCCGTTCATCTTGCGGGCCTTGTTGAAGTAGCCGTGGAACTGCTTCTCCAGAACGCCATAGATGAACTTGACCTTCTGCTTCTCGCGCAGCTGCATGCCGTACTCAGATTCCTTGCGACGGCGCTTGGGCTGACGGATAGATTCCTTCTTGCTGCTGTAACCGAGCTCAGCGGGATCGATCCCGAGCTGACGGCAGCGCTTAAGAACAGGAGTCCTGTCGATTGCCATATTGATACGATCCTTTCAGTTACACGCGGCGACGCTTCTTGGGGCGACAGCCGTTGTGCGGAATGGGGGTCTTGTCCTGGATGCTCGAGACCTCGAGGCCAGCAGCCTGGAGGGAGCGGATGGCGGTCTCACGACCGGAGCCGGGGCCCTTGACGAAGACGGAAACCTTCTTCATACCGTGCTCCATGGCCTGCTTGGCAGCAGCCTCGGCAGCCATCTGGGCAGCGAACGGCGTGGACTTACGGGAGCCCTTGAAGCCCACCTGGCCAGCCGACTTCCAGGAAATGACGTTGCCCTGGGGATCGGTGATCGAAACGATCGTGTTGTTGAACGTAGAACGAATGTGAGCCTGGCCCACGGAAATGTTCTTACGGTCCGCGCGCTTCAGACGGGCAGCGCGAACGTTCTTCTTAGCAGTAGCCATCTATCTAGCGCTCCTTATTTCTTCTTCTTAGCACCGATCTGACGCTTCGGGCCCTTGCGGGTACGAGCGTTAGTGTGGGTGCGCTGGCCGCGGACCGGGAGGCCCTTGCGGTGACGAAGGCCGCGGTTGCAGCCGATGTCCATAAGGCGCTTGACGTTCTGGTTGCGCTCACGGCGGAGGTCGCCCTCAACCATGATCTGGTTCTTATCGATATAATCGCGGATGGCGTTAACCTCATCCTCGGTGAGGTCCTTAACGCGCGTATCCACGTTAACGTTGCACTCGACGCAAATCTTCGTCGCAGTGGTGCGGCCGATGCCGTAAATGTAGGTCAGACCGATCTCAACGCGCTTCTCACGCGGGAGGTCGACACCATTAATACGGGCCAACGTAGTCTCCTCTCTTAACCCTGACGCTGCTTATGACGGGGGTTCTCGCAAATGACGAGGACCTTGCCATGGCGCCTAATGATTTTGCACTTATCGCACATCTTCTTGACCGAAGGACGTACCTTCATCGTTCTTCCTTTCGGTAGCGCTCAAACTACTTCCCTACTATCTACTCGCCCAGCCGCAGGCGTTTAAAACTATGGCTGGTCTTCACACGCAAACCGACCGTAGGTTGAGCTAAGCCTGCAGTCGGAAAAGAGCGTGTATGCGTGCCGCTATTTATAGCGATAGGTGATGCGGCCGCGGGTCAGGTCGTACGGGGAAAGCTCCACGACAACCCTGTCACCGGGGAGAATGCGGATGTAATTCATTCGGATCTTGCCAGAAATGTTGCACAGAACCGAATGACCGTTCTCGAGCTCGACCTTAAACATGGCGTTGGGCAGCGGTTCCTTTACCGTACCCTCGAGCTCAATTGCGTCTTCCTTCTTCACAAGCAATCATCTTTCTCTAGAAAACGACAGCGATTGAGTATTCTACAACACGTATATACGCATCGTAATAACTTCGTAATGGCTCCACAACTAAGTGGAACTTGTTACATTTCTCCGCCTTGGAGCGAACACCAAGCACCTTGCGCATCCGTGGTGAGAATCACCGGGCCGTCATTGGTAATGGCGACGGTGTTCTCGTAGTGCGCGGCGGGCAGGTGGTCGTTGGTCGTGACGATCCAACCGTCGGAGCCCGTGCTCACATGGTTGGAACCCATCGTAACCATCGGCTCGATGGCAATGACCATGCCGGCCTGGAGGCGAACGCCCCTCCCCTTCTTTCCATAGTTAGGAACGTTGGGGTCCTCGTGCATCACGCGGCCAATGCCATGGCCCACATAATCGCGAAGCACGCCGTAACCGTGAGACTCGGCGAGGGACTGAACGGCATAACCGACGTCCCCGATATGGTTACCGGGAACAGCCTGCTCGATGGCAGCCTTAAGGCAATCGCGCGTGATCTCGCACAAAGCCTTGGCTTCGGGCGTGGGGGTGCCGACGAAAAACGTCCAAGCGTTATCGCCGACCCAACCGTCGACAACGGCTCCCGTATCGATGGAGATGATATCGCCATCGCGCAGGATCATGTCGGGGTTGGGAATACCGTGTACCACGGCATCGTTAATCGATGCGCAAATGGTTCCGGGAAACCCGCCGTAACCCTTAAAGGCTGGGATGCCACCATGCATGCGGATAATCTGCTCCGCGAGCTGATCGAGCTCAAAAGTCGAAACGCCGGGGCGCACCATGGCTCCAACGTGGCGGAGCGCCATCTTAGATAGCGCTCCTGCCTTCTTCATCTGCTCGATTTGCGTTGCAGACTTAATCTTGATCATAGACCGAGAGCCTCTTTGACATCCCCGTACACAGTCTCGCGAGCCTGTTCACCGTTGACCGACTTGAGCAGACCCTGGCCACGATAGTAGTCGACGAGCGGACTCGTGGACTTCTCGTAGACGTCGAGACGGTTCTTGATGGTCTCGGGCTTGTCGTCGTCGCGCTGATACATCTCGCCGCCACACTTGGGGCAGGTAGCATCGGCAGCGGTGCCGGTGTAACCGCAGGCGCGGCAGGTGCGACGCGAAGACAGACGATCGATAATGACCTCGGGGGCCACATCGACCAGAAGGGCGCAGTCGATCTCGCGACCCATGGCGGAGAGCTCGGAATCGAGCGTCACGGCCTGGGCGGTGTTGCGCGGGAAGCCGTCGAGGATGAAGCCCTGCTGGGCGTCATCGGCGGCAAGGCGCTCCTTGACAAGGTCGATCACGAGCTGATCGGGAACGAGCTCGCCAGCGTCCATGTACTTCTTAGCCTGAATACCAAGCTCAGTGCCACCCTTGACGGCAGCACGCAGCAGGTCGCCCGTGGAAATGTGAGCGACGCCAAACTCGGCGACGAGCTCCTGTGCGACGGTGCCCTTACCGGCACCCGGAGCTCCGAGCAATACGAGGTTCATGAGCAATCCTCCTCTAGCCTATTTAAAGAATCCATCGTAATCATACATCTTGATCTGGCCTTCAAGCTTATCGACCGTGTCGAGCACGACGCCGACCATGATGAGGATGGACGTGCCGCCAAATGCCTGGATCAGATGGTTACCCGTGAAGGAGAAGATGATCGAAGGCACGATGGCGATGAGCGCCAAAAAGACAGCGCTGGGAAGCGTGATCTTGTTGAGCGCGTTCTTGATGTAGGCCGCGGTAGCCCTACCCGGACGGACGCCCGGAATAAAGCCGCCCTGCTTCTTAAGGTTGTCGGCCGTGTCATCGGGGTTGAACACCATGGAGGTGTAGAAGTACGCGAAGAACACGATGAGAACAACGTTAAGCACCCAGTTGAGCCAACCGGTCGAAAGCGCAGAGGCAACTGCCTGAATCCAGCCGATGCCGGGGAAGAACACGGCAATCTGAGCCGGGAAGTACAGCAGCGCCGAGGCGAAGATGATCGGCACGACACCCGCGGTGTTGACCTTGATGGGCAGGTAGGTAGTCTGGCCACCCATCATGCGACGGCCCACGACGCGCTTAGCGTAGGAGACCGGGATGCGGCGCTGGCCGCGCTCAAGGAAAACAATCAGCGGGATAACCAGCAGGATGATGGCGCAGATGATCACCATGGTGATGATGCCACCGGCATTGCCCTCGGTGCTGGAGAAGATAGCCTGCGGCAGACCGGCCATGATGTTCGCAAAGATGATCAGCGACATGCCATTGCCGATACCGCGCTGGGTGATGAGCTCACCAATCCACATGATCAGCATAGCGCCCGCAGTGAGCGTACCGACGACCATGAGGTCAAAGATGATCTCGGGAGCGCCGGCGCCATTAAAGCTGATGCCGAAGCTCTTAAAGAGAAAGAGGTAACCCACGGAGTTGAGGATTGCCAGAGCCAGGGTGAGGTAACGCGAATACTGCGTAATCTTGGTCTGACCGACCTCGCCCTCGCGGGCAAGCTCATGCAGGGAAGGCACAACGGCCTGGAGCATCTGGAGGATGATCGAGCTGGTGATGTAAGGCATGATGCCCAGCGAAAACACCGAAACATAGCTCAACGCGCCGCCAGAGAAAAGATTCAGGAGGGCCATAGCACCTGCGGCGACCGAATTGTTATCGGTCGAGAAAAGGCCCAGCATCCCCTGGAAGGGAATGCCGGGCACAGGAACGTGCGCACCAATGCGGTACACGACGAGCATAGCTATGGTAAAAAGAATCTTTTCGCGCAATTCTTTGATGCGGAAAGCATTCTTAAGACCATTTAGCACGGCAGCTCGACCTTTCCGCCGGCGGCCTCGATCTTGGCCTGCGCAGAAGCGCTGACCTTGTCGACCTTGACCGTGAACTTCTTGGTGAGCTCACCATTGCCGAGCACCTTGACGGGCTCGAACTCGCTCTTGGTGATGCGAGCGGCCTTAAGAGCGGCACCGTCGATCACAGCGCCATCCTCGAACTTACGCTCGAGACGCTCAACGTTAACAGCGGTGTACTCGATACGACGGGGGTTGCGGAAGCCCGGAAGCTTGGGCAGGCGCATAGCCAGCGGAGTCTGGCCACCCTCGAAGCCGGCACCCTTGGTGCCGCCAGAGCGGGAACCCTGGCCCTTCTGACCGCGGCCAGAAGTGGTGCCGTGACCCGAAGAATTGCCACGGCCGACGCGCTTGCGGTTCTTGGTGGAACCGGGCGCGGGAGTAAGATCGTGAAGCTGCATTTGCTACTCCTCTACAATCTCGACAAGGTGCTTGACCTTGAAGATCATGCCGCGGACGGACTCGTTGTCAGCAATCTCGCGAACCTCGCGGATCCTGTGGAGACCGAGGGCACGGACAGTACGGACCTGGTCCTGCTTGCAACCGTTGGTGCTGCGGACCTGCTTGATCTTGATGGTGTCAGCCATGCTTAGTTCTCCTTACCGACGAACATCTCGGAGACCGTCAGGCCACGGCGAGCCGCGACGTCCTCAGGGCTGGAGAGCTCCTTGAGGCCCTCGACGGCAGCCTTGATGATGTTGAGGCCGTTGTCGGTACCGAGGGACTTGGACAGGACGTTCTTGATGCCAGCAAGCTCAAAGAGGGGACGCACAGCGCCGCCGGCGATAACGCCGGTACCCTCGACAGCGGGCTTGATGATGATGCGGCCGGCACCAAAGTGGCCGAGAACCTCGTGCGGGATGGTGCCCTGCTCGGTCACCGGCACGTGGAACATGTTCTTCTTGGCATCGAGAGACGCCTTGGAGATGGCCAGGGGCACCTCAGCGGACTTGCCCATGCCAACGCCGACGTTGCCCTTGCCGTCGCCAACGACGACGAGAGCGACGAGGCTCATGCGACGACCACCCTTGACGGTCTTCGACACGCGGTTGATGTAAACGACGCGCTCCTCGAACTCGGAGGCCTCGCGCTGCTGCTTCTGATTACGAGCCATGTGCTACATACCTCCTAGAACTCGAGACCGGCGGCACGAGCACCGTCGGCGAGGGCCTTGACGCGGCCATGGTAGATACGGCCACCGCGATCGAAGGCGACCTTGGTGATGCCGGCCTCGATGGCGCGCTTGCCAACGAGCTGACCGACCTTCTCCGCAGCCTCCTTGTTCGAGGTGTGGGTGCCCTTGAACTCGGCCTCGAGGGTCGAGGCAGAGACGAGCGTCAGGCTGGAGCCCTTGCTGTCGTCGATGATCTGGGCATAGATGTTGGCGTTAGTACGGGTCACGCGAAGACGCGGACGCTCGGAGGTACCCGAGACCTTGCCGCGAACACGACGCTGACGACGCTTGAGGCCTTCCAGCTTCGCCTTATGCTTGTTCATACGTAAACTCCTAAAAAGGTTGATCTTGCCAGCACCTGACGGGGTGCTGGTCTTATGCGAGTGAGTCGGTTACGACTACTTGGCGGCCTTACCCAGCTTGCGGCGGATGTGCTCGCCAACGTAGTGGATACCCTTGCCCTTGTAAGGCTCGGGAGGACGATGGCCGCGGATCTCAGCGGCGATCTGACCGACCTGCTGCTTGTTGATACCCTTGACGTTCACGTGGGTGTTGTCGGGAACCTCGAAGGTGATGCCCTCGGGAGCCTCGACGATCACGGGGTGCGAGAAGCCCAGGGAGAACTCGAGGTTCTTGCCCTTCTGCTGCACGCGGTAACCGACGCCGGCGAGCTCGAGCTTCTTCTCGAAGCCCTCGGAAACGCCAACAACCATGTTGTGGATGAGGGCGCGGGTGAGGCCGTGGCGGGCACGGGTCTCACGCTCGTCGTCGGGACGGGAAACGGTGAGGACGTTGTCCTCGACGTTGATAGCGAGCTTCTCAAAGACATCGAGCTCGAGCTGGCCCTTGGGGCCCTTGACGACAACGTTGTTGCCGTTGACTGCCACTTCGACTCCGGCGGGAATCTGGACAGGCTTATTACCGATACGAGACACGGTGATCTCCTTTCCTTCTACCTACCGAGCGAATTACCAGACGTAAGCGATGATCTCGCCGCCGACGTTGTGCTTGCGAGCATCGCGGTCGGTCATGACGCCATGGCTGGTGGAAATAATGGCGGTACCAAGGCCACCGCGGACGCGGGGCATGTCGGCAACGCCGGTATACTTACGCAGGCCCGGTTTGGAAATGCGGCGGATGCCGTTGATGACCTTAGCCTTCTTGGGACCATACTTAAGCGTGATGTGCAGAGTCTTCTGGGGAACGGTGTCCTCGACATCGTAGCCCTCGATGTAGCCCTCCTCGTGCAGAACACGAGCGATCTCGACGAGCTTCTTGCTGCTCGGCATGGAGACCGTGGCCTTGTTCACAGAGTTAGCGTTACGGATGCGCGTAAGCATATCTGCGATCGGGTCTGTAAGGTTCATACAGATTCTCCTTCGTTCTTGATGAACACGTGCTCTTGGTTCTTCGCCGCCCTTAACGGCAAAGCCTTTTTAGCGCGTTTTCCCTGTTCCAAACTGATGCTTGAAACGCTGGTAGTGACTTACCAGCTGGCCTTCTTAACGCCGGGAAGCTCGCCCTTGAGTGCAAGCTCGCGGAAGCAGACGCGGCACAGGCCGAACTTGCGGTACACAGAGTGCGGACGGCCGCAGCGCTGGCAGCGCGTGTACTCACGAGTAGAGAACTTCTGCTTGCGATTGCACTTGACGATCATCGATGTCTTAGCCACTTATATCCTCCTCACATAGAGTATTGTTCGCCCCAAGCGCCGCCCCCTTGTGGGAACGGCGCTTATAGGGCAGGTGAACCTATTTCTTGAACGGGAAACCGAAGGCGTCCAGAAGGGCCTTGGCCTCCTCATCGGTGTTGGCGGTGGTCACGAAAGTGATGTCCATACCGCGCTGGTGATCGACGGAGTCGAAGTCGATCTCGGGGAAGATGAGCTGCTCGGTGACGCCCATGGAGAAGTTACCACGGCCGTCGAAGCTCTTGGCGGAGATGCCGCGGAAGTCGCGGATACGGGGGATCGCGACGGAGGTCAGACGATCGAAGAACTCCCACATACGGTCGCCACGCAGGGTAACCTTGCAGCCGATCGGCATACCAGCGCGCAGGCGGAAGGTAGCGATGGACTTGCGGGCACGGGTGATCATCGGCTGCTGGCCGGTGATGGCGCGCAGGTCGCGCACGGCACCGTCGATGGCCTTGGAATCGGTAGCGGCCTCGCCGACACCCATGTTCACGACGATCTTCTCAAACTTGGGGATCATCATGACGTTCTCGTACTGGAACTTGTCCTGAAGCTGCTGCTTGACCTCGTTGTTGTACTTGGTCTTCAGACGCGGCACATACTTCTCTTCTGCCATTGTTCACTCCTTCTTGGGGTTTTAAGCACGGGGCGTGGCCACGATGGGTTGTCCTCGTGCCTCCTGGCTGCATCCGCGCCGCTCATGGCATTTCGCGGTTTGGACTCGACACAGCAGGAGCCGACAAAACAATCGGTACTATACGCGCATCGGGAGTGTATTTCCAGAAAAACCTCGTCTGCCTGCACAACTCCACAACTCCCCCGCACAAATGGGTCCCAAAAAGCTGTTGCGGTGAAATAGGGACTGTTTGGCAACCTAACAGGCTTAAACAATCCGTATTTCACCGCAACTCATATATGAGGATGCGACTAGCGCTTGCGGGGGACGAGTTTGGTGCGGCGCAGGTGGATCATCTCGGCGGCGATGGAGATGGCGATCTCCTTGGGGTCCTCGGCCTCGATGGCAACGCCGATCGGAAGGTGCAGCTCGTCGATCTGGTCCTGCGTAAAACCTTCCTGCTCCAGGCGGGCACGCACAAAGGCCGTCTTGCGGCGCGAACCCAGACAGCCCAGATAGGCAGGCTTGGCACGCATGGCCTGAATCACCACGTCGATATCGGACTTGTGACCCGCCGTGGCGACGACCACCAAGTCGCGCGGACCGATGGGACACAGCTCGCTCAGGTTCTTGTAATCGACCAGGCGACGATCGTAGACACCGGGCACCCATTCGGGCGTCAACGTGCCGGGGCGGTCATCGCAGGCCACGACGGCAAAGCCCGCCGCCGTGAGCACGCGCGCCGTCGCGGCGCCCACGTGTCCGCAGCCAAAGATGTAGGTCAGGCCCTCGGGGCAGAGCGTCTCGACGTGCGCCGCGGGAATCTCGGAGGCCGCGTTGGTGTAGGTGACCCTACTCCCCTCCTCCACCAGCGAAAGCCCGGGGCAGCCCGCAATGGTGCGGCGCGATTCCTCGCCATGGTACTCGGCCACATCGCCCTCGAGCGCGCTCGCGATAAACGGCTCAAAGTCGATGACGAAGTCGCCGATGCGTCGATAGACCAAGATGTCGGCAATTTCCTGGAACAACGGTGCCTGGGTCGCATCCAGATGCAGATAGCACAGGCAGATGGCTCCGCCGCAGATCATGCCGGTATCGGAGTTCTCGCCGCCCATGGTGTAGCGGACTAGACGCGATTGCCCCGCGGCCAGCAGCTCTCGCGCCTCGTCCAGCGCAAAGAGCTCGATCTTGCCGCCGCCGATGGTGCCCGCCTGGCTACCGTCGGCAAAGACGACCATCCAGGCGCCCACGCCGCGCGGCGACGACCCCGCCGTGCCGGCCACGACCACGAGCTCGCACGTCTCGCCAGCACGCAGGGCGGCAAGCGCCGCATTCACAACATCGAGCTTTTCCATTGCCGCCTTCTATCCTCTAAAGATATCGGTGAGCATAGCGAGTGCCTCGAGCACGCCGCCGCCGACCGACGTCGCCTTGTCCGAAATGTAGTTGATATAGCTGGCATCGCCGCGCGGATCGACATCGGCGCATTTAAAGCCCTCGGTCACCTGCACGCCGTTCGCCAAAAGCCCGCGCAGGCAGCCATCGATCTGCGTGCACATGGGCGTATCGTCCGCGTAGCCAATCACGTCTCCGGCGCTCACGATGTCGCCGATTGCGCGGTCGGACCGAAACACGCCGGCGGCAGGGCTGTGGATAACGCGCTCCTTGCCATAGCCAGCGATAATGCCCGGCACGCCCGTGTTGGGCTGGGACGAACCTTGGGTAATGACACGGCCCAGGAAATGCCCGCGCATGGTCTCGACCACGGCGTCGCAGTCAACCGGCGCGGTAAAGCCCGGCCCCACGGCGATGACGGCAGGCGCCATGTCGCGCGTGGTACCCAGGTTGCGCTTGGCCAAAATCGCGTCGACCACGGCAGCGGGTTTCAGTTCGTCGAGCATCTTGGCCTGGGGGTCTACCACGACGGCGACGTCTCCGGCCTCGGTAATTGCAAGCGCCTCTGCCGGCGTCTGCGCCAAGCGAGCGCGAATGCCCTCGACCTGGACCTCGCCCAGGCGAATGGCCTCGCAAAAACTGATTGTGCGACGGATGCACGTGGGAACCGCGATATCGGCCATAACGACCGACACGCCGGCGCGCACCAAGCGAGCGGCGACGCCCGTGGCGATATCGCCGGCGCCGCGAACATAAACGAGCATTCCCGGGGCACCTCCCTGTGCTACGGTTTGAGCAGAGCAAAAGCGGTTCGACCGCTACTCTGATGATTATTTATTATCACAGTATTATACGGCGGTGAACAGATGGAAACGGTTAGCGGCAATCTTGCCTCGGCGCTCAGGATCGAGCCGGGCATTACCGCGATTATCGGCAGCGGCGGCAAGTCGACCTTGCTGAAGGCGCTGGGTCTCGAGCTCATGCGCGCTGGCGGCCGCGTGCTCCTCTGCACCACCACGCGCATGTTCCCCGTCGCCGGCGTGCCGTGGGACGGGTCGAGCCGTCGCCTGGACGCCGCGCCCTGGAAGCCAGGTGCCTCACACGCCCTAGGCTGCACCTGCGATGCCTGCGCGGGGCTTGTGCGGGGAAGCATCTGCCAGACAGGTGTCTTGGACCCCCAGACAGGCAAGTTCTCCTCCCCTGCCGAGCCGCTCGACCAGCTGGCGCAGCGCTTTGACTACGTCCTGGCCGAGGCGGACGGCAGCAAGCGGCTCCCGCTCAAGGCGCACGCCGCCTGGGAGCCGGTGATTCCCTCTGGCACGGCCAACATCGTCTGGATCGTCGGCGCCTTGGGGCTCGGCAAGCCCATCAACGAAGCCGTCCACCGCCCCGAGCTCTTTTGCGAGCGTTGCGGCTGCGAGCTCACCGACACTGCCACCCCAGAGCGCGTCGCCCAGGTGCTCAATGCCGAGCTGCGGATGCTGAACCTCAACAATGCCCGCATCATGCTCAACCAAGTCGACACGCTCAGCGACCCCACGATGGCCGACCGCTTCGAGGCAGCTCTCGACCACCCCGTCGTCGCCAGCAGCCTCAAGTAGCCGGCCCCATCTCCTCAGTTGCGGTGAAATACGGACTGTTTGGCCGCCCGACGGCCGCAAACAGTCCGTATTTCACCGCAACTGAGGAGGGGACACGGCATCTTTGCTGCTAGCGGGGGACGTAGCGGCCGGGCTGGGCTCCGGTGGGCTCGCCGTCGCGTGCCGCCAGCACGCCGTTCACAAACACGGCCTTGGCGCGGCCATGTGCCTCAAAGCCCTCGAGCGGCGTGTAGTCCACGGCCTGATGCTGTGTCGCGGCGCTGATCGTCCAACGCGCGCAAGGATCCCACACGCACACGTCGGCATCGGCACCCTCGGCAAGACAGCCCTTGCGCGGGTACATGCCAAACACGCGCGCCGGGTTCTCGCTCATCAAGCGGCAGAGGTCCTCGGGTCCCAGCTGTCCCTCAAAGCTCGTGGCAATCGCGACGGGACGATGCTCCACGCCGGGCCCGCCGTTGGGAATCGCGCGGAAATCGTCACGCCCGCGGTCCTTTTGCCCGTGCAGGTTAAAGCTGCAATGATCGGTCGCAATCGTATCGATCTCGCCGGCCACAAGCGCCTCGCGCAGTGCCGCACGGTCACCGGCATGGCGCAGCGGCGGGCTCATCACGTACTTGGCGCCCGCAAAGCCGTCCTCGCCCTGCTCCAGATAGCAGGTGTCGTCAAGCATCAGATATTGGGGGCAGGTCTCGACATAGATATTCTTCTGCCCGCGCGCTTTGGCAGCACGAATGGCCCCGAGCCCCAACTTGGTCGAAAGGTGCACCACGTTGACTGGGGCGTCGCCGGCCAGGTGCGCCAGATACAGCAGGCGGCTCACGGCTTCGGCCTCACACACGTCCGGGCGGCTGAGCGCATGCCCCTCGGGCCCATGAATCCCCTGCTCGTACACGCGCTTCTGCAGCTCATTCACCAGCGTACCGTTCTCGCAATGCACGCACAGTATGCCGCCAATACGCTTGAGCTCCTCGAGCACCTCGAGCGTCTCGGCATCGTCCAGGCGCAAATGATCGTAGGCAAAGTAGGTCTTAAACGACGATACGCCCGCCTCGCGCATAGCCGAAAGATCGGCGCGGTTGCGTTCATTCCACTCGGCGAGTGCCATATGAAAGGCGTAGTTGGCCGTGCAGGTTCCGTCGGCACGGCGATGCCACTCGGCCAAGGCATCGGGCATGGTCACGCCGCGATCAGCCGTCGCGTAGTCCACGATGGTCGTCGTACCGCCGCAGGCAGCCGCACGCGTGCCGGTTTCAAAGCTATCGGCTGTCCAATCCATGCCAGTCCAGCACTGCATGTGCGTGTGGCCGTCGATAAAGCCGGGAAACACCCAGCAGCCCGCGGCGTCCTCGACGGTATCGCCCTCGGCCGGCTCAATCGCCGCGGCAATCCGCACAATCTTGTCGCCCTCCATGGCAAGATCGGCGCGGCGAAGCCCCTGGGGCGTCACGAGCGCGCCGTTTTTGATGATGATCATGTTGCTCCTTATTGATTAATACAGTTGGCCACGCGATCAAAATACGAGCAGGCCGCGATATGCTCCGTTATGCGTCGCTGTCCCTCTGCGGTATCGACATCCCACAGCTCGTAGGCACGCGCCTCGACCAGCACCACGTCGGTACGGTCCTTGAGAATCGAGCCCCCGCCGTCCTTGCCCTCAAGACGCATGAGTGCATCGAATAGTTCCGCCGGAAAGAGCACCGGGCTCGAAGGCTCACCGTTGCACGCCAAACGCACCGGATGTTTGCGGCCACGCTCGTCAAACGCGCGAACCATGGCCTCAAAAGAGTCCGTGCTCACAAGCGGCTGGTCGCCCGGCAAAAAGAGGCAACCTTTCCAGTTGCGTTCGACTCCCCACGAAAGGCCCGCACGGACGCTTTCGCTGCGCAGCTCGCCATCGTGCAGAACGCACGGGCAATGCTTGTCCTCGCAAATCTGAGCGACCTCGGGCCAACGCGTCGAAACCACGACGTCAAAGCCCCGGGGAACCGAATCGATGGCCCGGGCAATCAGCGGCTCGCCATAGATATCGGCAAGCATCTTGTTAGAGCCAAACCGCTTGCCCTCGCCCGAAGCCATAATGACGCATCCAAGTCTCATGGTGATACCTCCCCCGAAACCATCGTACCCATAACTCACGCCGCGGGCATCCACATCGAAAGCGCTTATCCCGCACGCCCGCGATGCAAAAAAGGGCACCCCGCCGGTTGGCAGAGCGCCCCCTTTACATGGCTTACCTCAACCCGGCTTTAGGCCTGGAGCCAACGGGCGGTGTTGCGCTCGTCGAGGGCCTTGAGGGTAGCGGCGGGATCGGCAACCTTCTGCAGGAACATCATGGCAGCGATGGCGTACGGCTTGTAGCTGGCCTCCTTGTACATGCCCACGCGGTGCATGTCGAAGACGTCGGCGTTAACCTCGCCGTGCTCACAGGAAACACCGGAGATGTCGGCGGGCAGCGGGTGCATAAAGATGGTGTCTTGGCCGTTGGCAGTCTTCTCCATGAGCTCGGTCGTGGAGCACCAGTCCTGATGGGTGGCGTTCTGGGCGAGCAGCTCCTTCTCGAGCGCTGCGATGCCGGCGTCGTCGCCCTCGGCGTACAGGTTGGTGCGCTTCTCCATGGCGGCAAACGGAGCCCAGCTCTTGGGGATCACGATGTCGGCGCCCTCGAAGGCCTCGGCCATGGTGTTGACCTGCTTAAAGGTGGTGCCGGACTCGGCGGCATAGCCGCGGGCGCGCTCGACGACCTCGGGCATGAGGTCGTAGCCCTCGGGGTGAGCCAGGGTGACGTCCATGCCAAAGCGGGGCAGCAGGCTGATCAGCGACTGCGGGCAGGACAGCGGCTTGCCGTAAGAGGGCGAATAGGCCCAGGTGACGGCAACCTTCTTGCCCTTGAGGTTCTCGAGGCCGCCAAACTCGTTGATGAGGTAGAGCATGTCGGCAGAGGACTGCGTGGGGTGATCGGAGTCGGACTGCAGGGAGATGAGCGTGGGACGGTGATCCAGAACGCCGTCCTCGTAAGCCTGCTGGACAGACTCGGAGACCTCGGCCATGTAGGCGTCGCCCTTACCGATGTACATGTCGTCGCGGATGCCGATGACGTCGGCCATGAAGGAGATCATGGTAGCGGTCTCGCGGACGGTCTCGCCGTGAGCGATCTGGGACTTCTTCTCGTCCAGGTCCTGCAGCTCAAGGCCGAGCAGGTTGGCGGCCTTAGAGAAGGAGAAGCGCGTACGGGTGGAGTTGTCGCGGAACAGGGAGACGGCAAGACCGGAGTCGAAGATCTTGGACGAAACGTTGTTCTCGCGCAGCTCGCGCAGAGCGTCGGCGACGATGTAGAGCGCCTTGAGCTCATCGGTGGTCTTATCCCAGGTGTGCAGGAAGTCGCTGCCGTACATACCCTTAAAGTCGAGGCCGTTCAGCTGCTCGACGAGCTCGGTAAACTTGGCGTCCATGGAAATGTCCTTTCTAAAGATGAAACGATCGCAATGAGTAGATGTGCTCCGGCATGCGCGTGTGGCTAGAACATGCAGAGCACCATGACGAGGACCCGCTACCGTTGAGGAAGCATGGGAGATAACGACCGCGGGCCCCAAGTCAACAGGGGGTGCCGGGGGCATAAACTGTCCCCGGCTCAACAAGATCGAGGAATGGGACTAGTCGATCTTGTTGTTGGTCAGACCGGCGCGGAACACGGTGGCGTCGCCATCGGCCTGGCTCGGATCGTAGAGGTTCAGGGCAGCCACATACATGGCGGCAGCGGTGACCAGGTCGTCCTTGTAGGTGACCTCGTTGGGAGCGTGAGCCTGAGACTCGGCACCCGGGCCAAAGCCGACGCAGGGGATGCCATAGCGGCCCTGGATGGAAACGCAGTTCGTGGAGAAGGTCCACTTGTCGCACAGCGGACGACCGGTGCGCTTGTCCATGCTGGGCTCGCAGCCGATGCGCTCGTCACCGAACATGGCCTTGTGGGCGTCGACGAGGGCCTTGACGTGCGGAGCGGTCTCCTTGTTGATCCACGTGGGGAAGTAAGCCTCGGTCTCGTAGACCTCGCCGGTCCAGGACGGACGGTCGTACATGTACATTGAGACCTTCACGTCGTCGCCGTACTTCTTGGCGGCCGGCAGGTTGCGGATCTCGTCCAGGCAGGACTCCCAGGTCTCACCGACGGTCATGCGACGGTCGATGGAGATGGCGCAGGAGTCAGCGACAGCGCAGCGGCTGGGGCTGGTGTAGAAGATCTGACTGACGGTGCAGGTGCCGCGGCCCAGGAAGCGGGCGTCCTCGAAGTGCTCGGGGTTGTACTTGGGGTCGAGCATCTTGACGAGGCCCTTGATGTCGGTCGACTCGTCGCAGCCGTTGTTGTTGAGGGCGCGGACGTCGGCGATGATGTCGGCCATCTTGTAGATGGCGTTGTCGCCGCGGTCGGGAGCGGAGCCGTGGCAGGAGGTGCCGTGAACGTCGACGCGGATCTCCATGCGACCGCGGTGACCGCGATAGATGCCGCCGTCGGTGGGCTCGGTGGAAATGACGAACTCGGGCTTAATGCCGTCCTTGTTGTAGATGTACTGCCAGCACATGCCGTCGCAGTCCTCTTCCTGGACGGTACCGACGACCATGATCTTGTAGCCCTCGGGGATGAGGCCCATGTCCTTCATCATCTTGGCAGCGTAGGTAGCAGAAGCCATGCCACCCTCCTGGTCGGAGCCGCCGCGGCCGTAGATGATCTCGTCGGTCTCGTAGCCCTCATAGGGATCGGCATCCCAGTTCTCGATGTTGCCGATGCCGACGGTGTCGATGTGAGAGTCGATGGCGATGATCTTGTCGCCCTCGCCCATAAAGCCCATGACGTTGCCCAGGCCGTCGACCTTGACCTCGTCATAGCCAAGGCTCTCCATCTCGGCCTTGATGCAGGCGACAACCTCGCCCTCCTCGCAGGACTCAGAGGGATGGCTAATCATTGCGCGAAGAAAACGCGTCATGTCAGCACGATGAGACTCAGCAGCAGCCTTGATTGCGTCGAAATCGAGTTCTTTAGCCATTGTTCATAACCTTTCAAACGAAGGAATCTACCTGTGAGGTGGCGGAGCGATACCTATTTACTCCGCCCCAACGATTAGCAAGTGGGATATTCGCCTTCCCAAACAATGCGGCGATACTGGTCGGGGTCCGTGTCGCCCTCGGTGGAGAAACAGAGCACGGAGCTCGTCTTGTCCAGGCCGATGAGCTCCTTGAGCTCGGCGTACCCGGGATCGAGCATGAGGGTCTCGACCAGGCCGGTGGTCACCGCGCCGGACTCGCCGGAGATGACGCGCGGGTCGCCCTTCTCGGGAGCGCCCAGGGTGCGCATGCCGCGAGCGGTGACCCAGTCGGGGCAGGACACGAAGGCGGTGGCGTGGTTGCGCAGGATATCCCAGCCCAGGATGTTGGGCTCGCCGCAGCACAGGCCGGCCATGATGGAGGGCATGTCACCGTCCACGATGCGCGGATCGCCGTCGCCGGCGGCAGCGCCCTTGTACAGGCAGGCGGCAGGTGCGCACTCAACCACGACGAAGGTGGGCGGGTTATCGGGATACAGGTTGGTGAAATAGCCCACCACGGCGCCGGCGAGCGAACCCACGCCAGCCTGGACAAACACGTGCGTCGGGCGGTTGATGGCCATCTCGCGCAGCTGCTCGGCAGCCTCGGAAGCCATGGTGCCGTAACCCTCCATGATCCAGGACGGAATCTTCTCGTAGCCCTCCCAGGCGGTGTCCTGAACGATGACGCCGCGCTCGCAGGCATCGGCCTCGGCGGCGGCCATGCGTACGCACTCGTCGTAGTTGACCTCTTCGATGGTCACCGTGGCGCCCTCGGCCGCGATGTTATCGAAGCGGGGCTTGGTGGAACCCTTGGGCATGTGCACGACGGCCTTCTGGCCCAGCTTGTTGGCAGCCCATGCCACGCCGCGGCCATGGTTGCCGTCGGTGGCGGTAAAGAAGGTGGCCTGGCCAAAGTCCTTGGCAAGCTGATCGGAGGTCAGGTAATCGAAGGTGCAGTCGGCAACGTCCTTGCCGGTCTCGTCGGCAATGTAGTTGGCCATGGCAAACGAGCCGCCCAGGACCTTAAAGGCGTTGAGGCCAAAGCGATAGCTCTCGTCCTTAACGCACAGGTTGGACAGGCCCAGGCGCGCGGCCTGGCCGTCCAGGCGGGCAAGCGGAGTGACGGTGTACTGGGGGAACGACTGGTGGAAGGCACGGGCCTTCTTCACGTGGTCGAGACTCATGATTCCCAAGTGCTTGTCATCGCTCTTGGGCATCGTGTTGCTCGCCCACTGGATCTTATCGGCCATACGGTGAACTCCTTAAGTCCTCTCTTGCCGGCCCCCGCATACGCGTTTCAGCCCGATCCCATTCACACGGCTGAACTTTTATGTGGATGCCAAACAAAAAGTTTGTTAGTAATGTTCTATCACACTTTTTGATTGGCATACCTAACGAATTGTTTGTTGCCGTAATCGGTACTTTTTCGCCGCCGAACGGTCATGAATTGCCTTGTTGATGGATTTGTTTGCGGTCAAGTGTGGTTTATGGCAAAGTGTGCCCAAACTAATTTTTAGGAAGGCACCCATGACCCCCGCACAGATTGAGTTTTACAAGCGCCTCGCACACGGTCTGGCGCTCCAATTTGGCCCCAACTGCGAAGTCGTCGTCCACGATCTGGAGACCGAGGACGTGGACCACTCCATCGTAGTGATCGAAAACGGCCACGTCAGCGGGCGCAAACTGGGTGACGGCCCCAGCCATATTGTGTTTGAGTCCATGCACGAGGGCACCACCGACGTGCACGACCGCGAGCCATACCTCACCAAAACCACCGATGGCAAGCTGCTCAAGTCCTCTACCATCTTTATCCGCAACGACGAGGGCAAGCCCGTCGGCATTTTGGGCATCAACTTTGACATTACGCTTATGAAGGCTTTTGAGCGTTCGCTCGATGCCTTTACCGGCACCGGCGGCACGGGCTATACCGAGCCCGAGCCCATTACCAAGAACATCGGCGACCTGCTCGAGGACCTGCTGCACGAGTGCGAGCAGTTTGTGGGCAAGCCCGCGGCACTCATGACCAAAGACGAGCGCATTCGTGCCATTGGCTACCTCGACCGTCGCGGCGCCTTTCTCATTTCCAAGTCGAGCGAGCGCGCCTGCGAGTTCTTTGGCATCTCCAAGTACAGCTTCTATAGCTACCTCAATGAGGCCAAGGCGGCGGCCGGCGACAAGTAGGCACTCGCCTGGATTGCCCCTCCCCTTTTGGGCGCGAGTTCTGGAAAGCGCGAATCCAAGACCGAGCCGCTTGGGAAGTTCCATATAATCGATGTCATTAGTATTTCGAAAGGATGGAACAGAATGGCGTTGAGCAAGGCATCGTGCACCGGTCGCGGATTGATTCCGGCAATTGGTGGGCATGTGCACCGCATGTTCGATGAGGGTGAAGACGACCTGTTTTCGCTGAGCCTTGACGACGTGATGGATGATCGCCCGTGGACCGCCGACGAACTCATGGGCGGCGGGGCTCGCCCGTCAAGCCCCAATCCCGCACTTGCGCCTAAGTCCGCATCTGCGCCGACTCCTGCGCAGTCGCCTGTTTCGACGCCCGCGCCTACGCCCGCACCCACTTCGGCGCCCACACCCGCTCCCCGCCCCGCAAGCGACCCGTCCGAGACGGCGGCATTTCTCGCTGCAGCGACGCAGGGCAAATCGGCCGACAGCACCGTTATGTACAGCGCCCAGCAGTTGCCTGTTCCTGCGGCACGCAAACCTCCGGTCGCAAGGCTCGATGAGCCCGTTGCCCATCAGGTTGCCTACGATTCCTGGGCTGCAACCGATCTGGATGAGACCTCTACCGGCATGCCGGCGCTCGACGTTCCAGTTAACCCGCTTTTTGCCGCCAACACGAGCGCCGCGGGCTATGAGGTCGGTGCGGCATATTCCGATTATTCCGATGGCTATGCTGGCACCGGTCGCATCGAGACCGAGGATTATGGCACCGCATCGAGCGATTATCTCAACGATCCGTACGCTGCCACGCCTGCACCGGAATATGACCCGGAGGCCGCGTCCGCACCGGCGTATACCAAAAGCACGGGCGAAGAGCGCTTCGCCGATTATTACGCCGAGGAAAAGGCGCTGCGTTTCTCGGAATTTCCGCAGGCAGTCAAGGTTGCCTTTATCGCCATTATCATTGCCCTGCTCGGTGTCATTGCGTTTGAGGGATTCCAGCTGTTCCGCGGCCCCACCCAAGCGGAGTCGGAGACCCAGCAAAAAGAGGACGATAACCAGTACCTGGACATCAACACCCTCAAGGGCGACCCCAACGACGGAGACGATGAGTAGCGAGAGCTGAAGGCAGCCGCAGGATCCCGCATCCAGCACCGGCTTCTAAGTGCTGTTTTGTCATCCAGCTACACTTTTCCGGATAATTTGCCTATCGAATTTGACACTTTTCCGAAGTTTTAAGGTGCCTATTTCGACACTTTTCCGTACTTTTACACGGCTGATTTCGACACTTTTCCGAATGAAAGCCGAATAATCACTTGGGGACCAACGCCGTTCACGCGTCATTTCGCAGGCGGCGCTTGATTTCTGTCCGTACACGTTGATAGACTCCATCGTGCCTGCAAGGAGCGGGCGCGTTTTATCCAGAGTCGGGGTAGAGAGTTGGCTCCACGATCCCGACGCCAACCGGCCAAGAGGCACGGTGGCCCTGCCAACATCGATGAAAGGAGTCCGTATGGACAATTTCTCCGTGCGCACCGAGCGCAATTTCCACAATCTGGTCGTCAAGCCAAAACGAATGCATCTTCTGGACAAGCCGAATGGCCACGCCTCGGCCATGGTCAAGAGCAGCCTCTCCCACCAGATGCGTTTTACGGTGCAAAAGCTCGAGGAAGAGCTCTGTGCTGCTGGAAATCCGCACGTACTGCAGATCAAGCTGCTCGGAGACGACTCGCGCGAGCCGTCGAGTTGGAAGTTGTTTGCAGACGGCATGTGCGTCGCAGACGGCTCGGGTGACTTTGCCCGCGAGTGTTTCTGCGAAGGCGCCGAGGTGTTTCTGGACCTGTGTCGCGACGCCGTCGAGACTGCCGAGCTGTGCCAGTGGAGCGAGAGGGAGTACGAGCTGTTGGGTGCCGCGCGCGGGATTGCGGGGGGGGTGTAGGAACAGAAGCCTCATGACGGTGGCCTCAGCTGGAATGACGTATCGCTCGATAAATGATCTCAACAACGTAGCCGATGCGCCGCATTTCACCTCAAAGGCATTGAGCGATCAGGAGGCGTCCAGCATTTCTTTGATATCCCCAATTGATTGTTCCGAGAAAGTCTCTTCATGTCCTTATAATCGCCCTTACGAGAAACGTGGACGAGACAGGCGTCCATATGCCGTCTCTAAACTAACGAGCCGTTCGCGGAAAGAACATCTGGCTAGCATGGGCCAAAGATATACTGGTATCGCTGCAACAATTATGGAAGATCGGCACCACCAATGACCTCCTTGAAATTCTCCAGGCGCTTCGCGCTTAGCCTGCTCGCCTCGCTGTCCGCCACCGTAGCGCTTGCTTTGCCCTCAACCGCCCTAGCCGCGTCGGACCCGAACCCGCCCAGCATCTCCAACGTGACGATATCCGCGACGACAGTCACGGCCGGCTCCACGCTGCATGTCGGCTATAGCGTCGATGACCCTGACGGGGTACGGTCCGTCACGCCCATAGTCGAAGTCCTTGTCGAAAACGATACCGGAGACCATGGAATCAGTTCCCGTCTCGCCTTCTCGTCGACCGGCAACACGACCGCGGGCTTCGATATCTCCACCTCCCCGAGCGACCGGCCCTGCAGGTACCGGATCATCGGCCTCGGCGTGACCGATAGTCTTGGATGGGTTACCGATGTCTACGACACGACGTATGCCGAGGAGAAGGGGCTCGACTGTCCGACCTTCACCACCGACCCCTCGAGTATGGGGTGACCGAGGGACCCGAGGACCAAAACCCGCCGACCGTGTCCTCCGTGTCGCTCTCGAGCAGGGAGGTCGCAACCGGTGCCGACCTCCACATCTCTTGGACCGTCTCCGATGCCGACGGCGTTCGCTCCGTTTCCCCCATACTGCGGCAGGGCTGGGAGAATTCGGACGACGGCTGCTCTGTTTCGTCAGCCTATTATCACGGAGGCTCGTCTATCGACGGGTTTGACCTCACATTCGACAGCAATAGGATCGGAAGGCACAGGCTGATCGGCCTTTCGGTCACCGATGGCCTAGGGTTCGAGACCGATGTGTACGAGAGTTCCTACGCCAGGGCCAACGGCATTTCGGGCGCGACTTTCTCGGTTGGCGACCCGAGCGAGCTGTGCTTCGAGGTGACCGGCAGCGCGATCGACCGGAACCCGCCCACGGTCTCGAACGTTTCCATCTCCGCGAAGAGGGTCCCCGTCGGCGGGATCCTCCGTATCTATTGCAATGTAGGCGACGCGGACGGCGTAAAGTCTGTCTCCCCGATCCTCGGCGACCCCGGCTATGTCGAGGACCCGAACTCTTTAAAGACCCGCAAAACGTTGAGCTGCAGCTACGATGCGGCAAGGGGCTATATCGAAATCGAGTTCCCCACGTCGCTCTCGATGGGCTCGTTTGAAATCCAAGCCCTCGCGGTCCTCGACAAGACGGGCCACGAGACCTTCGTCTACAGCTCCGCCTACGCCGAGCGTAACGGCAAGACCGGCGTTCAGACCTTTGATGTCGACGACGCGGGGGACGTCACCTTCGACGTGACCGCTCCGCTGTATGCCGCCACCAAGGGCGACGGGCAGGCGTATGCAAAGGACGGCGAGGCCGGTCTGACCTTCCGCTTCAGCGGTCCTCTCGATGAGTTCACGCGTCTCCTCGTGGACGGAACTGAGGTCTCCGCCGAGAACTACACCGCAACCAGGGGCAGCACGATTATCGAGCTCAGGCCGTCCTACCTGGACACGCTCGCCGGCGGCGGACACACCGTCACGGCCGTCTGGAAGGACGGGACGGCGACCGATGCGTCCTTCACCGTGGAGGGGAAGGCCCAAGGGGAGCAGGCGGGCGGAAAGACCGACGTAGATTCACCCGGCGACAACAAAAGTGATCCTGCCACTCCTGAAAAGGACGCCGACGAGGCGGCTACAAAAAAGTCGGGACGCACGACAGCCGATGAACCAAAGCTCGCTGCAACCGGCGACTCCACTTGGATGGCCAGCATCGCATTGGCCATGGCGGCCACGGCCTGCTTCACGGCAGCGAGAAGGCTTGAGCCCAAGCAGCATAAGCACGAACAGTAGCTCAAAGCGAACTCAACTGGGAAGGGCAGATGGATAGCCGTCCTTCTCTTATAATCAACCCAATCCGCTGAAATGCAATCAGTTAACGAGTTTCGCCAGACGCTCGGCCTCTACCCCGCTCTAGCAAGCCACCAGGCGATGAGATAATGCCCACGACTATCAACGTAAGCAAGGAGCGCGCTATGGCAGACAACGAGACCAAACCCTCGGCGAACGACGGCCGAGAGGAGCTCGTGGCAAAACAGCTCGCATCGACCAAAATCCACCTCGCGCTCACTCAGAAGCGGGTGGACGTCTCCGGCGCCATCAAGCTACCGCTCGAGCGAATTCCCCAACTCGGCGTGGCGTTCGCCTCGCTCCCCTCGATGTTTCGCACCGTCACCAACACGGTGAGCGTGCCCACGCTGCTCCAGGCGACTGACAAATATGGTAACCCGCTCGATCCGTCGAAACTCAACACGTTCAAGGACGGCAGCGGTCTCACAGGGGGCTACCGCGACGCCGCCAAGGGCCTTGGGCAGGCGCGCTTCCACGTAGTCGAGGGCGACATCGCCACGAGCGTCACGCAGGTGCCTTACGATCCAACATCGCTATTCATGGCAGCCGCAATCGCGCAGATAAACCAAAAGCTCGACTCCATCCAGGAGTCCGTCGACGAAATGTTCGAGTACATGCGTCAGCGCGACAAGGCCAACATGCGTGGCAACCTCAAGACGCTCGCAGACATCCTCAACGGTTACGGCCTCAACTACGGCAACGCCACCTACATGGCAAACGCCCATATGAAGGTGCTCGACATCAAGCAGTCGTCCGCGCAGGACATGGAACTCTTCCGCTCGCAGGCACAGGCGGATCTGAAAAAGAAAGGGTTCATCGAGGTGCGAGACGGCTTGGGCAGACGCCTCGACAAGGTGCTCGACTACCTCAAAGACTGCCAGCTCGCCACCTACATCCACGCGTTCTCGCTGTTCCTCGAACCCATGCTCGCCCAGAACTTCGAGCCCGCAAAGCTCGCGGACGCCACTGCGAAGATCGAGGCTGATTCGATCGCGTACCGCGAGCTCTACACCGACTGCTACAACGCACTCGAAGCGGGGGCTGTCGACACCGTCGATGCGGCACTGCTGGGCGGTATCGCGTCCGCGGGCAAATTGCTCGGTCACGCCATCGCAAAGACCCCCGTGGGCGACCATACACTCATCGACGAGGCGCTCGAAGGCGCAGGAGAGAGCATCGGAAAGTTCAACGACAAGCAATCCGAGAAACTCCTCGAAAAGCTCCATCAGGCAAAGACGCCCGACGTCACGCCGTTCAAGCAGAGCGTAAAGGAGATCGACACCCTCTACAACCGCCCCGCGCAGATCGCCGTGGACGCCGAGAACGTCTACATCTTGCCTGCCAAGCAGCAGGAAGAGTAACGATACGCGACAGGCACGCGCCATGCAGACAGCTAACGCCCCTACCTTCCCGCCGCCTTCAGCTTCAGCAGCAGGTCGCCCAGCTCGGGGCACTTGCTAGAGAGGCGTGTCTGGGCCCGCTCGCCCATCCCCCAACGTTGGCGGACTTCTTGGGCGCGCGGACTCACGTGATAGTCCCCGTCCATCACCTGCTTGAGCAGCTTGGCGGTCACGCGCGCATCGGCTAGGGCGCTGTGGGCATGGCCCGTCGGCTCGTCAAACTCGATGCCGAACCACGTTGCCGCGTCGCCCAACGAGACGCGCCCGTGGCTGCCAACGTCCATGATCGAGGTGTAAAACGCCTGCAGGTCGGCCCAGTCCGTAGGAAATGTGGAAAGGTCGATGTGCTTTGCCTGGCACTCGGTCAAAAGCTGCCGACGGTCCGCACCGTTCCAACAGACCACCTGGGCGGAGTAGCGACCGATCCAATCGCTGAGCCTTTTTATCACCATGTAGAGCGGATCGGCCATCGCGGTGTCCACGGCCGATATCCCCGTGAGCTCGCGGACGGGATACGCAACGCCTTCGGTAAATTCCGTCTGCACAAACTGCGAGAACTCGCCCATAACGTTGCCGTGGTAATCGAGCTTAACGGCGCCGACCTCGATAATCTCATTGCGCAGCCCACGGCGCTGGCGCTGTTTTGGCACCGGCGCAAACTCAAAGTCCAGCACAATCTGGCGCGCAAAGTTCGTCGTATCGATAGCCGAGATACACGGCGTCTTTTCAGCTGACACGGTTAGGGCCTTTCTCCGTTGCTTGCCGCTTGTTACATAAGCGGCTACATTGCCGTAAGGATAGGTGGCCGCGCGGACATGAAAGCTGGGCGCAATACCATGCGCTAATCACACGCCATGCAGACGGCCCCAAGAGAGTCGCCCGCTCTATTCAAATGGATGAAAAGATTTAGGCCCGGTGACTTGAATCAGCGGTCATCCCGGGCCCATCAATATGCAGTGTACCTACAGAGGGCTGGTTAATCAAACGGGCTTTCGGTGACGAAGACCTGCGCGTCTAGCCCCAATCGCCCAGCGCCGTCTTCTGCCGCCCTTACGAAAGGCTGCTATTCGAGGGAATCACGTTGCTGTTATTATCGAACATATATTCGTATTTATGACCGCGCTTTGATAGAATGGCAGTTGTTGACGGCAGTTCCATGTGCCGGGCAGCGCCCTCCATGCGACGGGAGGTGATGCCCATGACCGATCTGATTGATTTCGTGAAGCTCCTGACCGCTTTGGTCTCGCTCCTCACGGCGCTTATCGGACTTTCCGAGGCACTTAAGCAGCGTACGAAGCAAAAGAAGAGGGGTCGACGCCGTTAAGGCATTGACCCCTTAATCGAAGTAACGGCGCTGCCCAGCTATCCACAACTTGGGCTGCCGTCGACCTTATTCTACCCACGGACATTGAGTTTAACAAATGGTTTTTTCGGTAGCGAAGCCTCGGTCCCTCAGCCTTGATTATCGACTTTATCCGAACACCTCCCACATTCATCCGCACATGTGCGGATGAATGTGGGAACCCGATACCCTGAGGGCCGGACCGGCCGGCCCCGGGAGATCGGAGGACGGCATGTCCGGAAAGAAGAAGAGTG
>DBEZXT010000068.1:0-39884 GCA_048291645.1 Collinsella aerofaciens | reverse complement strand
TTGGATATTGTACCCGTAAGGGCCATAGGCAGAACGCAAAGCTCTGGTTCAAACGGGAATTGCAGACGGTTGTTTGAAAATAAAAAACCCGGCCTTCCATAGGAAGTCCGGGTATCAGATGCGTGGTAGCCCGTACCAGATTCGAACTGGTGATCTCCGCCTTGAGAGGGCGGCGTCCTAAACCGCTAGACGAACGGGCCACATGACATCTGCACTGCCGTGCTGCGAGGAAATATATTACGGGACAAAAAACGTCAGCGCAAGAAGAAATTCCAAATTGCCAAAAAATTGTCGGCAGGTTATGGAACACGCAGGTAAGCTAGGTAGCTAATTCAAGTTAAGATGGACCAAAAGAGCTTCGCGATCGTTGGGAATGTTGTCTTCGATCACGGCGTCGAGGGCGGAGTTGAGAAGCTGCCCCAGTTCCGGCCCGGGCTTGACTCCAGCACGGATCAGGTCGCCGCCGTTGATGGCGAGCATCTTGAGCGTATAGGGCTCCCCCGCCCTCAGCAGCTCGTGCGCCATCGCGCGCATCTCCTCAATCGTCTCAACGTAATAGAAGCACGACGGGGCCTTGCCAAGTGTGTCGGCACGCTTAAGGTCCATGAGCTCGTCAATCAGGCGGGCCGTGTCGACGCCCTCACCCGAAAGCGCGCGCATCATATTGAGCAGGCAGGAGCGCTCGGGGCGCAGCGGCTTGTCGTGATATTTGATGAGCAGGCACACGTCGCGCACCAGGTCGTGCGAGAGCGCCAGGCGATCCATAATGACGCGCGCTTTCTTGGCGCCGAGCTCGGGATGACCGTAGAAGTGTCCGCTGCCGGCGTGATCGACCGTGAAGCACTCGGGCTTGGACACATCGTGCAAAAACGCCGCCCACATCAGGCTCGACGAGGGCGCAACGCCGTCACACAGCGCCAGCTCCCCTGCCACCGTCAGCACACGGGCGATATGCTCGTAGACGTTAAAGGCATGGTAGACGCTGCGCTGATCAAACCCGCGACCCGCTGTCAACTCTGGCACGGCGGCGCAGATAAGCTCGGGGTAGCGCAGCATAGCGTCTCCCCCATGACCGGTCGAAAGAATGCCCTCGAGCTCAATACCCACACGCTCACGCGCCACGGCATCGAGCAGCGGCGCGCACTCGGCAAGCGCACGCTTGGTCTCGGGCTCAATCATAAAGTCCAGACGGCAGGCAAAGCGCACCGCACGCAGCATGCGCAGGGCGTCCTCGTTAAAGCGACGCTTGGGATCGCCGACAGCGCGAATCAGCTTGCGCTCCAAGTCACCCTGGCCGTCGTAGCGGTCGACAAGCCCGCGCTCGGGATGCCAGGCCATGGCATTGACGGTAAAGTCGCGGCGCGCCAGATCGTCCTCGAGCGAGGCGGCACGCTCCACACTCTGGGGATGACGACCATCGGTGTAAAAGCCATCCAGACGGTACGTGGTGACCTCGATACGCTCGCCATCGGAAATAGCCGTGATTCCGCCAAATTTAATGCCCGACTCCACAACAGCGATGCCGGCGGCCTCGAGCGCCGCTTTGGACTCCTGCCACAGGCCGCTACAGCACATATCAACATCGTGGCTGGGGTACCCCATCAGGGCGTCGCGCACCCAACCGCCCACGTACCAAGCCTCAAGACCAGCCGCCTCAAGCGCGCGCAGGACGCGCAGGGACGCATCGGACGGTTGAGTACCGTTGAGCGAAACATTGCACATGCCTATGGCCTCCTGCGACTATCAAATTGGCTATCGATTGCGTCTGCAAGAAGTCTAGCAAGAAACAGCCTCCACTGCACACGCAAGTCCGATAAACAAAAACGCATCCGTCCTAGTCTAAGACGGATGCGAAATAATCAAACTATTCAGACAAGGTGCCGGAACTAGCAGACCTGGCGAACCTCGATGTGCTTCTTATATTCGTCCACCTTGGCAAAATCACCCAGACCGGCGCACTCGACCACGTTGGCGCCGGTAGCCATCGAAAGGCGCAGGGCGTCCTCGACGCGCTCGGGGGCGTCGTGCCACACGGACAGGAAGGCAGCAAGCGAGGAATCGCCGGCGCACACCGTCGACAGCAGCTTGACGTCGAAGGTGCGGTTGGCAAACCAGATGTGCTCGCCGTTAGAGAAGTACGCACCAGCGCCGCCAAGAGTCAGCAGCACATTCTTGGCGCCCTTGGCGTGCAGCTCGGCCATCGCGCCCTTAACAGACTCATCGTCGCCACCGCTCACCTTAATGCCAAAGATGTCAAGCAGCTCGTCGTCATTGGGCTTGATCAGCAGTGGCTCCAGAGCAATGAGGTCTGCCAGCTGATGGCTCGAGATGTCGAGGACGAACTCGGCCCCCTTGGCCTTGACACGGCGCAGGACCTCGGCCAAGAAGCCCTCGGAAGTGTTGGGAGGCAGCGAGCCGCTGATGACCAGGCAGGTCATGTCATCGAGCGAATCGATAAGTTCAAACATCTCCTGCTCGTTGGCCTCATTGATGGCGGCACCGGCATTGACCATGTTGTACTCGGTGTCGGGACCGGCGTTGAGGAACACATTGACGCGCGTAATACCGTCGGTCCACACGGGCTTGACGGGCACGCCCAGGGCCTCGGCGCCCTTAACGATAAACTCACCCGAGAAGCCGGCGAAGAAACCCAGGATCGTGGTGTCGACACCATAGTGGTCAAGCGTAAACGAGACGTTGAGGCCTTTGCCGTTGGGCGTGTAGACGGCATTGCGGGTACGCGTGACGGTATTGGCAGTAAGGCCGTCGCAGGCGATGTTGTAGTCAATGGCGGGATTTGCAGTGAGCGTGTAAATCATGAATGTTCCTTTCACGAAGCAACGTGTTAATGAAAGTATATTCCACGCATCGGTAAAAGGCTAGGACAACTCGGCGAACGGTGTGGAAGCGATGAAGTACGGCGGGACACCTCTCCCCCGTGGCGGAACAAAAAGGCGCCCCAGCCGAAACCGGGGCGCCACATGCGCACGAATATGTCGCTTTCAATTACTGACGATCGAGCTTGCGGACAGCAACGCGCTTGCTGTACTCGTCGACGTGACCGAAGTCGCCGATGCCGACGGACTCGGCAACGTTGGCGCCGGTGGCCATAGCGAGCTTCATGGCCTCCTCGACGTTGTCGCGATCCCTGTACCACTTGTGCAGGAACGCAGCGAGGGTGCAGTCGCCGGCGCAGACGGAAGAAACCAGCTTGATGTTGAACTCACGCTTGGCGTACCAGATGTCCTCGCCGTTGGAGAAGTAAGCGTCGCCGCGGCTACCACGGGTGAGCAGCACGTTCTGAACGCCAGCGTCGTGAGCCATCTTCATGGCAACGCGGACCTCGTCGTCGGTGTCGACCGGCACGCCGAAGATGGCCTTCATCTCGTGATGGTTCGGCTTGATGAGCAGAGGCTTCTTGTGAGCGAGCTCCTTGAGCTTGTCGGAGGACAGGTCCAAGACGACATCGGCGCCACGAGCCTGAGCGTGCTCCATAACCTGAGCCAGGAAGTCAGGCGTAGCTTTGGGAGGCACGGAGCCGGAAACGATCAGGCACTCGAGATCGCCCGCGGTGTCCAGGATGTTGTAGAGCTCCTCCTGGTGCTGCGGCGTGATCGGAGCACCCGGGTTCAGGATGCCGTACTCGTGCTGGCCATCGTTGACGTAGGTGTTAATGCGCGTGATACCGTCGGTCCAGACCGGGCGGCAGAGGCAACCCAGGTTCATAACCTCCTCGACGATGAACTTGCCCGTGAAGCCGGCGAAGAAGCCGAGCGCGACGGTGTCGACGCCCATCTTCTTAAAGGCGAAGGACACGTCGAGGCCCTTGCCGTTAGCCGTGTAGCTGGCCGAGCCGGTGCGGACGTTCTCGTCGGGCTCGAGCGGAGAGCTCGAAACCGTCATGTCGACAGCCGGGTTAGCGGTTAGCGTGTAGAACATTTACAGTACCCCCTGTATATGTGAGGGCCGCGTGGCCGGCCCATTCCAACCACGCGGTTACCTCTGATACCAAATTAGCGAGCTGCGGACTCGAGCAGTGCCTTGACCTCGGCGGCGGTGTTGCAGGCGAGTGCCTTCTCGGCGAGCTCGTCGCACTCGGCCTTGGTCCACTGGCTTATGGTCTTGCGGGCGCGCAGGATCGACGGAGCGCTCATCGAGAACTCCTCCAGGCCCCAGCTGATCAGCAGCGGCTCGAGCAGCGGATCGGCAGCGGCCTCGCCGCACATACCGACCATGATGCCGGCCTTCACGCCGCTCTCGATGATGTTCTTGAGCGAGCGGAGCACGGCGGGATAGTAAACCTGGTACAGGTTGGAGATGGTGTCGTTACCACGGTCAGCGCACATGGTGTAGCCGATCAGGTCGTTGGTGCCGATGGAGAAGAAGTCGGCGACCTCGGCAAGACGGTCTGCGAGCAGCGAAGCGGCGGGCGTCTCGACCATGATGCCGACCTCGATGTTCTCGTTGAACTTGCGACCCTCTTCGGTCAGCTCGGCCTTGCACTGCTCGACGAGCTCCTTGACAGCCAAGACCTCCTCGACGCAGGTGACGAGCGGGATCATGATCTTGACGTCACCGAAGGCGCTAGCGCGCAGCAAAGCGCGGAGCTGGACCTTGTACTGGTCGGGATTGGCCAGGCAGTAACGCACGGCGCGGAAGCCCATGAAGGGGTTGTCTTCCTTGACCATATGCAGATACGGAATCTCCTTGTCGCCACCCACATCGAGCGTGCGGATGATGACCGGAGCACCCTTGAGCGCGCTGGCGACCTTACGGTAGGCGTTGAACTGCTCCTCCTCGGAAGGAAGCTCAGCGGAGTCCATGAACAGGAACTCGGAGCGGAACAGACCGATAGCCTCGGCGTCGTGATCGAGCGCGTTGGGCACGTCATCGGGGTTGCCGATGTTGCAGGCGATGATCTTCTTGATGCCATCGGCAGTCACGGACGGCTTGCCACGGAAGGCCTCGAGGGCTGCCTTCTCGGCAGCGAAGGCCTCGGCCTTGGCGGTGTAGGCTGCGAGCGTCTCCTCGTCGGGATCGGCCTCGACGATACCCTTGCCGCCGTCGACGACAACGGTCATGCCGTTGCGCAGTGCGGTGCAGCTGTTGGAGACCGAAAGGACAGCCGGGATCTCGAGGGCGCGCGCAATGATCGCGGAGTGCGACGTGCGGCCACCGGTCTCGGTGACGATACCGGCAACGTGGGCCTTATCGATCGTGGCGGTCATGGACGGCGTGAGGTCGTGCACGACAACGACAGTGTTCTCGGGCAGGACGGAGAGGTCGACGACCTCCTTGCCCAGCAGCTCGGCCAGAATACCGGTGCGGATATCGGCGATGTCAGCCGCGCGAAGACGGAACATCTCGTCGTCCATGGACAGGAACATGTTCTCGAACATGGTCGAGGTGTCCATGAGCGCCTGCTCGGCGCAGGTACCGCCGTCAATGGCGGCGTTGATGGCGTCGGTCATACCCGGATCCTGAGCCAGAACAATGTGTCCGCTCATGATCTCGGCCTCGGCCTCGCCCACCGTCTCCTTCATGTGGTCGGCCTGAGCCTGGGTCTTCTCGCAGAAGACCGAAAGAGCGGACTGATAGCGCTCCTTCTCTGCTGCCGAATCAGCAACCTCGTGCGGCTCAAACGTCAAGTCGGGATCGACGGCGACCATGACGGTGCCGATACCGATGCCCTCGGAAGCGTTGACTCCCTGATACATTCCCATTCCTCTCTCCGTGTCATGTGATAAAGCGTTTTGCCATATCCATGACAAAAGAGCGCAGTTACCTTACAACAGGTCACTGCGCCCCCAAATATGAACTTAGTTGTTCAACATGCGACCCGTTTGAGTTCTACTCGCCAAGACCGCTCTTGATGAGCTCGATGGCAGCAGCCAGAGCCTCGGCCTCGTCGGCGCCGTCGCACTTGACCTCGACCTCGGTACCGCAGGGGATACCAGCAGCCATGAGGGCCATCGGGGACTTGCCGTTGACCTCCTTCTCGGGGGTGACGACCGTCACGTCACAGGCGTACTTGCCCATGGTGGAGGCGAACAGACCAGCCGGACGCATGTGCAGACCCTGAGGATTAACGAGGGTAGCCTTCTCAGAAACCATAGTTGACTCCTTTTTTGTGTTTAACCCCTGTCATGTATGTGGCAGGAGTCAGATTCACGACGTTGTTTATATTAACTCACATCAAACGGTTTTTCATTATGTTTCGGACGAATTGTTGGACAGATGTGTTTGTCGTCCGCTTGCTCGCCGGGCGGGCGCGGGTTAAGTTTGCTGCTCTACAGTCCTGCGCAAGACGGAAAGCACATTAAGTGCTTTCCTTTGCGTGCGGAACTCGCGACAAACTTAACCCGCGCCCGCCCGGCGAGTAAGCTGCGGAAACTCGGTCGGTCCAGAGCAATATCGTGCGAACGGAATTCTGGCTGATGATCTGTTCGCGACAAAGACTCGATAGGCAGCCCCCTCTATGCCCTTTTGTAAGTTGCGGTGAAATAGGGACTGAATTGGGGTTGAATCGTTTAAACAGTCCCTATTTCACCGCAACTTATGGGAGGGGTAGAAAAAGGCGGAGGCCCTGGAGAGGGACTCCGCCTTATATACAGGGGGCGATGTTATACGCGGGCTGGGGGATTAGACCAGGCGGGCGTTGATCGTCTTGGCGATCTTGGCGGCGTCGGTGGAACCCTTGACGGTGGCACGGAAGTCCTCGTCCATGAGCGCCTCGGCGACCTTGGACAGGATCTTGAGGTGCGTGGTACCGGCCTGGGCACCGGGGATGAGCAGGGCGATAGCCACGTTGACGGGAGCGCCGTCCATGGTGTCCCAACCGGTCACGCCGGACTCGTCCTTGACGACGATGACGGCAGCCTCGGTAATGGCATCGGACTTGGCATGCGGGATGGCGAAGCCCTCCATCATGCCCGTGGTGCCCTCGGCCTCGCGGGCCAGGAAGGCGTTCATCACGGCGTCGGCGTCGCCGGCGATACCGGCCTTGACAGCCTGGTTGGAAACGAAGCTCAGAGCCTCGTCACGAGAAGCGAAGTCCTCGGCGACAAAGACATTCTCGACCTTCACGAAGTCGGCAGCCTCGGCCTTGGGGGCCTCGACGGCAGCGGCCTTGGGGGCCTCAACCGGCTTGGCTGCAGGAGCGGCCTTCTGATTCTTCTCGAAGTCGTACTTCTTGAAAGCCACGAACAGGATGCCACCGACCACGGCGCCGATGAGGATCGCGAGGACCCACAGCGGACCGTTCTCGACAACGGGCAGGACCAGGAAGCCGCCGTGAGGCGCCGGATCGTGAACGTTGAAGAAGATGGTCAAGATGGAAGCGATGGAAGAACCGAGCATCATGATGGGCATAACGGGCCAGATGTTCTTGGTCATGAACGGAATGGCGCCCTCGGTGATGTGGGTGCAACCAAGGATGAGGTTGACGATACCGGCGTCATGATCCTCCTGGCTGAAGTACTTCTTGCCGACAACGACAGCGAAGGTGGTGATCAGCGGCGGAACGATGCAAGCGGCGGAGACGGCAGCCATGAAGTTGGTGCCGAAGTTGTAGGTCTCGGTGCCGACGCCAGCTTCGAGAGCGGTACCGAGCAGGAAGGTGCCAGTAGCGTAAGCAGCCTTGTTGACCGGGCCGCCCATATCAAAGGCGCACATGCAGCCGATGGCCAGGCCAAGGATCACCGGACCGGAGTTACCGAGGCTCTGCAGGAAATCCATCATGCCCTGGTTAATGGCAGCCATGGGGCCGGAAATACCGAGCATGACCAGGCCGACGATGGCGGTAGAGCACAGCGGATACAGGAAGATTGCCTTCAGGCCATTAAGGCTCGCAGGAATTTTAGAGAAAACCTTCTCGAGCAGCAGGATGACATAGCCAGCGAGGAAGCCGCCGACGATGCCGCCTAGGAAGCCAAAGCCCACACCTGCGCCACCGGCGTCGATCATGCCAGTATCGGCGTTAACAGGCAAGCCCTGGATGGCAATCATACCGGCGACGAAACCGGGGACGAGCGCCGGGCGCTTGCCGATGGACTCGGCGATGTAAGCGGAGAGCACCGGAACCATGAGGTTCATGGCGATACCGCCGATAATCTTGAGCATCGCGGCAAAGCTGTTGTAGTCGGCAGCCGTCGAATCAAAGGACGTGATGCCCCACAGGAACGAAATGGCGGTCAGAACACCACCGGCAACGACGAAGACCAGCATGTGGCTGACGCCGTTCATGAGGTGCTTGTAGATGACGTGACCGATGGACTCCTTCTCCTCGACCTCGTCCTCGACATCGGCGGCAGCGGCAACCGTGTCGTCGCCCTTGGCGGCGAGCGCGCGGTCGATCAGCTTACCAGCAGCCTCGACAGACAGGGCCTTGGAAACACCAACGGAAACCATGGGCTTACCGGCGAAACGCTCAGCCTGGACATCCTTATCGGCTGCGACGACGACGGCCTTGGCACCGGCGATCTCGCTCTTGGTGAGCTCGTTCTCGACGCCGACCTGGCCATGAGTCTCGACCTTAATGGTCAGACCTCGCTCGGCAGCAGCCTTCTCCAGCGCCTCCTTCGCCATGAAGGTGTGCGCAATGCCGGTCGGGCAACCGGTCGCGGCGATGATGTCAAACTTAGCCATGTGTCCCTCCTTCTTGAGTACAGCGCCCGCGGGCGCTCCCCTACACGCGCTTCGATACGCGTTTTTCCACACTTGAAAGATACCAACCTACCGTCCGCGTGAGAAGAGACAAGGCGCAATTCTCCGGTGAAAGGTTCTTTCATAACCGTAAACGGCAAGTGAAAGTTTACCATCAACACTTGAAACGGCAAGGTGTATCTTGTAATTGAAAATGTCCGTATACTATGGCATTGCAAATCAAGCTAGATTTTCATGCCAACCAGGAGCCATCCATGACCGATAGTAGCAAGAGCGCACTTTCCCTCATTAGTACCCATCAGGGATACAGCGAGTCCGAGCAGCGCATTGTCGACTATATATTGGAGCACCAGTCCGAGGCGCCACGCCTCACGGCGGCTCAGCTCTCGCGCGCTGCCGCCACGTCCGAGGCGACCGTTTCGCGTTTCTGCCGCAAGCTGGGCTTTGGCAGCTTCCGCAGCTTTCAGTTTTCGTTGGCGCGCGACTTAGAGAGTCAGCGCAACGAGGGCCTGACCGACGAGGTCTCGCTCGACAACATGGAGCAGAGCCTTAAAAATATCCTCGCCGCCAAGGTGAGTGAGCTTAATGCGACCATCGACGGCATTGATCACGACACGTTGGCCTCAGTTGTACACGCGCTTAAGAATGCCGGCGTTATTGAGTTTGCGGCCGTAGGCAACACCAACGCCGTCGCGCTCGACGCGACGTTCAAGTTCTCGCAGCTGGGCCTTCGTTGCATGGCAAGCACCATCAGCGAGACCTCGATTGGTTTTGCGCTCACGCTGCGCCCCGGTGACGTTATCGTGCTGATCTCAAACTCCGGCAAGTCGCGCCGTCTGAATCGCATGGCAAAAGCGGCTCGCGACTGCGGCGCAACCGTAGTCGTCATCAGCAGCGACAGCAAATCCCCGCTCGCGCACCTGGCAGACTACACCTTTAATACCGTCAACCACGAAGCACTACTGACAACGGGCGACTTCGCGTTCTCCAAGATGAGCGCCACGATGATCATCGAGGTCATCTACAACTTCCTGCTGCCCGAAATCGAAGACGCCCGCGAGCATATCAGCTCCTACGAAGAGCTCATCCAGCCGGATAAGGTTGTGGAGTAAAACGCGTAGTGGGACAAAAATTTCAGTCTATTTTGTCCCACCAACACCGCTGATACGACCTAACCTCGAGCTTCTTCGAGCATCTGCTTTGCGTGCGCCAGGCTAGCCTCGGACTGATCGCCGCTCAGCATACGGGCGATCTCTGCGGTGCGGGCATCACCGGTCACCTCGTCCAGGTGCGTCTGGGGAACATCGCCTGGCTCCTTGCTGACCACGTAATGCTTGTCAGCCATGACGGCGACCTGCGCCAAGTGGGTTACGACAATCACCTGATGCGTAGCGGCGAGATCTGCCAGCACGCTCGCGAGGGCACGTGCGGTAGAGCCGCCGACACCTGCATCGACCTCGTCGAATACCAGAGTGTCGACGCCGTCCGCGTTACCGAGGACAACCTTGCTTGCCAGCATGACGCGACTTAACTCGCCGCCCGACGCAATGCGGCGCAGGGGACGTGGCGTCAAGCCGGCACCGCTGCGGTATAGCAGCTCGTAGCTCGAAGGACCAGCGGGCGTCCACTCAGCACGAGGAAGATCGCGCGACTCCCAGACGAGCTCGGCGCCGCCCATCTCCAGGCGAGCCATCTGGCGGCCCACCTCATGGCAGAAGCGCGGGGCCGCCGTATTGCGGGCGCGCTTAAGTGCCTTGGCAGCGGCAAACAACTCGCGCTCGGCGCTCCCGAGTGCCTCACGCGCCTTTTTGATCTGTTCATCGCCATCATCGACCAGGGACAGCAGCTCTTGCGAGCGATCGCGCATGGCAAAAACATCGTCCATGGTGGGACCCCACTGACGCAACAGGCCCTTGAGGTCGGAATACCGCTCACGCATGCGAGCGAGCTCGCGCGGGTCGAAGGCGACGCCATCGCGATAGGCACGAAGCTCGTTCGCGCAATCCTCAAGGGAAATACAGGCATCCGAAAGCGCATCGGCAATATCGCCCAGTTTGCGATCGACGGAAGCCATGCGGGAAAGTTCTGCCACGGCGCTGTTCACGGCATCGAGCGCTCCCCCTTCAGAGGCAAGCGATGCATGGGCATCGTTAGCTGTGGCAACCAGCACCTCGGCATGTTCGGAGCGCGGCAGCAATTCCTCGAGTTCCTCATACTCGCCTGGTTTGGGGTCGACCTCGCCGATGCGCTCGAGCGCAAAGCGCGATTCCTCGACGCGGCTCCCCTGCGCACGCGAGGTCTCTTCGACACGTCGAACCTCCTTAGCGGCAGCGCGCGAAGCCTTAAAGCAGGCGCGGTAGTGCTCGAGCGCCTCGAGTGCAGGGCGCCCTGCCCAGGCATCGACCATCGCAACATGATGCGCCGGATCGAGCAAGCGCTGGTGCTCGTGTTGGCCGCACAGATCCATCATCACGCCAACGCGCTCCGAAAGCTCGCGCACACTGGCGATGCGGCCGTCAATCTTCACGCGGCTGCGGCCCTCGGCAGAAAGGCTGCGCTGGACCGTGAAACCCTCCGTGTCGTGTGGACCGTCGAACAGCCGCGCCTCGACGCTGGCAAGCGCCTCGCCCTCGCGCACCGTCGACGAATCCGCGCGCTCGCCCAAAATAAGCTTGAGGGCCGAGAGCAGCGCGGTCTTGCCGGCGCCGGTCTCGCCGGTCAGGACAGTCAGGCCGGCACTCGGAACCAACGTCGCCTCGCGAATGAGTGCAATGTTAGAAACCTGCAGCTCATCGATCATGACGGACTCCGTAGAATACGCGGCTCACCGAATTATAGAAGCTCTCGGGGCCGTAATCCAGCAGCAGCACATCACCGGGCCCGCGACGCACCGCCACGCTCTCAACGGTGCCATCGCAAGTAATAAATTGTCCATCGATAGCGATCGCCGGAACGCTCGGACGGTCATCAGACATAAAGATTTCGACGACATCACTCGGCGAAGTCAAGAAGGCACGGGCCTGAATGGTGTGCGGCGCAATAGGTACGCAGACCATACCCGTATAGTCGGGGCTCACGATGGGGCCACCGGCACTGAGCGCGTACCCCGTAGAACCAGTCGCCGTGGACACGACCACGCCGTCGCCACGCAGTCGGTCGATATGGTGGCCCGACACCGTGATGTCGAACTCGACCATATCGGACAGCGGACCGCGGGTAAGCGCCATGTCGTTGAGGGCGAAGGTGCGCACGACATCCTTCGTACCGTCTTCGCGCACGGATACGATATCCGCGGCGATGGTGGCGCGACGGCTCACGTGCAGCTCACCGGACAGGGCGTCGCTCACGACCTGCAGAATGTCGCGCTCCTCGGGGCTCGCAGCAGTTAAAAAACCCAGGTGACCATAGGAAAGACCGAGGATAGGAATCTCGCGATGGTTGAGGATGCGGGCAGCGCGCAACAACGTACCGTCGCCGCCGAGCGTAATGACCAGATCGGAGCCGTCAATATCAGGCGTGCTCTGAATCTTGGATCGCTGGTCGGCAGCCCATGCGACATCATAGCCCTGGCGCGTCAGCCAAAGCTCGAGCATCAGGCCGCTCTCGACCGCCTCTTGCTTGTAGTAATTGGGAACCAGAAAGACCTTCATAGCGTTGCAGCTTTCTCGCTCAAAACCGATACCTGGGATTGCAGCTCATCGTCGGTACGTCCGCCGGGGGCAAATCTCGTGCCGTACAGGAAAAACTCAACGTTTCCCTTGGCACCATGAATGGGCGACACGCACACATCGACCGGGAACAGCCCCTTGGCAGCAAAGAGTTCAACTGCCGCAACGAGTGTATCGCGGCGCACGGCGGGATCGGTCACAATGCCGCCCTCACCCACCAGCGCCGCCGGAGCCTCAAACTGCGGCTTTACGAGCGTGCAGAATGCACCCGTAGGCGCCAGGCACACCAGCACCGCATCGATAATGTTCGCGATGCTGGTAAACGAGACATCACACACAGCCAGGTCGATGGCGCCGGAATAGCCAAGCTCAGGCAGCTGCGTCACGTTTGTGCGCTCAAGCAGCGTCACGCGATCGTCCTGACGCAACGACCAATCGAACTGGGCGCGACCCACGTCCACCGAGACAACGGTCGCAGCTCCGCGCTTGAGCAGGCAATCGGTAAAACCGCCGGTAGAGCAACCCACATCCAGACAGGCAAGACCCGTCGGATTGATGCCAAACGCATCAAGCGCGCCTTCGAGCTTAAGACCGCCGCGGCCAACATAGGGAATGCGCCCCTTCACGTGCAGCGGCAGCCCCGGGATCACCTTAAGGCCCGGCGAAGTCAAGCGCTCGCCGCCACTCGAGACCAAGCCGGCCATAAGAGTGCGAAGGGCATCCGCGCGATCGGCGCAGATGCCCTGTGAAATCAGTTCGTCATCAAGACGCACGCGTTTCATGAATGCCATCAACCATTCGTATCCGGAGATGCGGCCTAGCTATCCTGGGATTCGTTTGCCGCATCCTCATCGTATTCCTGCTCGAGCTTGTCGGCCTCACGCGGCGTCAGCTCAAACTTGTCGACCATATCGACCGCGCGGGAGCCCAGCTCAATCGCTTCGTCAAACAAATCGAGCGAACGCTCCAAGGAGGTATCCTTGGAGCGAACGGTAGCGATGATCTGGTCCAAGCGGTCCGAGATCTCGTCGAAATTGCGGACGGAACCCTCTGGCATGGCTACTCCTCGACGGAGTCGACGACAGCCTCGGCGGCGTCCACATCCTCGGCCAGCACGCCAGCCTCAGCCTGAGCAACCGCAACCTTAGCGGCAGCCTCGGCGGCCTGGGCCTCCTCGCGAGCGCGATCTTCGGCCAGTAACTCTTGGTACAGGTCCTCGCCCGGCAGCTCCTCGCTGCGAGCGATCTTGCCCAGCACGCCGTTGACGAACGACGCGGACTGGTCGGTGCCATAGGCCTTGGCAAGTTCGACGGCCTCGTTGATCACGATGGCGTCCGAGACCTCCTCGTCGGTGAGGAAACGCATCTCGAAAACGGCGATACGCAGCAGATTGCGGTCAGCGCCGGGCATGCGCATAAGATCCCAGTTCTTGGCAACGGAGCGCAGAGCGCAGTCGATGCGGTCGATATGCTCGTAGGCACCGCGGCACAGCTCCAGCGCATAGGGGTCGAGGGGACCCTTCGAGATCAGGAAATCACCCTCGAGGACGCGCTCGAGCGGGCTGTCCGTGGCCTCGGCCTGGAACAGCAGCTGCAGCGCCTGACTGCGGGCAAGCGTACGCCCGCGATAAACCTTAAGGCTCAAAGGTTACTCCTTGGGGAAAACGAGGCCGTCGATGCAAACGTCGACGCGCTCGACCTCAACGCCCACCTGGGCATCGATGGCGGCGACCACAGCGGCGCGAACAGCCTCGGCGAGTTTCTTGAACGGATAGCCAAAGAACACCACGACACGCACGGTGAGTGCGAGCTTGTCGCCAACGACCTCGGCCTCGACCGCCGGCTCAGAAGCCGGGGCCTTGGACGAGAGCATCATGGAGACAAGGTTGGTGGCAAGGTCCTTGACGCCAACGGAGGCGATGCCCTCGACATCGGACACGGCGCGCGAGACGATGGCGGTCAGAACATCGGGCGAAATGCCGATACCGTCAATCTTGATTTCCTGGGGCATGAGTCCTCCTAGAAGAGTTGGTTGCTAGACGCGGGAGACGAACTTGCCGTCGCGGGTGTCAACCTTGATGACCTCACCCTCGTTGAGGTACATGGGGACCTGGATGACAGCGCCGGTGTCGATCGTGGCCGGCTTGGTGGAACCCTGGACGGTGTCGCCCTTAAAGCCCGGGTCGGTCTGGACGATGGTGGTCTCGATGAACATCGGCGGGGTCACGCCCATGAGCTCATCGTCGGCGAAGAGCAGCTGGCAGATGTCGTTCTCGCGCAGCCACTTGGAGTTCTCGCCCACCATGTCCTCGGGAACGGGAACCTGCTCATAGGACTCGTTGTCCATGAAGATATAGTCGGTGCCATCGTTGTAGAGGTACTGGAACTCACGGGTGGTGAGCATGACGCTCTCGAACTTGGTGCCGGCGTTGCAGGTGTTCTCGACGACACGGCCGCTCTTGATGTCGCGGGTCTTGTAGCGCACAAACGCGCCGCCCTTGCCCGGCTTGACATGCTGGAACTCGACGATGGTGTAGACCTTGTCCTTGATGCGGAGACCGAGGCCGTTCTTGAAGTCGGCGGTAGAAATGGTAGGCATAGCGACCTTTCTTGTTATGGGCAGAACGCACAAGCGTCCAAATTACATACGACCGAAATTATACACTTGCAGACGGCGCCTGCAGCGAGCGCATAAAAAGAGAACGCGGGGCGTCCGAATCGATCCGGACGCCCCGCCCAAAACTATTTACCGAAGTAGACTAGCAGTCGATAACGTGCAGGTCGTGCGGGGTCTTGGTGAAGGGCTCGTAGCCGTTCTCGGTGACCACGCCGTAGTCCTCAAGGCGCACGCCGCCCACGCCGGGCAGGTAGACACCGGGCTCCATGGTAATAACCGAGCCAACTTCGATGATGTTCTTGCTGCGGTTGAAGTTGGGCAGCTCGTGGATGTCGATACCGACGCCGTGGCCCAGGCCATGGTTGTAGTAATCGCCATAACCGGCATCGCCGATGATCTTCTTGGAGAGCTTGAAAATGTCGTTGCCCTCGACGCCCGGATGGATGGCGGCGACGCACTCCTCATGCGTGCGGCGCACGAGCGTGTACAGGTCGAGCTGCTCCTGCGTGGGCTCGCCCATCACGACGGTGCGTGTCATGTCGGAGCGGTAATCGCAGTAGCCCGCGCCGTAATCCATAAGAACGAAATCGCCCTTCTCGATCACGCGGTCGCTCGGCACGGCATGCGGGTTGGCGGTGTTGGGACCGCTCGCCACGATGGAGCCGAAGGCCAGGCTGTCGGCGCCGTTGGCGAACATAAAGTTCTCGAGCTCGTTGCGAACCTGCTTCTCGGTCATACCAGGCTTAATAAAGCCGAGCATATGCTGGAAGGCGGCATCGGTGATCGACTGCGCATGGCGCATGAGCTCGATCTCCTCGGCATCCTTGATGGCGCGCATCTTGCGGATGTCGTCGTGCATCAGCGGTAGCATGCAGGCGACGGAACGGTCCTCCAGGCCGCGCTGAATACCCTGGTAGAAGTTGATCTGCATATCGTCTTCGACAGCGCAGACACGGCACTTGTTAGCCGCAATCTTGCCGGCGACCCAGCCGGGGATGGTGCCCTCGTCCATGTCGAAGACCCAGGGGCTGCCGGCGGGCGTGTTCTCCTCAAAGCTGTTGAGGTAGCGCGAGTCGGTGTGGAACAGGCACTGGTCGGCCGTAATAAACGCAGCGTGCGGGAACTCGAAGGTGTAGTCGAAGACGCCCTTAACGCCCGTAAGCCAACGAAGGTTGGCCTCGTCGCGCACCACGATGGCGTCGTAGCCACGCTCGACCATAAGGGCACGGACACGCTCGATACGACCGGCAGGACCGGCAGCAAACTCAGACATGCAGATTCCTTTCTTGTTGTCTCTATATAGACGGGACGGGTCTCAACCGAACGACGGAATCGCATGCGATCCGCAACCGATTGGAAACCCGCCCCTCAACATGATACGAAAGACGATGGAAGTCAATAAATCTTAGAGAAGTTCTTTACGAGAAGCCAAGTAGGCGTGAGCATGGCGCTCAAGAACCTCATCCTCAACGTTCGTTAGGCGAATGGCGCCGAGTGCCGCGGGCAGCGGCAACATGCTGCGGTTCGAGCGTGCAAACTGCTGCTTGCGGAACTCCTCGATATATGCGGCAGGCTCCAGATCGAAGGCAAGTTCCTCGATACCAAAGTCCTCCAAGCAGTCATCGACCTCAAAGACGTAATCGATATCGAAATCGCAGGCATCATGTGCTAGGCGTGCCTCAAAGCGAATGCCCTCGGACAACAGCTGGTAGGCAGGGGCCTGCGAAGCGGCATCGCCCAAGCAGGCGCGCAGGGTACGCTCCCCCGTCTTGCCAAAATCGAGCGCATGGCGAGCGCTCGGGTTCGTGGCCATCAGTACGTCCTTGCGGGCAGTCTGAGACCATTGAACGGCATTGACGAGCGCGACCTCCTCGCCCGCGAGAATCTCGGGGACGGTCTCAGTAAACTGATTCCAACGGGACTTACTGCTCGAAAGCATGGTGCCAACAAGTACCACATAGCCGAGCTTGAGGTCCTCGGGGTCCGCCTCGCGAACAAGGTCGAGGTCACACACGACCAAGCCCGGTTCGGGACGGAACGCGATAGCGGGAAGCGCATTGGCCGACGAGGCAATGAGCGGCTTCATGGTCGTCGCGACCGTGAGCATGGCGTCGAAGGTCGTCGGCAGCAGCGCGCACTCGGTTCGGCCACACCACTGGTTGGCGCACCAGCTAACAACCGAGCAGGTTGCGGCATCGCCAACGGCGACAACCAGATCGTCGCAGGTAATGCCGTTGGCAGACAGGGCGCCAAAGATAGCATCAGCATCGGCCAGCGTGGCACCAGCAGGCGAAACCTCAAGGACTAGCAGCGACACGGCAAAACCGGCGTCGACCAGCGCATGCTCGACGACTTCACCAAAACGCTCAGATGTGGCGGTGTTCCAAACGACCATCGCGCGCTTAGGCTTGCCCACGGCCGAGGCAAACATACGCGACAGTTCATCGAACGCGCCCAATCCGACACGGACATCGACGCTGCGGTTTTGGAAATTGATCAGTTGACGGCGAATCATAGCAGCCCACGCTCCAAAAGCATCTCGGCACAAAGGTAGGAAACGTCCTCGAAGGACTTGTTGCGAATATCAAGGGTAAGGTCGGCGGCCTGGCGATACAGCGGACGGCGATGCTCAAACAGGCGCGCAGCATGCTCGGGCGAACGGAAATCGGGGCGCGTGTCGGACCGACGAATCTGTCGAATCGAATCCTCGAAGTCGCCCTCGAGGTACACGCACGTACCCATTTCGTGCATCAGTTCAATATTCACCGGCGTTTCGACGATACCGCCCCCGCACGAAACCAACAGGCTGCGCTCGCTTTGGAGCGAACGGAGCGCCGAGGTCTCAAGCTCGCGAAAGCGATCCTCGCCCTCGGTCTCAAAAATCTCGGTAACCGACTTGCCGCAACGGCGCACGACCAGACGGTCGGTATCGATAAAACGCCGCTTGAACATGGTGCCCACGTTGCGCGCGAGCGTCGACTTGCCCGCGCCCAAAAAGCCGATAAAGAAGATATGGTCGCAGCCGTGTTTGATGTGCTGGGACATGACGAGACCTATTCCTCGCAGGGAAGGTCGCGAAGGGCCCGGCGCTCAAAGATACGGAAGATCCGCGTATACCACAGGTCCTGCGTCGCCTGCGGCTTTACCAGGATGGTATCGACGCCGGCGAAGTTGCCGCTCCACACGTCCGTGTAGAGCTGATCACCGATCAGCACCGCCTCGTCGGCCGTGGCGCCGAGGCGCTTAAGACCCGCCTTGAGGGCAAACGGCGCCGGCTTCATGGCGTGGCTGATGGCCTCGAGTCCCAGCTCGCGTGCAGAGCTCATGACCTGGTCGCGATGCCAGTTGTTGGACACCATGCACAGCTTAAAGCCTTTGGCGCGGGCGGCATCGAGCCAAGCGGAAACCGCGGCGGGAACCTGCTCGGTGTCGCGCGGCACCAGGGTGTTATCGCGATCGAGCAGAATGGCGCGTTTGCCGTCGGCCCACAGGGTATTAAGGTCGATGCGATCGACCGAGGCAACGTAACGTTTGGGGCTAAAAATCCTCATGCTAATTCCAAGACTGTTGATGCTCTTCGTAGGTTTGCGAGAAGTACTCCTCGTCCTGCGTAATGTAGAAATACAGGTCATCGGAGTCGGTCGGCTCAAGCGTGGCCTTGAGCGCCTCGAGCGACGGAGAGCAGATGGGCGTGGGTGGCAGACCCTCATGCTTATAGGTGTTATACGGACTATCGCTCTGCAGGTCGTCGGCGGTAACCTCGCCACCGGTGACATACATCATAGTCGCATCGCTATTGAGATAGCGCAGGCCATCGAGCTTGCCGGCAAGGCGGTTGTAGAAAACCGAGGCCACATGCGCACGTTGATCGGCGTTGAGGCCCTCGCGCTCAACGATAGAGGCCAAGTTGACGATGTCGTAGTCGGACATCTCCACACCGTAGCGTTCCTTGATCTTGGCTTCGCAGCTCGCAAAGTCAAGCGACTTGTACTCGGTCTTAAACTGATCGAGCATAGCGCGAATCACGCCATCGGCCGTCGGCGAATCACCCAACGAATAGGTCTTGGGGAACAAGAAGCCCTCGAGGGAGTCGTTAGCGGCGCCCTTAAGGAAGCTATAGTCGTCCACGTAATTGGAGGCCTTGGCCTGGTTGAGGAAGTCTTCCTTAGAGATGCTGTCGTAGGCCTGGGCCACACGGTCGGCGACTTGATCGACCGTCAGACCCTCAGGGATAGTCAGCGCATTGGAGCCCGCGTTGGGGCCTTCCATGAGCTGCTGAACAACCTTGGTCGCATCCATGAGTGTGGTGAACGAATAATCACCAGGCTTGAGCGACATATCGGCGTTGAGCTTTTTCACCGCCGCATAGTAATCCTTGGGATTTTCTACGATATGGTTCTCGGAGAGAATCGAGGCGATAGTATCGCCCGAAGCACCATCGGGAATGGTCACCGTAACCTGCTGACCAGCCGTAACCTTCGTATCCTCACCGGCAAAGAAACCCTTGACGGCCGGCACGACAAAGAAAACGATCGCGACAAGCGCAAGCACGGCAACAACGCCACCGATAATCATAGGCACCGGGGAGCTTTTCTTTTGAGCACCGCGACGAGCATGCGTGTTGTAGCTCGAGCGGGTCGCCGGAGCAACGCCATGCGAACCACGAGCGTGATGCGAATGCGATTGGGGGGCCTGCGTTCGCTGGGTAGGTGCCTGCTGCTTAAAGCGGGTGCCGCCTGCAGGCTGGGCCGTACGAGCAGTGGGCTGCTGAGCCGCGTGAGAAGCCGAATGCTGAACCGAACGAGCAGAAGGCTGCTGACCCGTCCGTTGAACAGGTTGGGCCGAACGAGAGAAGGACTGCGCCGGGCGCGCGGCAGGCTGAGCTGCGCGCTGCGTCGGCTGTGCCGGACGCTGGCCAGGCTGGGCAGGGCGCGACGCCGGCTGCTGTGTACGATTCGGCTGGCGCTGATCGGAAGCACTAGGCATGCGAAACCTCCTCGTTTTTACGATCGAGCCACGTCTGCAAAAACAGGCTGGCGGCAATCATGTCGATCTTGCCCCTCATCTGCTTTTCGTTGAGTCCCTGCTCGCGCAGGATACGCTTGGCCTCTTGCGAGGACAGACGCTCGTCCTCAAACTCCAACGGAAGATCGAGCTCGTCGGCAATCTTTTGCGCCACAGCGGCAACGCGCTCGGCCTGAGGGCCGGGCTCACCGGCCATGGTCAGGGGACGTCCGCTTACCAGGATGTCGGGCTCATAGTCCTCAACCAGGTAGCGAAACGTCTTGGCCATACCGGTGACCTCGGCAGCCGGAAGCACCTTGACAGGCATCGCCATCTTGCCATCACGGCTCGAGACGGCGATGCCAATCCTGGTCTCCCCTATGTCCAGCGCGAGCGCAACCACAGCGACTTCTTAGATTCTTAGGCGCCGAGCGCGGTCTTAGCGGCCGCGAGGGCATCGGCGATGCCGGCAGCATTATTGCCACCGGCCTGGGCCATGTTGGGACGACCGCCACCGCGACCGTCGACCAGACCCGCGATCTGCTTGATCACGTTACCAGCGTGGAAACCGGCCTTGACGGCGTCATCGGAGCCGGCAGCGAGCAGGGCCGGAGTGCCCTTCTCAGTCACGCTGGCGACGACACAAGCGACAGGGCCGGCGACCTTCTGATGCACGGTATCCCATACGTTGCGCAGGTCGGCAGCCTCAAGGCCCTGGAGCTCAGCGACGACGAGCTTGTAGCCGCCGAGCTCGACGGCACCCTCGATGGCACTGGAAATGGCGTCGGAGGAGCCACCGGTCAGAGCCTTTTTGAGCTTGTTGGACGTCTCGCGCAGCTCGGCCTGCAGGTTCTCCACGCGGGCGGGAACCTCGTCGACGCGGCACTTGAGCGCAGCGGCGGCGGCGTCAACGAGTGCCAGGCGGTCGGCCATATAGTCGAGGGCACCCTTAGAGGTCACGGCCTCGATACGGCGGACATTGGAGCCCGTGGAGGACTCGGAAATGATCTTGAACAGGCCGATCTCGGCGGTGTTGGCAGCGTGTGTGCCACCGCAGAGTTCGCGGGAGAACGGCTGGTCCTCAGCGCCCACGGAGACAACGCGGACGACGTCGCCATACTTCTCGCCAAACAGGGCGACAGCGCCGGCAGCCTTAGCCTCGTCGATGCCCATGACACGGGTCACGACCGGCTTGGAAGCGAAGATCTGCTGGTTGACCAGGTCCTCGACAGCCTTGAGCTGCTCGGAGGACAGGGCCTCGAAGTGCGTAAAGTCAAAGCGCAGGTGCTCGGGCGTCACCAGCGAGCCGGCCTGGGAGACGTGCTCGCCCAGGACCTGCTTAAGGGCGGCGTCGAGCAGGTGCGTGGCGGTGTGGTTGCGGCGCAGGAAGCCACGGCGCTCGGCGTCGAGCGCGGCGGTCACGGTAGCACCGACGGCCAGCGTGCCCTCGGCAATGTGGGCGACGTGAGCATACAGGCCGTTGTGGTTCTTGGTATCGGAAACGGTCAGCGAAACGCCCTCGGCGGAAAGCTCGCCGGCATCGCCCTGCTGGCCACCCATCTCGGCATAGAACGGAGTGCGGTCGAGAACGACCTCGACGTCCTCGCCGGCGGCAGCGGACTCGACGGACTCGCCGTTGCGCACGATGGCAACAACCTTGGCACCCTCGATCACATCGTTGTCATAGCCGTCGAACTCAGTCGCGGCGACCTTGTCGGAAAGCTCGACCCAAACGTCGTTGAAGCTGCCCCAGGCGTCGCCTTTGGCATTGGCGCGGGCGCGGGCCTTCTGGTCCTCCATGCAGGCAGTGAAGCCGTCCATATCGACATCGTGGCCAGCGGTGCCGGCGATCTCGACGGTCAGGTCGATGGGGAAACCAAAGGTGTCGTGCAGCTTAAAGGCAACGTCGCCCGGAAGCACAGCGCCCTCGGCAAGCGCTGCCAGGGCCTCGTCCAGGTAAACACGGCCGTTGTCGAGCGTCGTGGAGAAGCGCTCCTCCTCGGAGGCGACGATACCCTTGACGAGGGCGACGTTCTTGAGCAGCTCGGGATAAGCCTCGCCCATCTGAGCGTTGACTTCGTCGATGAACTTGGTCAGGAAGGCGCCCTCGATGCCCAGCAGGCGACCGTGGAACACGGCACGACGGAGCAGGCGGCGAAGGACGTACTCGCGACCCTCGTTACCGGGAAGGATGCCGTCCGAGATCATAAAGTCGACGGCACGGGAGTGGTCGGCGATGATACGCAGGGAGCGGCTGGCGCCGGAGTAATCGTCGGCGTCATAGGTCTTGCCGCTAATCTTCTCGCCCAGCTTGATGAGATGCTGCATCAAGTCGCCGTCGTAGTTGGCGGTCTTGTGCTGCATGATGGCGGCCATGCGCTCCAGGCCCATGCCCGTATCGAGGTTGCGGTGCGGCAGCTCCGGCATGGAGCCGTCCTCCTGGCGATCATACTGGGTAAAGACGAGGTTCCAGAACTCCAGGAAGCGGTCACAGTCGCAGCCGGGCTTGCAGTCGGGACTACCGCAGCCGACCTCCTCGCCCATGTCAAAGTAGATCTCGGAGCAGGGACCGCAGGGGCCAGTGGGGCCAGCGGCCCAGAAGTTGTCGTCCTCGCCCAGGCGGGAGATGTGGTCCTCGGCAACGCCCAGAGAACGCCACACGTCGTGGGTCTCGTCGTCCTCGGTAAAGACGGTAAAGTACAGGCGGTCGAGCGGCAGCTTGAACTCCTTGGTGATGAGCTCAAAGGCCCAGGCGCAAGCCTGCTGCTTGGAGACGCCGCCAAAGGAGAAGTCGCCGAGCATCTCGAAGAAGGACAGGTGACGGCCGTCCTCGCCGATGCAATCGATGTCGTTGGTGCGGACGCACTTCTGGCAGGAGATAGCGCCGATCTCCTTCATGGTCTTCTTGCCCTGGTAGTACTCCTTAAACTGGTTCATGCCGGCGTTGGCAAGCAGCAGCGAAGGATCGTCGGGGACGAGGGACGAAGAAGGGTAGAGCTTAAGACCGCGCTCCTCAAAGAAGTTGAGGAACTTGGAGCGAATCTCGGCCGTAGTCATTGACGGGTAGTCAGCACTCATAGAGGGAATCTCCTCGGTTTCACATCGAAACAGTTCAAACGTAACGATATTACCATCCCACCGCGCAAGTGCAAAAAAGAGGGCCGGCACAATGCCGGCCCTTCAGCGAAATTGCATGTTAGCGCGTATGAATATTAATCCGAATTACCCCGCTAGTTGTCATCATCGTCCATGGAGCCGTCGATGCCGGTTTTGGTGTCGTCATCCGTGTTGGAATCGTCATCCTTAGCGAAGGGGTTCTTGAAGAAGCCCGTCGCATCGGGCTGCAGACCAGAGAGCTTGATCCAGGGATTATCGAGATCGGGCTTGGGCATGGCCTTGGCCTCGGGCGCAGTCTCGTTGCCGATGAGCTCGGACTCGTAGATGAAGGTGTCGTCGCCGAGCGCGTCGTAGGCGGCGACCGGGTTGCCATCGGCATCGCGGTACGGCGTGCCCTTAAACACGGCGCCGTCATAGGCCACAAGCTGTCGGCCGGTCTCATTCTCGAAGTAGTACACGAAGATACCCTTGAGGGCCGCACAAAGCGGGATGGCAATAATCATGCCGATGGGGCCCATGAGTGCCGAGCCAATAACGAGCGCCGTGAGGCTCATGATGGGATGCACCTGCACCGAGCTCTGCATGACCTTGGGCGAAATGACGTTATCGGTGACGTTTTGCGCGACCATCGTCACGATGAGCGTCCATAACGCCAACATGGGGCTGAACATGAAACCGAGCACCGTGGCGATTGCTGCGCTCACCCAGGGACCGACGACCGGAACCAAATGCATGATGCCGGTAAAGATAGCCATGAGCGCCGCATACGGATGGCCGATGATCATAAAACCGATAAAGGCGAGGAAACCACCGCAGATGGACGTCACGACCATACCGCGCATGTAGCCGCCGACAGAGCGAGAAAGGATGGCGACCATAAAGCGGTACGAGGTCTCCTTCTCCTGACCGATGATGGTGCAAATCTCGTGGTGCATGCGAGGGTAGTCGCAGGCCATCCAGTAGGCAAGCACCAGGCCAAGGAAGATAACGAACAGCTGCGAGGCCGTATTGGTGATGAGTGGGAACACACCACGACCAAGCTCGGCGGCAATCTGAGACACATACCTCGATGCCACGGCAACCAGCGACGAAAGATTATCGTCCAAATACTCCTTGAGCGGCGTGTTGTTGAGCGTCTTTGCATGCGAGATCATCTCGTTGAGATCGCCACCTGCAACACGAAGCTGCTCGGGCAGGCGGCTCAGGACTTCCATGATCTGACCAAAGAGAATCGGCGACAAGATACAAACGACACCGACGAGCACGGCAACAACAACAATAAGCGCGATAAGCGAACCGATGCCGCGATTCACGCCATGGTGCTCGAGCCAGTTGGTGATCGGGGACATCACAAAGGCAATGATGGAGCCGACGGCAAGAAACTCAATAACCGGCGCCAGGATGCCCATAAGGTTAAAGATGACAGCGGCGATGACAATGCAGCCGACAACAGCCCAAATGCGCAGCGTCAGAATGCGAGTGTCGCGCAGCACGCGATCGGTTTGTTGGGGGTGCTCACTCATGAACGAATCATCACTCCGTCGGGGTCGATCTTGTCCTGAATCTTCTTAAGCGTGCGGCGCAGCAGACGCGAAACCTGCACCTGAGAAATACCAAGCTTCTTGGCGATCTCGATCTGGGTCATGCCCTTCAAAAAGCGCAGCTCGATCACCTCGCGCTCGCGCGGCGAGAAATCACGGATGGCTTCCTCGATCACTAGGCGGTCATCGGTAAAGTCGAGCTCGTTGTCGTCGTCGGCGTAACGGTCGAGAATCGAGGGGGCATCGTCGGAATCGGACGCACCAGGAGCCTCGATGGGCACCGAGGTATAGGCCGAAGACGATTCCATAGCCTCGAGGACCTCATCGACAGTCACATCTAGATACTCAGCGATCTCCTCAACCTTGGGCGAACGCTGCAGCTCGTTGGTAAGTTTGTCAGTAGCTTGGTTGACCTTGGCCGAGAGCTCCTGCAGACGACGAGGTACGCGCACGCTCCAGCCCTTGTCGCGAAAATGGCGTTTGATCTCGCCCAGGATAGTGGGTGTTGCAAACGTCGTGAACTCGAGCCCGCGCTCGGGGTCAAAGCGGTCGATAGCCTTGAGCAAACCCAGATAGCCGACCTGCATGAGGTCGTCGAGCGGCTCGCCGCGATTCTTAAATTTGTTGGCAAGAAACCTTACCAGGTTCATATGGGACATGACGAGCTGCTCGCGCGCGTCCGGATCACCGGTTTCTTTGTAGCGACGAAACAGCTCGCGGGTTTTCTCCTTGTCCCAAGCGGTCTTGCCGCTCCGGGAACGTTCGGTCATATTAGATATCCGCCTTGAGGTCGAGGGAAAGCGTCAGGGGCGCCGTAGTCTTTTCGTAGGAGTCGCACACGCTCGCGAGGATGAGCTCGGCATACACCGCAGCCTGGTCGTCTTCATCGACCGTAGCCTGGTCGCCAAAGGTAATAGTCATGCCAACGTGGGTCTCATCGACATCGAATTTGATGGTGATGTCATCGCAGTCGACCGCGGTGCAACCAAAGATGAAAGCCTCCTCAGCAGCCATGCGGATGTCCTCGATGCGATCGACAGACATAGAGCACAGGGCACCAACGTTGGCTGCCGTCATGCGCACAAGGCGAGCGAGACGCGGGTCACCGGCAACGGTCAGCGTGATAGGGCAGGTTGCTTCGCTACTCATCGCAGGACTCCTCAGAGGTCTCGGCGGGCGTATAGGTGTAATACTGAGCCGGCTTGGATACAGACTTCTGACCATCATCGTCGCCCGCGGCGGCCTCGTCCTCGCCAATTAGGATGCGCTCGGTAGGCTGCTCGGCCTCCGCAGCGGCAGCGGCGAGCTTGCGATCGGCGTCGGCTGCAGGAGCCTTCACCTTATTGAAGAGCTTCTGCACAGCACCGGCGGCAGAGTCGGTCACGCTCGACACAGCATTGCTGGCCTCGGCCATGCTGCCCGTAACCTCGGAAATGTCGCGAACCACGGCTTCGACCTCTACGAGATTGGAGGTAAGGGCATCAACTGCCGTCTTGCTCGACTTAAGCAGCGGCTCCATCTGGGCAAGCGCCGGCGTAAGCTCATCGACAGCGCCATCGAGCTTTGCCACCACAGGCTGAGCCTCGGCGATGGTGTTGTTGAGGTCGTTCACGGTCTTATCGAGCGAGTCGACAACATTGCGGGTCTTGCGCAGGGTAAGCGCGAGCTCAGCGATGGCCCACACGCCGGCAACGGCGAGCAGCAGCAGGGCGATTTGAATGGGACTCATACAAGCCTCCCGGAAGAATCGAAATACAGACGCTTTTCATGGTACCCCAAAGGGGACCGAACATGCCAATAGCAGCAACGTGGGACAAAATTATCAGCAGCTACCTCGGTGCATTCCCGCTGCGGTCTCGTTCGCTTTGCTCTACGCGCCACTCTTCCCAGCCGCGCCCGGCAGGCTGCCAAAATGCACCGCGTTCCAAGCCTTCGGGCAAATAGCGCTGATCGACCCAGCCTTCGGGATAATCATGTGGATACTTATACACACCGTATTCATCGCTGCCCGGGCGATGGCGATCGCGCAGATAACTCGGCACCTCGCGAAGCCCACTAGAATGGATATCGGCCAGCGCCGCATCGATCGAAGCCTCACACGCGTTGGATTTTGGCGCCAAGCACACATAGAGTGCAGCCTGAGCCAGGTTAATGCGGCACTCGGGATAGCCAATGACCTCGGCAGACTTAAACGCGGCATGCGCCACCAAAAGCGCCTGCGGGTCGGCGTTGCCAACATCCTCAGAAGCGTGAATCATAATGCGGCGAGCGATAAACTTAGGATCCTCCCCAGCATCGATCATGCGGGCGAGCCAATAGATCGTGGCATCGGGGTCACTACCGCGCATGGACTTGATGAACGCACTGATGATGTCGTAGTGCATGTCGCCGTTTTTGTCATACGTAAAGCCGCGACGCGGGTTGGCAATCTTCACGTCATCCACGGTGATGGGATAGCGCTCCCCCGCCGCAGGCGCTGGCGTTCCCTCGGTATCGGGACGCGTGACGGCAATCTCGCTCGCAAGCTCGAGCGTCGTGAGCGCCGAGCGAGCGTCACCCGCTGCCAGCGTGCAAATGGTCTTGACCGTATCCTCATCGGCCGAGAACTTTCCGTTCAAGCCCTGTGGTGCCTCGAGCGCACGCTCAATAAGCGTGGCGATATCCTCATCCTTCAGATGTTCAAGCTCCACCACGCGCCCGCGCGACAACAGTGCCGAGTTGACCTCAAAGTACGGGTTCTCTGTCGTAGCGCCAATCATAATGACGGTACGGTTCTCAACTGCATGCAGCAGGGCATCCTGCTGCGACTTAGAGAAGCGGTGAATCTCATCGATAAATAGAATGGTGCGACGGTCGTACGTATTCAGGCGCGTCTTGGCCTCATCAATCACGCGACGCAGGTCCTTCACGGTACCCGTGACGGCGCTGACCTCGACAAACTCGCTCTTGGTATGGTTGGCGATAATGTGGGCCAGCGTCGTCTTGCCCGTACCGGCAGGCCCGTACAGAATCACGCTCGAAAGCACGTCGTGCTCGATCGCGGCACGCAGCCATGAACCCTTACCGACGGCCTTTTGCTGGCCCACGTACTCGTCGAGCGAATTGGGGCGCATGCGCACCGCAAGCGGCGCATTCTGAAAGGAACGCTCGCGCGTCGAAGCAGAAAAAAGGTCGTCCATAGCCATCCCGTGTATCAATCAAATACGTTTTCCACTAACAGTATACCGAATTAATACGAACTACCGTTCGTTAATATAGGTACGGTGCGGAAACTCCAGACCAGGGAACAGCTTGCTCGTCAGTTCGCAGAAATAACCGTCCGTCATGCTCGTGATATAATCCACCACGGCTTGATCCTTGTCGTCCTGCCAGGCATAGGTGCGATCATAGTAGGAAAGCTGCTGCTCAATGCGCGAAATATGGTGCTTAAAGATGTAAGAGGACTCGTCGCCACTGTTTAGATCCCGCAGGCAACGGTCGTAGAGCTTTACGAACGCCTCGCGCAGCTCCGCCTCGGAATCGCCCTCGATGCCGCCCTTGCTATAGATCTTCTCGTAGTTCTCGCGCTTAGCGCGGCGGATTTCCTCGAACAGGTCCTCGCTCATCTCGATGCGCGGCTTGCCATAGCTGTGCTCGACGATATCGATAGAGGCATGCGTGAGAATCCAGCTGTTGTATGCTCCGCCAAGCCCATCGTCAAAAGCGTCGGGTGACAGCAGGCCCGCCGCAATGGCGTCTTGGCGATCACGCCCCGCATAGGCAAGAATATCCGAGATGCGAACGACACAGCCCTCAAGCGTCATGGGGCGCAAGTGCTCAATTGCGCTATAGCCTGTGGCAATGCAATCCTCGACGGTTCGATCGAACTGGTCAAAGGAACCCATGTCCGAGAGCTCGAACACACGCTGCTCGTACTCGCCGTTGTGGCAGAGCACGCCATCGAGCGTCTGAAGCGACACGTTGCGACCGTACAGCGCATCGAGCACGCGGACCGACTGCACGTTATGGAAAAAATAACGACCCGTGCGCTCGTGATAGATATCGTTGAGGAATCGCTCGCCGGCATGGCCGAAAGGCGTGTGCCCCAAGTCGTGACCCAGACCGATCGCTTCAATCAGATCGCAGTTGAGCCCGAGGGCGCGACCGATATCGCGCGCAATGCGCGAGACGAGCTGCACGTGTAGACCACGACGCGACAAGTCGTCGTTGCTTCGAAAGCTAAAAACCTGCGTTTTGCCTGCATAACGGGTGTACGCCGGTAGATGGAGGATTTTTTCGGTATCGCGCATAAACGCCGGACGCATAAGTGTGCCTTTGTCCGCATCGCGATCGACACGACGAATGACCTGGTCGTCGTTGCAACGATACGGATTGACAGTGCCCGAAGCACGATTGGCGGCAATGCGCTCGACGAGCTCGGGCGACAACGCCGAAGGAATACGGTCCATACGCGCCTTGATGGCGGCCGTTTCTTGATTAGTTGCCATGGCATGCTCCTTAAGAACGATGCGCAATCGGTTACAGAGTGCAGCCCACGACCTCGATTATGGCAAAAATCGGCACTAAAAACGGGAGCAATGGCAGGGAGCGCGATTTTGTGAAGAGGCAGGAGAGGGCCAGGGCCAGGAGTGCGACGGCAAATGCCACGATGCCACCCATAGGGTCGAGCGTGCAAAGCGCGAAGAGTGCTTTGGCGTCCCCCATGCCAATCCCCGGGGCTTGACGAAGGCGCCGCCAGAGCGACTCAGTAAGCACAAGGGCAAGGTAGACGATGACCGCAAGACCGGCATGATCAAGAGCAGTGTTAACGCCCCTGTCGAGCCAAACGCCTGCTAACGCCGCCACGGCACATGCGCCGGCAAGCTCATTGGGAAACCGCCGCTCACGGGCATCAATCCACGCGCCGGCAAAGATGCAAATCCAAAACGGGATATAGATCATCGAAAACCTCCTTGAGCAGCTGCTCAAAAGCAAAAACCACCACAAAGGTGCCTGTCCCCTTTGCGGTGGTTTTGGTGGTGGTTATTTGGCGCCTTGCATGACCTCGTCAAGGGTAACGCTGACGGCGTGCTGCGTCGGGACCCAGTCGACCTTCAGGAACAGCGCGGCCACCGTGATGGGGATATAGCTGAACATAAAGATCGGGAAGGTAAACAGGTTAGTCACCAGACGCCACTTTTGCGCGCAGTGAATGTGCTTGTACTCAAAGATAGTCGTGAGCAGCGCCAGGATAAAGAAAGTCAGATACATCATGGCGAAGGTCATAATGAGCGAAGCGGCACAGGCCTGCATCTCGACTTCGGTAGCCAAAAAGCCGTGCGAGAGTCCACCCACGATCAGGAACGTCGCATTGGCGAGCATCGAGATGAGCGACAGCAGCATACCCGGGGCGATCGTCATGAACATGTCGTAGGCGGCAAAGCGATGGTAGCGGAAGATCGACTTGACCAGGTGCTTACCGTAAGTAAAGAACACCTGGTAGAAGCCCTTGGTCCAACGCATGCGCTGTTTCCAGGACGCCTTAAACGTCACGGGTTGTTCGTCAAAGAACTCCGCCGGCGCATAGCCAATGCGAATGCCGTGAATGGCGCAGAACGTGGTGAACTGAATGTCCTCGGTCAGCGTGTGGAACTGCCAACCGTGCATGCCCTCGATAACGCTGGCGGAGATGAGGTAGCCCGAACCCGAAACAGCGCAGGACGTCTTGCAGATATTACGCGCGTTGTTGAGGAAGCGCGCCTCGCGTAGATACCACGTGGCATTAGCAGCCGAGATCCACGAGCTGCCGAAGTTCTTGGAATTGCGATAGCTCGTGACCACATGGAAGCCCTGGTCAAAGGCATCATTCATCTTGGAAACGTAATCGCGGGAGATAACGTTATCGGCATCGAAGATAAAGTAGCCCTCAAACGTGTCGGGATACTCGTTGAGAATGCGGTCGAAGCCAAAGTCCATGACCCAGCTCTTGCCCTTGCGGGCCAGGTCATTGCGCTCGTAAACAATGGCACCGGCCTCGCGCGCGAGCTGCGCCGTGTTGTCGGTGCAGGCATCGGCGACCACGAAAACCTCGATGAGCTCGGACGGATAATCCTGGTCCTTGATGGAGCGAACGAGGTTGGCGATCACGGCCTCCTCATTATGCGCCGCGATAAAAAAGGCATAGCGATGGAGTTTTTTGGCCTTGGGAGGCGCGACCTCGCCACGAAGAGCGCCAATGACAAAGAAGACCACCTGGTACAGAAAGCAGACCGTGAGCAGCGTAACCACAATCTGGTTAAAGATCACGATGGGCGTGTTAGTTTGTAAAAAGGCGAGCATGCAGGCTCCCGAGAACGCGTTACGTAAACAACCGTATATCTTACCGCAGGCTTACCGAGTTCAAGAAACCACCTAATACCGGCTAGGCTTCGAGAAGGCCAAGCTGCGGGACGATGTCGTCGCCGGCGGCGGTGCGGCCAAGCGAGCGCGGGGCCAGATCGTCGAGAACCGCAGCAAGATCCCACGGCAACTCGTCGCGGCACTCAATGCGCTCCCCCGTCACGGGATGGTCGAACGCCACGCGCCAGGAATGAAGGAACTGCCTGGTCAGGCCCTGGTCGGCGCGCGCATCGCACTTGCCGTAGAGTGGATCGCCCACGCAGGCGTGGTTGATATGACGCGTATGCACGCGAATCTGGTGCGTGCGACCGGTAAACAGATGGCACTCAACGAGCGTATAACCATCGTCAAAGCGCGTGGAATCAAAGCGCTCGAGGACTTTAAAGGTCGTAATGGCCTGACGGGCAAAGGGGTCGTCCGAAACCGCCATCTTGACGCGGTCGCGCGTAGAACGGGCGATACCGGTATTGATGGTGCCCTCGTCCATGGCGATGTGCCCGTGGACAAGCGTGATATAGCGGCGGTCGAGCGTACGCGTGCGAATGAGATTTTGAAGCGCGCGCTGGGTGTCGTCGTCTTTTGCCGCGAGCATAAGGCCCGAGGTATCGCGATCCAGGCGATGCACGATGCCGGGGCGGTCCTCACCCTGCACGGTACCAAGATGATCGATACCGCAGTGGTAGACCAAGGCGTTCGCAAGCGTGCCGCTCTCGTGGCCGCGGGCGGGATGGCACACCAGGCCACGCTGCTTGGAGAGCACGATAAGGTAGTCGTCCTCGTAGCGGATATCGAGGGGAATGGCCTCGGGAATCACGTCGGTCGGGTCGTGCGGCTCGGGCAAGTCGACCGAGATGCGATCGCCGGCGCGTACGGCGCACTTTTTAGAGAGACAAGTCTCACCGTTGACGGCAACGGCGCCTCCCTCGATCAGATGCGCGCAGGCAGAGCGCGTGGGACAGCCATCGTTGGCGCCCAAATAGGCGTCAAGACGCTGACCAGCGGAATCGTCGGCAACAAGAATATGGATGTCGGCCATTAACGCTCATTCCTTTCGCGAATCTTGCGGGCACGCTCCCCACGCTGCTTGGCCTTGCGCTTAGCGCGGGCCTCATCACGGTCATTGAGCTCGGCAGTCGCATCAACCTCGCGGGCCGCGGGGCTCAAGAACATGTATCCGAAGAGGGCGAGCACGACGCCCAAGGTAATGCCGATATCGGCCACATTGAAGACGGGGAAGTCGATGAAGGTGGTGGCAATAAAATCGGTCACGAAGCCAAAGGCCAAACGATCGATAGCGTTGCCGATAGCACCGCCCGCAACCATCGCCATGCCCACAACCTCAAGATGGGCGAGCTGGGGTGCACGAATGAGGTACACGGCAATAGCGACAATGACCGCCAGCGCCAGCACGGCAAACGCGATGCCATGCCCCTCGCCCATGCTAAAGGCAGCGCCGATATTGCGGACAAAAATAAAGTCGATGACACCGGGGATGAAAGTCACATGCAAAGCTTCGCCCACGGCACGAACCGCAAGCTTGGTCAGCTGGTCAACAAGCAGCACAACGAGCGCCACCCCACCAGCAACACCCAACCGCCAACGCAAAGGCGGCGTCATATCCCCAGCACGACCCAAAGAAATCCCCTACCCTCAAGATCATCGAATTACGTTTAATACAAAGAACTATCTTATATTGCCATACGCAGAACGCACGACATATCCACCAACGCAAGCGAAATAACCAGCTAAAAACGAAAGCGACATTCCGAATAACGGAATGTCGCTTAATAGCTTTCGACTAAAAACGCAAGTCGAAAGAAAGCCTCTAGCTCCAGCAATGGAAACGCCGCGTTATCGTCACCAACAGCGAAAACGTCCCTAAGCGAGCAAGGTGACGTGAAAGAGGAGGGAAGCGTACTTTGGTACGCGACCGACGATTGAACGTCAGATTGCCGCTTAGGGGCGTTTGCAGCGTCGGTAGGTTACGGCGTTCTACGAACGCCGTAACCTACAAAGCATCGGCGCAGCGCTTACAAATATGAGCGTGGCCGTTGTACTCGCCAACGGTGGTGCGGTAGTTCCAGCAACGGTCGCAGCACTCGCCCTCGGCAGCATCAATGCAGACGGAGAGCTCTTCGCCCTGGGTCAGCTCAACATCGGAGACGATGTAGAACTCGGCCAGGTCGACGGCCTTATCACCGGTCAGCAGCGCGTACATCTCGGCGGGAACGACCGCCTTGACGCGGACCTGCTGGCTCTTAGTGAAGGTGCCGGCAGAACGGGCATCCTCAAGGGCCTTGGTCACGGCGCTACGGAGCTCGAGCGAAGCCTCGAGCACGCCCTCAAACTCATTGGCCTCGTCGACCGTGATGGGCGACTTGTACCAATCGAGCAGCGCGGCGTACTTCTGGTGATCGACGCAGCCGGCGGGCGCATATGCCATGGCCTCGTCGACGGTATAGGACAGGATCGGCTGCAGGTCGCGCATGAGCATCGAGAAGAGCTCGGCCAGCACGGTCTGGGCACTGCGGCGCTCGAGCGAGCCGGGCTTGTCGCAGTACAGACGATCCTTCAGGGCGTCGAGATACACGTTGGAAAGCTCGGTAACCACGAAGTCATAGAGCGCACGGTAGGCGCGCGGGAACTCATAGCTGGCGTAGGCGTCGTCGACCTCGGCCTGGACCTGGGTCAGACGGGCAACCATGAGCTTGTCGAGCGGCAGCAGGTCGGCAAAGGCGACGCCGTCGGTCTCGGGCTCAAACTGACCCTCGAGCTCGGAGAGCAAGAAGCGCAGCGTGTTGCGGAAACGACGATAGGCATCGGACGTACGAGCGAGAATCTCATGGTCGATGGAGACGTCGGAGCTGGTGTCGACGGAGGCAACCCAGAGACGGATGATGTCAGCGCCCATCTCGTCGCAGACCTTGTTGGGGTCGATGACGTTGCCGAGCGACTTGGACATCTTGCGGCCCTGGCCATCGAGCGTGAAGCCCCGCGAGACGACCGCCTTGTACGGAGCATGGCCGTTGGCACCCACCGAGGTGAGCAGCGAGCTCTGGAACCAACCGCGATGCTGGTCGGAGCCCTCGAGATACACGTCAGCCGGGTACTCAAGCTCGGGTCGATACTCGCAGACGGCCTTCCAGGACACGCCGGAGTCCCACCACACGTCGAGAATGTCCTTATCAGCCTTGAGGTGATGGCCGCCACACTTGGGGCAAACGCAAGCCTCGCCCAGGTAACTCTCGGGAGCGTCGGTGAACCAAGCGTCGGAGCCCTTCTCGTGGAAGAGCTTGATGACGGCGTCGAGCGTGGCGTCGTTCATGACCTTCTCGCCGCAGTCGGCGCAAGTGTAGCTGGGGATAGGCACGCCCCAGTTGCGCTGACGGCTGATGCACCAGTCGGGACGCTGCTCGACCATGGCGCCGATGCGGTTGGCCGCGTGGGCCGGATACCACTTGACGTTCTCGCGGACCTCTTTGCCAGCCTGCTCGCGCAAACCGGTCTTGTCCATCGAGACAAACCACTGGTCGGTAGCACGGAAGAGCACCGGGTGCTTGCAACGCCAGCAGTGCGGATAGCTGTGCGTGATCTTCTTCTCGAGGACTAGGGTACCGCGCTCGCGCAGGAACTCGATGATGTGCGGGTTGGCCTCATCGGTGTCCATACCACTGAAGGGGCCACCGGTGCCAAACTCCTCGCCGGTGTAGAACTTGCCGTCGTCATCGACCGGCATGCAGATGTCGGTGATGCCCTCCTTGAGGCAGGCAAAGTAGTCGTCGACGCCGTGGCCGGGCGAGTTGTGGACAATACCGGTACCGTCATCGACACCGACGTAATCGGCCAGCAGCGCCACGCCCTCGACACCGTCGAAGATCGGCTGCTTGTAGTGGATGTGGTGGAAGGTCTCGGCGGGAACCACATAGGGCTTGCCGTCGACCATAACCGGAGTGTACTCCCAGCCAAACTCCTCGCAGCACTTGGGAGCCAGGTCCTCGAGCATGACCTCGGCGCGGCCGTCGTGCTCAACGGCGACGTAGGCGGCGCCGGGCTTGAGGGAAACTGCCTGGTCGGAGGGGATGGTCCACGGCGTGGTCGTCCAGATGATAAAGTCGACCGGGCCGTCGAAGTTCTCGAGACCGGCGGGCTTGGAGGTCATCTCAAAGCGCACGAAGATGGACGGGCTCGTCTCGTCGGAGTACTCGATCTCAGCCTCGGCCAGCGCGGTGTGGCAGTGCTTGCACCAGTGGACGGGCTTGTGGCCGCGATAGATCATGCCCTTGTCGAACATGGCCTTGAAGACCTCAATGTCGGCGGCGTCATGCTGGTGATAGAGCGTCAGATACGGGTTGTCCCAGTCGCCAAGCACGCCAAGGCGACGGAAGCCAGCCTTCTGGAGCTCGATGTTCTCGACAGCGAACTTGTTGCAAAGCTCGCGGATCTTAGCCGTGGAGGTCTGGTTGAACTTCTCGGTGCCGAGCTTCTCCTCGACCTTATGTTCGATCGGCTGACCGTGGCAGTCCCAACCGGGAACATAGGGAACCTCATAGCCCTGCATCATCCAGTAACGGTTGATCATGTCCTTGGAGATCTTGTTCATGGCGTGGCCGATGTGGATCGGGCCGTTGGCGTACGGAGGGCCGTCGTGCAGCACGAACTTCTTGTGACCCTCGTTCTTCTTTAGAACTTGCTCGTAGACCTTGTTGTCCTGCCAGTCCTTGAGTCGCTTTGGCTCGGACTTGGAAAGACCGGCACGCATGGGAAATCCGGTTTTGGGCAGATTCATCGTCTGCTTGTACTCGTTTGCCACGGTACCCCTTTCTTGTCATGGGCGCGCACGCCCTCTGGGCACCAAAAAAGCGCCCGTCCCTACAAGCTGGGACGAAGCGCCACAAAACGGACAGTCTGTCCGTAAAAGCTCTTCGCTTAACCACCCAGCTTAGATGCCCTCGCTCGCGTCGCCGCGCGCTCGCATCCGTTACTCGGCTGGTCTGTATCGACGACCATCTCGGCGATGTCTACTAAGACGAACCTGCGCGGCACGTCCGTTGGGACCGCAGCTCCGGGGTGATTTTCATCGGTCGCATGCACGGGTTCTCAGCGCTCCCCGCTCTCTGTAGCATGCGGACGGCCGACTACTCGTCCCCATCAACGCTTATGCGGAGTATGCTAGCACGTTCAGCGCCGGCGAAAAACCCTCAACACTGGTTTTATACGTTCGAAATTTCTCGCGGCTGTGGACCTTCTCTTGGAGCAAAATACCTGAAAGCACTTTATCGAACGAAAGAAGGTTGCTATGCGCACGATTGGAATGAGCGACTACACCGTTGGCGAGGATTGTTTTACCGAGTTGCCCGCCGCACTGGCAGAGTACGGAGCGACCAAGGTCGCCATCATCGGCGGCAAGCGAGCCCTGGCTGCGGCGCTGCCGGGCATCGAGGCTGCGCTGGCAGGCACCGACGTCGAGATTCTGGAGACGCGCGTCTACGGCACCAACAGCACGCGCGCCAATATCGCCAAGGTCGTGAACTCCCCCGCTTGCCAGCAGGCAGACGTGCTTATCGCCTGTGGCGGCGGCAAGGCACTCGACACCGTGAAGACCGCAGCCATCGAGCTCAAGAAGATCGTCTTCACCGTCCCGACGATCTGTTCCAACTGCTCGGCCGCGACCGCCATTGCCGTCGTGTACAACGACGACGGCTCGCTCGAGGGATATTCGTACCCCAACCGACCTGCGCATATCTTCATCAACCCCAAGATTATCGCCGAAGCTCCGGCGGAGTACTTCTGGGCCGGCGTGGGCGATGCCCTGTCCAAGCAGCCCGAGGTCGAATACGCCACGAGCGCCGGTAATTTGGAGCATACCGCCGGTCTTGGCCTGGCACTCGCCCACACCTGCTCCGAGCCGCTGTTTACTTATGGCGTCCAGGGTCTTGAGGACGTGCGCCGGAATCTGTCGAGCGAGGCCGTCAAGCAGATCGCGCTCGACATCGTGGTCAACACGGGCTATGTCTCGAACCTGACCAACCAAAACGATTACTACTACAACTCGAGCGTGGCGCACGCGTTCTACAATGCGACGTGCAGCATTCCGCGCGAGAGAACCTATCTGCACGGCGAGGTCGTAAGCCTGGGCGTGCTCGTGCTGTTTGCCTATACTGGCGATACCGAGAACCTTGAGCGCTACGCGGCCTTTAACAAGCAGATGGGCCTGCCCGTGACGCTTGAGCAGGTCGGGCTTTCCGAGTCCGATATCCCGGCCCTGTGCGAGTACGCGCACGCCACCAACGAGTGGAAGCAGGGCAACCCCGAGCCCTTCACCGACGAAAAGTTCGCCGCCGCCATCAAAGCCGCCAACGCCTACGGCCACTCTATCCTGGCCTAACCGACCAAAACCGCCACAAAGGGGACAGTACCTTTGTGGCGGTTTTTTATTGCTGTAACATGCTCGAGTCGAATTCGCTTGCCGGGATCACGCGGTAGCCGTGGCGCAGGAGCAGGTCAACAAAGACACCGTTACCCGTTGTGAGCGTGCCGCTGAAGGATCCGTCGTAGATATGGCCCACGCCGCACGACGGACTGCGATCCTGCAAAATGCACGCAGCGATCTCGGACGGGCCGCCCGCTTGCTCGCACATATCGAGCGCACGTTGAGCGCCCAGGCGAAACTCGCGATCGACCGAGGCACCCTCGCAGGTACGGACCTCGCCGTTCACAATCTCGGACGGCCTGCGCGGCGTGGGCAGGCCGCCAAAGACCTCAGGGCACACCAAGAGGACCTCGGTCCCCGTATGCTCGCAGGACTCGACCAACTCGCGATGATAGTTGTCGAGCCCGTTATACTTGCAGCTCTCGCCCATCAAGCAGGCACTCACCACGATCTTCATTTCCATCCCCCTCAAGCAAAACGCCCCATTTGAGAAAGCTGCTCAAATGGGGCGTCGGCGTTTACTGGCTCGGCCGCGGCTTTACTGTTGCTTGGGCATCAGCGGATTCTCGCGCGTGAGGAGGTTCATGAACTCCTCGCCCGTGATGGTCTCCTTCTTATACAGATAACGAGCCAGCTCGTGGAGCTTAAACTTGTTCTCCTTCAGAATCTGCAAAGCGCGGTCGTGCGCATCCTCGATCAGCTTGGCGACAATCGCGTCCACGCGCTCGGCCGTACCGGGGGCGCAGGTGAGCGACGTGTCCTGATTGAGATACGCGTTCTGCACGGTACCGAGCGCCATCATGCCAAACTCGTCGGACATACCAAAGCGCGTCACCATATTACGGGCGAGCTTGGTAGCCTGCTCGATGTCGTTGGCGGCGCCGGTCGTCATCTCTCCAAAGATGAGCTCCTCGGCTGCGCGGCCACCGCAATAGACAGCGAGCTTGTCCAAGACCTCCTGGCGCGTCGTCAGGAAGCGCTCGTCCTCCTCGACCTGCATGGTATAACCAAGAGCACCGCTCGTGCGCGGCACGATGGTGATCTTCGTGACCGGCGCAGAGCCCTTCTGGCGGGCAGCGACGATGGCATGGCCGATCTCGTGATAAGAAACGACCTGCTTCTCGTGGTCGGACAGCACCGTGGACTTACGCTGTTGACCGGCAATGACGACCTCCACCGACTCCTCGAAGTCGTCCTGGGTTGCACGCTTGCGGCCCTCGCGAACGGCGCGCAGGGCGCCCTCGTTGATGATATTGGCCAGGTCAGCGCCCGAGGCACCGGGCGTGGCGCGGGCAATCGCGGTCAGGTCGATCGGCGGCTCGGTCTTCACGCTCTTGGCATGCAGCTCGAGGATGTTCTTGCGGCCGGTCAGATCGGGCAGCTCAACGGGGATGCGGCGGTCAAAACGACCGGGGCGCAGTAGAGCGGGATCGAGACTGTCGGGACGGTTGGTTGCGGCAAGGACAACGATACCCTTGTGGTTATCGAAGCCATCCATCTCGGTCAGCAACTGATTGAGCGTCTGCTCGCGCTCGTCGTTGCCGCTAAAGCCGCCGCCATCGCGCTTCTTACCGATGGTATCGATCTCATCGATAAAGACGATACACGGGGCCTTTTCCTTGGCCTGCTTAAACAGGTCACGAACCTTTGCAGCGCCGCGACCAACAAACATCTCAACGAACTCAGAGCCCGAAATGCTAAAGAACGGAACACCGGCCTCGCCGGCAACAGCCTTGGCAAGCAGGGTCTTACCGGTACCCGGAGGGCCAACAAGGAGAGCACCGCGCGGCAGCTTGGCGCCGATCTCCTCGTAGCGCTGCGGCTTCTCCAGAAAGTCGACGACCTCCTTGAGAGACTCCTTGGCCTCTTCCTGGCCGGCGACGTCCTTAAAGGTCACGCCCACGTCCTTGGAGGCGATCACGCGCGCGCCGGACTTACCCAGTCCGCCGCCGCCAAAACCGCCGCCGCCAAAGTTCATCGACGGGCCGTCATCGCCCATAGCCTTCTTCATGCGGCGGTTGAGCCACCAACCGATGAGGAAGAAAATCGCCATGGGAAGAATGAGTGTGAGCAGGTAGTAGGTCATCAAACCCGAGTTCTGATCGGGAACGACCGACTCCAGCGAAGCGCCAGACTCAAGCACACGATCGGTAAAGCCCGCATCGTTCGGCACACCGGTCGTCTTATAGGCGATGTTCTCGTCCTCGCCCTTCTTGGTGTAATAAATCGAGTAATCGTCCGTGTTGTACTCGACCTTGTCGACACTCTTCTTATCGAGCGCCTTGACAAACGTCGAGTAATCGGTCTTCGTAATCTGCTGCGTGTGACCGATGTTGGGGAACAGAACGGTCGAGAGCACGAGGTAGACGACGAAGGCGATGAGCACGTAGAGGATCATATTCCGTCTACGCTTGTTGTCATCCATCTCCATCTGCTTGAACTCCATCTACTGGGGTTGATAATGCT
>DBEZXT010000067.1:0-20573 GCA_048291645.1 Collinsella aerofaciens | reverse complement strand
AAGGGCGCGGATCTTGAGCGCGTAAGCTGGGACGAGGCACTGGATTTCACCGCATCTAAGATGCAGGCCATAATTGACGAATATGGTCCTAACGCTGTCATGACCACCGGCTCTTCGCGAGGCGGCGGCAATGAGGCGAACTACGTCATGCAGAAGTTTACGCGTGCGTGCATCGGCACCCACAGCGTAGACAACTGCGCCCGTACTTGACACGGCCCTACTGTCCTCGGTCTGATGGACACGGTTGGTTCAGGTTGCATGTCATGCTCCATCCCCGGTATGGAGGATGCGGGCTGCATTTTCCTCTTCGGCTATAACCCTGCCGATTCGCACCCCATCGTCGCAAGGCGTATCGTGCGAGCCAAAGAAAAGGGTTGCAAGATCATCGTCGCCGATCCGCGCCATATCGAAACCGCGCGTATCGCCGATCTCTACCTTCCGATCAAGAACGGTTGCAACGTCGCGTTCCTCAACGCCTTTGCCAACTGCTTGGTCAACGATGGCCTCTACGACAAGGAATTCGTCGCCGAGCACACGAACGGCTTTGACGAGTGGTGGGAGACCATCAAGAACTACACTCCCGAATCCGTACAGGACATCACGGGTGTCGAGCCCGCGTTGATCCACCAAGCTGCCGAGATGTACGCCACGGCGAAGCCCTCTGCCATCATTGGCTGGGGTATGGGCGTATGCCAGCAGAAGCAGAACCTGAAGACGGTGCACACCATCGCCTCCATCGCCTGCGTTGCCGGCCAGATCGGCAAACCCAATTCCGGCCTCGCGCCCGTGCGCGGTCAGAATAACGTCCAGGGCTCCTGCGATATGGGCATGCTGCCCAACCTGTACCCTGGCTACCAAAAGGTCACCGACCCGGCAGTGCGTGCCAAGTTTGCCAAGGCTTGGGGCGTGCCCGAGGAAAAGCTCCCGCTCGAGGAGGGCTACAAGCTCACCGACCTGGGCCACCTGGTCGACGAGGGCAAGGTGCACTGCTTCTACAACTACGGCGAGGACCCGGTGCAGACCGAGCCCGATTCGGCCGGTATGCGCAAGACGCTCTCCGAGCTGGATCTGTTCATTTGCCAGGACATCTTTATGACGCAGACGACTATGCTCGCCGACGTCATCCTGCCTGCCACCTCTTGGGGCGAGCACGAGGGTGTCTTTACCGCATCCGACCGTAGCTTCCAGCACTTTGACGCGGCCGTTCCGCCCAAGGGCGAGTGCCGCCACGACTGGGAGATCTTCGCGGACCTGTCCACGCGCATGGGCTACCCCATGCACTACGACAACACCGAGCAGATCTGGAACGAGTGCATTAGCCTGTGCCCCAACTTTGTGGGCGCAACCTACGAGAAGATGGCTCCCGAGGGCGGCTACGCCCAGTGGCCCGTCAAGAGCACCGATGTGAATGACCACGGTACGCCCGACATGTTCGCTGGCGGCAAGTTCACCACCAAGGACGGCCGCGCCAACCTGATGGCGCACGACTGGGAGGCGCCCTCCGAGCTTCCCGACGATGAGTACCCGCTCATCCTGTGCACCGTCCGCGAGGTCGGCCACTACAGTTGCCGTTCGATGACCGGCAACTGCAAGACGCTGGCGCTGCTCGCCGACGAGCCTGGCTTTGTCCGCATGAATCCCGCGGACGCCGAGGCGCGCGGCATCAAGAACGGCGACATCGTCTCGATTCACAGCCGCCGCGGCCAGGTATACAGCCGCGCCGACGTGAGCGACCGCATCAATAAGGGCACGGTCTATATGACCTACCAGTGGTGGATCGGCAAGTGCAACGAGCTGACCATTCACAAGGTCGACCCGGTCTCGCATACGCCCGAGGACAAGTTCTCCGCCTGCCAGGTCGACGCTATCGCCGACCAGGTCTGGGCCGAGGGCGAGGTCGAGCGTCAGTACACCGAGCTCAAGCAGGCTCTGGTGGACGCCGCCGCTCCCCAGGACGTTGAGCCTGGCGCCGCCAAGTTCGACGACGAGACGCACGTGAATCAAATCGTGTAGTCCCGTTCTCGTTGGCTTTTTGGGCCGGGCGTCCCGTACGTTCGGGAGCCCGGCCCGTTATTTTGAAAGGAAGTGGGGATGAACCGCTTCATCGACATCAATCCGGAGAGGTGCATCGGCTGCGGAACATGCCAGTCTGCCTGCGCCGACGCCCACCGGATGCAGGGTCTTCAGGATACGCCGCGCCTGGCGCTCGTGAAGACCGGCGGTATTTCGGCCGCCCTTGCCTGCCACCATTGCGAGGGTGCCCCCTGCGCCGAGGTCTGCCCGGTGAATGCCATCGAGCACGATGGCGATCGCATCCACGTCAAGGAGCAGGAGTGCATCGGGTGCAGGCTGTGCGCCATTGCGTGCCCCTTCGGAGCCATCCATCCCGATGGCACGTCTATCGCCGGTGTCGCAGGCATGTGCGACCCGACGCCTTCGTATCCTAAGTCCCTGAGCAGCCTGCTTACGTGGGCTCCTGGCCAGTACACCTGCGCTGTCAAGTGCGACCTGTGTGCCTTCGATCCGGACGGCCCGCATTGTGTGGCGGCGTGCCCCACCAAGGCGCTGACCGTCATGGGCGGCGCGGCCGATCGCGAGCTCGACGAGGCCAAGCGCCTGCGCTCGATCGAAAACGGTCCGGCCGTCGATGTTACCGCTGTGGCCCAGGGCCTGTCCGAGAAAGCAGAAGGGAGCGTAAACAATGGATAGCATGACGCTGTTTATCGCATCGCTTGCCGTCTCGTGCATCGGTGCGCTCGCCTCGGTTCTGCTGATTAAGGCCGACAACGCCGCCAAGACCGCCGGCTGCCTGATCGGCGCCGTCGCGGCCGTGCTGTCGTTCATCGCGGGCCTCGAGGCCGTGCTTGGCGACGTTTCGTCCCTCAACACGGTCTTCTTTTTCCCGTTCGCCCGTCTCGAGCTCTTGCTCAACGGCCTTGCGGGCCTGATCGTGGTCCTCATCTCAATCCTCGCCTTTGCGGGCTTCATCTACGGTCTGTCCTACTTCGACGAGTACCCGGGCAAGGTCGGGCGCGCCGGTTTCTTCATGAACACCTTCGTCGCCTCGATGATGCTCGTCATCACCGCCGACAACGTGTTCTGGTTCCTGGTCGCCTTTGAGCTCATGTCCCTTACGAGCTACTTCCTTGTCGTTATCGAGGAGAACAAGAACTCCATTAGGGGCGGTTGGCTCTACTTCGTCATCGCGCACGTGGGCTTTGTCCTTATCATGGCGAGCTTCCTGCTCATGACCAACGGCGTGGGCGGTTCCTTCAGCTTCAGTGATTTCCGTACGCATGACTTTGGACCCGCCGTCTCCTCCGCGTGCTTCGTCCTCGCGTTCTTCGGATTCGGCGCAAAGGCCGGTATCATCCCGCTGCACTCCTGGCTGCCCCAGGCGCACCCCGAGGCGCCGTCCAACGTGTCCGCCCTCATGTCCGGCGGCATGATCAAGATCGGCATCCTGGGAATCCTCAAGGTCGGTCTCGACCTGCTCGCGGGTTCGGGCGTCCAGCTCTGGTGGGGCCTCATGGTCCTGGTCTTCGGATCCATCTCGTCGGTCCTGGGTGTCGTCTACGCCCTCCACGAGCACGACATTAAGCGCCTGCTGGCCTACCACTCCGTCGAGAACATCGGCATCATCTTGCTCGGTGTCGGCGCGTCCATGACGGCGCACGCCCTGGGCAACGACGTCATCGCGACGATCGCGCTCATGGCCGCCCTCTACCACACGCTCAACCACGCCATGTTCAAGGGCGAGCTGTTCCTCGGCGCGGGCTCCCTGCTCTATGCCACGGGTACGCGCAACATGGAGAAGATGGGCGGCCTGTTCCGCCGTATGCCGGTCACGGCCGTCTGCTTCCTCATCGGTGCCCTTGCCATCTCGGCTATCCCGCCGCTCAACGGCTTCGTTTCCGAGTGGTTCACCTACCAGTCCCTGTTCAACATCTCGACGCTCTCCGACCCGGTCGTCATGGTGTTCGCCGTCGCCTCCGCGGCCGCCCTCGCCATCACCGGTGCCCTGGCCGTCACGTGCTTCGTGAAGGCCTACGGCGTCTCGTTCGCGAGCAGCCCTCGTTCCCAGGAGGCCGCGAACGCCAAGGAGTCCCCGGCTCCGATGTTGTTCTCGCAGATGCTCCTCGCGGCCATCTGCGTGGTGCTGGGAATCGGCTCTCCCGTCATCGCCCCGGTTCTGGGCGACGTCGCCCAGAGCGTGCTTGCCGGCTCTGCCATCACAGCCACCTCGGGCGTGTCTCTGGTGAACGAGATTTCCGGTGCCGCCACCTCCACCCCCGCGATCGCCATCGCGCTCGTGGTCCTCACCGGCCTCGCGTTCGTGTTGAGGTCCTGCCTCGGCACCAAGGCCCCCGCTAAGAAGACCGACCCTTGGGCGTGCGGCTACGAGCCCAACGAGCACATGCCCGTCGTCGCCACGAGCTTCGCGTCAGACGTAGAGCTCTTCATGGGCCCGCTCTACACCCTGCGCGAGGTATGCACCAAGATCTGCTGGTCCATCGCGCACGTGTTCCAGAAGCTCACCGGTGTCGCCCAGGGCGTTGAGCCCCTGCCCGACCGCTTCCTGGTCGATGCACCGAGCGAGGGTGCCGATAAGCTGGCCGGCCTCGCCTCCAAGATCGAGGGCGGCAACTACTCCGTATACATCTGCTACATCGTCGCGGCGCTCGTGGTCTTCCTCGTGCTCGCCGTGGTCATGGTCTAGAGAGGGGAGAGGATATTATGAACATCGTTCTTGCGATAGCGCAGGGCCTCGTGGTCATGCTGGTCGCGCCCTTCTTCTCCGGCCTCGCCCGTGTGATTCGCGCGAAGATGCACAATCGCCGCGGTCCGTCCATCCTTCAGGATTACCGGGACCTCGCGAAGCTCATGGCGCGTCCCGAGTCCGTGAGTTCCGACTCGAGCTTCGTGCTGCGCATCATGCCGCCGCTGTTCCTCGCGGTGTCGTTCATGCTCGCCATGGGCCTGCCCATGTTCACGCTCGAGAGCCCCATGCCCGTCTTTGGTGACGCCATCACCATCATGTACGCGCTCGCGCTGTCCCGCTTCTTCTTCGCGCTGTCCGGCGTGGATTCCTCCAACGCCTACGCGGGCTTCGGCGGTATCCGCGAGCTCCTCATGAGCGTGCTCTTCGAGCCGTCCATGCTCATCGCGCTGTTTACCGTCGCCATCGTGTGCGGCTCCACGGACATTGCGACCATGGGTCAGCACATCGTTACGGGCAACGTCTCGAGCGTCGTCGCCGTCATCCTCGCCGGCGTCGCCTTCGCGGCCGCCTGCTATATGGAGCTCGGCAAGCTTCCGTTCGATCAGGCCGAAGCCGAGCAGGAGCTCCAGGAGGGCCCGCTCGCCGAGCTCTCCGGCCCGTCCCTGGCCATGATGAAGCTCGCCATGGGCATGAAGCAGGTCGTGGTCGTCGCTTGGTTCACCTCCATCTTCATCCCCTGGGGAGAGCCCGCGACCATCGGCGTCACCGCTCTCGTGGGCGCCGTCGTCTTCCTTGTCAAGTGCCTGGTCGATTTCGTTGTCTGCGGCGTGCTCGAGAACTCCGTTTCCCGTTCGCGCTTCAAGGTGCTCGGTAACCAGACCTGGGCCGTCGTCGGCATCGCGGTCCTCGCGTTCGTCTTCGTCGTCGTAGGCGTGTAGGGAGAAGGGAGAAACTATGTCAATCGAATCGAGCTTGTCCCTCTTTGCCATGGTGGCGATCGCCGTCCCCATGCTGGGCTCCCTGCTCATCGTCATGCTGCCGCGTCCCTACGCTAAATGGATCTGCGCCTTTGCCGGCGGCATCGCCACGGTCGCTTCCGTTGGCTTGGCCGCGACGTTTGCCGGAAACGGCATGAACGCGGTCGATGTAACCTGGGCGAGTATGGGCCAGACCTTGGTCATGGGCTTCATATTCGACCGGATGAGCACGCTGCTCGCACCCGCGTTCGTCGCTATCGGCCTGCTCGTCGTCATCTATTCGTTCCCGTACATGAGCGATAAGAACAAGGAGCATCCCGACGCGCCCCGTCGCCGCTTCTACGTGTACTTCTCCACGTTCATCGGCGCCATGGCCGGTCTCGCCTACAGCTCCACCATCGTCGGCCAGCTCGTTTTCTTCGAGATCACCGGCGTGTGCTCCTGGGGCCTCATCAGCTACTACATGACGCCCACGGCCAAGAAGGCCGGTATGAAGGCGCTCATCATCACCCATATCGGCGCTCTGGGACTCTACATCGGCGCGGCCTTCCTGTTCGCCGGAACCGGCACGTTCGCGCTGAGCGCGATCTCCCAGCTCGATTCCGGTATGAAGACCGTCGTGCTGCTGCTCATCCTGTTCGCCGCTTGGGCCAAGTCCGCCCAGTTCCCGCTCTACATGTGGCTGCCCTCCGCAATGGAGGCCCCCACGCCCGTTTCCGCCTACCTCCATGGCGCGTCCATGGTGAAGGTCGGCGTGTGCGTGTTCGCCCGCGCTCTTGCGAGTGCCGGCGATATCCCCGAGATCGTCGGTTGGGTCGCCATCATCGACGCCGTCGTGACCATGCTCTTCGGCTTCCTCATGTACCTGCCCCAGAAGGATATGAAGCGCCTGCTCGCCTTCTCGACGATCGCGCAGCTCGCCTACGTGTTCTTCGGCCTGGGCCTCTCCGTGTTCGGAAGCCAGATGGCGTTCAACGGCGCCGTCGAGCACATCTTCAACCACGCGTTCACCAAGACGCTGTTCTTCCTCATCGCTGGCTCCCTCAGCTTCACGCTGGGAACCCGTATGTTGCCCAAGATCCAGGGCCTCATGAAGAAGTACCCGGTCACGGGCGTGGGCTTCGCGGTCGCCGCGACCGCTATCGCCGGCGTGCCCCCCATGAGCACGTTCTTCTCCAAGTTCCAGATTATTTCCGGTGGCTTCGCGGTTGGTGCTTCCAACACGGTCATCTTCGTCCTCGTGTGCGTCATGGTCGTCGAGACCGTCGCCACCTTCGCATGGTTCCTGCGTTGGATGGGTAAGGTCCTGCCCGGTGAGCCGAGCGAGACCGTGGCCGCCGGCCAGCCCCTTCCGCGCGCCATGGCGTTCGTGTTCGTCGTCCTCATGATCATGGTCGTCGTCGCCGGTCCTCTGTCCTCTAGTTGGATGGGTTAGGAGGTAGGACATGGGTTATTCGTTAGTCAATATCCTGGGCGGTCTTCTGATCGTGACCTCCACCATGGTGGTCGTCTCGAAGACCATCCCGTCCGCCATTAAGTGGTACGCGATCCAGTCGGTTGTCCTGGTGGGCGTGCTGCTCACCCTGGGCCTCACCACCGGTGCCACCGAGCTTCTCATATGGGCCGCGTCGGCCTTCGTCACCAAGGTGATCCTCGTTCCGTTCATTCTCAACCGTGCCTACAAAAAGATGGGTTCGCCTGCCGATAGCACGCTGACCTCCTCCATCAAGCCGGCCTGGACCATCATCCTCACCGGTCTGGAGGTGGCCATCTGCTTCGCGGTGGTCACGCGCCTGAGCCTGCCCACCGCTGAGGTGGCTACTCCGGCCCTCGCCATCAGCTTCGCGCACTTCTTCGTCGGCCTCACGTGCATCATCTCCCAGCGCAACATCCTCAAGCAAATCTTCGGGTACTGCCTTATGGAGAACGGTAGCCACGTGACGCTCGCCCTGCTCGCTCCCACGGCCCCCGAGATCATCGAGATCGGCATCGCCACCGACGCCATTTTCGCCGTCATCATCATGTCCGCCGTCGTCGTGAGGATCTGGAACGACACCAAGTCGCTCGACTCCCACGACCTGACCGAATTGAAGGGGTAGGCCATGGATGTTTCAATGCTGACGGTCGCCCTGCTCGCTTGTCCCCTCGTGTTCTCCCTGATTATGGCTGCGCTCCCCAAGACGACGTCCTACAGCGTCTTTGCGGGGCTCAACACCATCTCCGTCGCGGCGACCCTCGTCCTTTCGGTCGTCACCGCGGGAACCATGCTCTCGAGCGGGCAGAATATCGACGCCTTGGGCCTGTGGCTCCATCTCGATTCGCTCTCGTCGATCTTCGTCCTTCTGGTAGGCATCATCGGGTTCATCACCGGCGTGTACTCCATCTCCTATATCAAGATCGATATCGAGGAGAAGACCATGCCGGCCGAGCGCACCAAGCAGTACTACGCGCTGTTTAGCCTGTTCGTTTTCACGATGCTGCTCGCCTGCCTGTCCAACAACATCATCCTCACCTGGGCGGCGGTCGAGGCCACCACGCTGTCGACCGTGTTCCTCGTGGGTATCTACAAGAACAAACAGGCGCTCGAGGCGTCTTGGAAGTACGCGATGGTCTGCACCGCCGGCGTGGCCTTCGGCCTGTTCGGCACGCTGCTCATCTACGCGAACGCCGCCGATATCATGCCCAACGCGCATGAGGCTGCCTTCCTTACCTCCATCATGCCCTACGCCGACCAGTTCGACCCGATGCTCGTGCGCCTCGCGTTCGCGTTTATCGTGATCGGCTTTGGCACCAAGGCCGGCCTGTTCCCCATGCACACTTGGCTGCCCGACGCGCACTCCCAGGCTCCGAGCCCGGTCTCCGCGCTGCTCTCGGGCGTGCTGCTCAAGTGCGTCATGCTGGTGATCATCCGCTTCTACTCCCTGTCCATCATCACGGTGGGCGACACCTATCCGCGTACGCTCCTGCTCATCCTGGGCACGCTGTCCATCCTGGTGGCCGCCCTGTGCATCTTTAAGCAGGACGATATCAAGCGCCGCTTCGCGTACTCCTCCGTCGACAACGTCGGCGTGGTCGCGCTGTGCCTGGGTATCGGTGGTCCGCTCGGTATCGCCGCCTGCCTGCTGCACTGCATCTTCCACGGTTTCACGAAGGCGCTCGCCTTCTGCATGGCCGGTAACATCCAGCACATCTACCACACCCGCGACCTGAACAAGATCAAGGGCGTCGTCGAGATCGCTCCCGTCACGGCAGCGCTCACCATCATCGCCCTGCTCGCGCTCGCCGCCTTCCCGCCGTTCGCCCTGTTCATCTCCGAGTTCCTCACCTTCGTGGCCGGCGTCCAGTCCGGTCCCATCTGGGTGGTCGTGCTCGTGGCCATTGGCCTCACCGGCGTGTACTTTGCCCTTACCGGCATCGCGCTCAAGTCCATCTTCGGCAAGGCGCCCGAGGGCATGAAGCGCCACGAGGTGCCCGCCCTCATGATCATCCCCGAGATCGCCCTCGCGATCGTGGTCATGTGGTTCGGTATCGCCACCCCGGTCGCCATCACGAGCGGCGTCGAGGATGCAACGTCCGTCGTTTTGAACCAGAGCGTCGAAGAGCTCCACGAGGCTCCTCTCTACCGCATGGTGTTCAGTTCCCAGACCAAGACAAGCGAGGTGAATTAGCACCATGGCAGAACCTGAAAAGAAGGACTACGCTCGTCGTTGCGAAAGCCACGTCGAGGCCCTGCGCGCCGCAGTGCCGGGCGCTATCGAGAAGGTTGAGTGGCAGTGCGAGGACCAGCTGACGATCACCGTCAAGCTGGACCGTCTGCCCGAGGCCGTCCACTACCTGTACTACGAGCGCTACGGCTGGATTCCCGTGATTGTCGGCAACGACGAGCGCTCCCTGTGCGGCCGTTACGCCGTGTACTACGTCATCTCCATGGAGGGGGAGGACCCCGGCTGGGTTACCGTGCGTGCCGAGGTCGACCCCGCCAAGATGACGTTCCCGTCCGTGACGCCGTTCGTCCCCGCCTGCGTGTGGGGCGAGCGCGAGCTGCGCGATATGTTCGGCCTGATCCCCGAGGGTCTGCCCGACCGTCGTCGCCTGGTGCTGCCCGACGATTGGCCCAGCGGTCTGTACCCGCTGCGCAAGGACTCCATGGACTACCGTTTCCGTCCCGCTCCCGCGAGCGACATGGAAAACTACGAGTTCTTGGCTGACACCAAGGGCAAGGAGACCACGCTCGTCCCCATGGGCCCGCTGCACATTACCTCCGACGAGCCCGGCCACTTCCGCCTGTTCGTCGAGGGCGAGACGATCGTTGACGCCGACTACCGTCTGTTCTACGTGCACCGCGGCATGGAGAAGGTTGCCGAGACGCGCCTGAACTATGACGCCGTGACGTTCCTCGCCGACCGTATCTGCGGCATCTGCGGCTGCGCTCACTCGGTGGCCTACGCCGAGGCCGTCGAGCGCGCCCAGGGCATTCATGTCCCGCCGCGCGCCCAGTACATCCGCGCTATCATGCTCGAGGTCGAGCGCCTGCACTCGCATCTGCTCAACATTGGCCTGGCGTCGCACTACACGGGCTTCGACTCCGGCTTCCAGCAGTTCTTCCGCGTCCGCGAGAAGTCCATGGACCTGGCCGAGAAGCTCTCCGGTCACCGTAAGACCTACGGCCTCAACGTGATCGGCGGCGTGCGTCGCGACATTTTGGCCGAGCAGAAGCTCTCCACGCTCACGACCATCCACCAGCTGCGCTCCGAGGTTCAGGAGCTCGTCGACATGCTGCTCTCCACGCCCAACTTTATTGAGCGTACGAGTGGCATCGGCATTCTGGACCGCAAGATCGCACGCGACTTCTCGCCGGTCGGCCCGCTCATGCGTGGCTCGGGCTTTGCCCGCGACGTGCGCTTTGACCATCCCTTCGACGGCTACGCCGATCCGGATGTCCAGAAGATGCATGCCGCTACGGCCGACACCTGCGATGCCTTCGGCCGTACCGCCGTCCGCATCCAGGAGGTCTACGATTCGATCGACATGATCGAGACCATGCTCGAGAACTGCCCGTCGGGCCCCATCCTCACCACGGATTGGGAGTACACCCCGCACAAGTACGCTATCGGCGCCACCGAGGCGCCGCGTGGCGAGGACGTGCACTGGGCCATGCTCGGCAATAACCAGAAGTGCTACCGCTGGCGCGCCAAGGCCGCCACGTACAGCAACTGGCCGGTCCTGCGCTACATGTTCCGCGGCAACACCGTGGGCGACGCTGCGCTGATCGTCGGCTCGCTCGATCCGTGCTACTCCTGCACCGACCGCGTGACGGTGACCGATGTCGCCGCCAAGCGCGACCACGTGCTCGACAAGGAGCAGTTCGAGAACGTCTGGCGCGACAAGTCGCCGCTTGCGGGCGAGGGCACCATGGCCGCTCCGCTCGATGAGGAGGCGCTCTAATATGCTGAAGCTTTGGAAGGTCAACGCCAAGGCCGGCGACGCGACGGTCAAGTACCCGTTTGCGCCGTTCCCCACCAACATGGACATGCGCGGCAAGCCCGAGCACAATGCCGAGCTCTGCATCGCCTGCGGAGCCTGCGGCGTGGCTTGCCCGGCCGATGCCATTCGCATGGACACCGACCTTGCGGCCGACACCATCACCTGGTCGATCGACTACGGCCGCTGCATCTTTTGCGGCCGCTGCGAGGAAGCCTGCCCCATGGAGGCCATCAAGCTCACCGAGGAGTTTGAGCTGGCCGTCATGAGCAAGGACGACCTCACCAGCAAGAGCGTCTACACGCTCGAGCACTGCTCGCGCTGCGGCAAGCCGTTCGCCCCGCACAAGGAGATCGACTACGCTAAGCGCCTGCTGCAAAAGGCCGGCGGCATGGAGGCCGAGCAGGCCGCCCGCACCGTCGGTATGTGCCAGGAGTGCAAGCGCGAGCTCGACGCCCTGCGCGCCTCCTCGGCCGTAAAGACCGGCAACGCGCACGGCATGGCTGCCAACGAGACGCTTGCGTCCGGCGAGCCCCAGGGCCCCGGCATGGAGTATCTGGGCGGCCACGGCGTGAACCCGGAGTATATCGACCGCGAGCTTAACCCCGATGCGCCCGAGATTCCCGCCGGTCCGGCGCCGGTCGAGGGCATCATCATGGATTTTGAAACGAAGGAGGAGTAACCATGGCCGAACCCACGCTTTTGCCCGAGCGGCTTCAGTACCGCCCGACCAAGATCGAGCTCGACGAGAGCATCGAGAAGGCCAAGGCGACCCTTCTTAAGAAGATCAAGCGCTCGGTGTACGTCTACCGTGTCGACTGCGGCGGCTGTAACGGCTGCGAGATCGAGATCTTCGGTTCCATCACGCCCGTCTTTGACGTCGAGCGCTTTGGCATCAAGGTCGTGCCCTCGCCCCGTCACGCCGATGTGCTGCTGTACACCGGCGCCGTGACGCGTGCCATGCGCATGCCGGCCCTGCGCGCGTTTGAGGCCGCACCCGATCCCAAGATCGTGGTGTCCTATGGCGCGTGCGGCTGCACCGGCGGCATCTTCTACGACAACTACTGCGTCTGGGGCGGCACGGATAAGATTCTGCCGGTCGATGTCTACATCCCCGGCTGCCCGCCCAGCCCCGCGCAGACCGTCTACGGCTTTGCCATGGCACTTGGCCTGCTGGACCAAAAGCTCCATGCCGAGACTACGGTGGAGGCTGCCGGCGAGCAGGCCGATATCCTGCACCCCGGCGTGCCGTACAAGCTGCGCGTTGCCATCGAGCGCGAGGCTCGCGCCATGAGCGGCTACCGTTACGGCCGCGACCTGGCCAACGAGTTTATGGATACGCTCGAGGACGCGCCCAAGGGTGATATCCGAGGTGCCATGGCGCTGCTCATCGACAAGCAGGACGATCCGCGCCGCGTTGAGGTCTACTCGGCGCTGCAGGATCTGGTGCTGGCCGGAGGTCACTAGATGGAGCTCACGGACCGCTCTGGTTACTTTGCGGGCCCCGGTATGCTCGGCGGCTCCTTTGGCGATGCCTCGCGCGCAAGCGACGAGGCCGCCGAGGGCGTCGCCGACCCCTGCCTGGGCCATGCGCCCGACCAGGTGGTCTTCTATGAGCTCACGCGTAAGTTTGTGGAGACCGAGGAAGACGTTCCCCAGGAGGCCTGCGACGTGCTGTACTACACGCTCGCCGTGGGCCACCACACCGGCGTGCTCGATTGCTTTGAGCCGCGCCTGTCGGTGCCGGTGGATGTCTTCTATTCGCTCGTCGACGCGCTGCCGGAGGGGGAGGCCAAGACCAAGTTCGAGGCCATCCGCTCCTTTGGCGAGTGCCAGCTTGACAAGGCGGCGGTGCCGTCACTGCTCGAGGCCTGCGACACGCTGCTCGACGAGCGCGGTTTTCGCGGCTCGGCCAAGGCCGGCATCTCGGTGTTCGACGACGACTTTGGCCTGCATGCCCAGCAGGTCGCGTTTCTGATGAAGTTCCGCGATCTGGTTGAGCGCGTGCGCGATGTGTCGGGCGTGTATCTGACGGGAAGGTTGCAGTAATGGGTCGCGTTGTGGATGGTCGTGTGAACGGCGCCCCATTTGCGGGTATCGTGCTCACGGCGGGAAGCGTGCTGCGCGCCGACGATGCCGCCGGCCCCGTGCTCTCCAAAAAGATGGAGGACGCGCCCATTGCCGGTTGGTACACCATCGACGGCGGTCAGACGCCCGAGGATGACATCATCGAGGTCAAGCGCGAGCGTCCGCCGCGTTTGGTTTTGGTCGATGCCGCCGACATGGCGCTGCCCGTCGGCGCCATCCGCTTGCTCGATAAGACCGACGTCGCGCGCAAATCGATGTTCACCACGCATTCGCTTCCTTTGTCGATTCTGATCGAAGAGATTGAGCAATCGTGTGATGATATCGTCTTCGTCGGGATTCAGCCGGGCGACACGGAGTTCTACAACCCCATGTCCCCGGAAGTCTTTGAGGCCGTCGACGCCGTGTACGACGCCGTGGCCGCCAACGACTTTTCCCACTTTGTCCGCTTGGGGCAAGAGCAATAGGAGCGCTTGTTCCTGCTGATTAGGAAAGAAGTGATTGACATGGCAGATTCCAAGGTGGAGTACCCCTCTCCCGATTGCCTGGCGCCCGCCGCGATCGAGGCCAAGACCGAGGCCGCCGGCGTGACCAAGGCTAACCTGCCGGTCGCTAAGGCCTTTCTGTTGGCAATGTTCGCCGGCGCGTTTATCGCCTTCGGCGGCCTGTTCTTTACCGTGTTCTTGAGCGACAGCACGCTGGGCTGGGGCGCTCAGCGCGTCGTGGGCGGTCTGTGCTTTTGCCTGGGCCTGGTGCTCGTGCTGGTGTGCGGCGCCGAGCTGTTTACCGGCAATTCGCTTATGGCCTGCGCACTCAAGAGCAAAAAGATCACCCTGGTTCAGATGCTTAAGGCCTGGGTCGTCGTGTGGGTCGGCAATTTTGTCGGTGCCCTGTTCATCGTCTTTTTGGTGTACATGGCCGGCATCTATAAGCTCAACGGCGAGGCGGTCGCCAACTCCATGGTGAGCGTCGCCGCCGGCAAGGTGACGATCGACTGGGTGACGATCTTCTTCCGCGGCATCCTGTGCAACATCTTTGTGTGCCTGGCCGTGTGGATCGGTACCGCCGGCAAGACCGTGGTCGATAAGGTCGTGGGCATTTTGCTGCCCATCGCCGCCTTTGTGGCCTGCGGTTTTGAGCACTGCGTTGCCAACATGTACTTTTTGCCCATGGGTGCCGTGATGCACGCGTGCGGCTATGGTGCCAAGGTTGCCGGGGCCGATGCGCTCAACGTCGCGGGTATTGCGTTTAATCTATCCGCCGCCACGCTGGGCAACATCGTGGGCGGCGCGGTTCTGATCGCGCTCGGCTACTGGTTTGTCTACGCCAAGAAGTCCGAGGCGTAAGGTACCGTCTGTTTGACGTTGGCCTCCCGCGGGGCGTTGCCGTGCGGGAGGCTTTTTGGGCCTGGGGCTCGTTGCCGGGCTGTTGGCCTGTTGTGTTTGGCTGATGAAAGGGGTAATCGAGATGGCATCTGCTGTGGAGCGTGACGGTCGCGCCGTGGTGACCACATGCGGGGGATGCTATGCCGATTGCGCCTTTGCGGCACGCGTTGAGGACGGTCGCGTGGTGGCCGAGTTGCCGGTGCCGGGACATCCGTGCGCGGCGCGTGCCCTGTGCGCCCGCGGGCGCCATCGCCTGGCAATGCCGTTTGACGAGCGCGACCGGATTTTGCACCCTATGCGACGCCGCCGGGATGGCTCGGGGTTTGATGCGATTACCTGGGACGAGGCGTTTGCTCAGATTGCCGAGCGTCTTTTGGGAATTGTTGACGAGCGCGGGCCCCGTGCGCTGGGCATGACACTTGGTGTGCCCTCGTTCGACCGCTACTGGGCCTATCGCTTTATGCATGCGCTGGGCTCGCCCAACGTGTACGGTGCCGATGGCGCCTGCGAGGTAAGCAGACTTACCGGTTGGGGGCACAGCCTGGGCTATAGCCCCGCCTCCGACCTTGCGCATACCGACTGCATCATGTACCTGGGGCGTTCCATTGTCGATTCGTCGACGATGGGGGCCGTTGACGCGCTCAACGATGCGCGCCGGCGCGGGGCGAAGATCATCGTGGTTGACCCCCGGCGCAGCGGCTCGGCCGCGCTTGCCGACCGCTGGCTGCGCGTACGTCCTGGATGCGATCTGGCGTTGCTGCTGGGTATCGCACATGTGCTGGTATTCGAGGACCTGTACGATCACGAGTTCGTGGACGGCTACGCCACAGCCTTTGACGAGCTGGCGCAGGCGGCCAGTGCTTGGACGCCCGAGTGGGCCGAGTCGATGTGCGACGTGCCGGCGGACGATATCCGAGCGACTGCGCGTGATTTGGCTGCCGCCGCGCCTGCCGCTGTGGTGGATGCGGGTTTTCATGGTGGCATCGGCATCGCGTATGCCAATAGCACCCAGACCGCACGCGCTATCTGCTTGGTCGATGTGCTGCTGGGCTGTATTGGACATGCGGGCGGCGCGCTCAATCCGCCCACACCGCTTTCACTGGGCGACCTCGATCCCACTCGCTTTGCGACGCCGCCGGTGCCGCGCGAGCCCAAGCTGGGGTCCGAGCGCTATCCACTGGTCGATCCGGTGCGCGGACTGTGCACGACCATCGGTCAGTCGATTCTTGCCGGCGATTTGCGTGGGCTCATCGTCTATGCCAGTAACCCCGGTGCGGGCTATGGCAATGCACAGGCTTGGTTGGGTATTTTGCAGCAGCTCGACTTGCTTGTGACGATTGATATTCGTTGGTCCGAGACGGCGCGTGCTTCTGACTTCGTGCTGCCCGACGTAACGTATCTGGAGGCTGACCGCGGCGTGGGAACGGTGACAGGCGCCAACGATGCGCGCGTGTTCTACCGCAACGCCGTGCTGCCCGTGCAGCATGACGGCACACGTCCCGGTCGGGAGATTTTTGCCGGTCTGGCGCAGGCGTGTGGCGTGGGCGAATATTTCCAGTTTACGTCTGACGATCTGACGGCTGCCCAGGTGGTGCCTTTTGGGATCGATCTGGACGAGCTCAAGGAGCGCGGCTGGGCCGATACGGGCGTGGCGCTGCCGTCGCGCACGGGTGAGCCGGTGATTCCGCTTGCCGGCGGCAAAATTGCGCTGGCAAGCGACGTATGGGAACGAGTCGGCATGGGTCGTGTGCCCAACTGGATTGCGCCCATGGTGGAGCCCGGCCCGGGGATGTTTCGCCTCATTAGTGGCAACCGTCCCTTTGAGTCGCACACCTCGCGCAGGCTTGCGGCTCAAGGTGCCGCCGAGGCTGGATCGGACCTGGATGCCGTGCAGATGAATGCCGATGCTGCTGCGCACATGGGCATCGCCGACGGCGAGATCGTCGAGCTCGTGAGCGATTTGGGCCGCGACCGCGTGCGCGTGGAGACGACGCCGTATCTGCATCCGGCGTGCATCTTCACCTCGGCCGCCCCCGGCGGGCGTTCGTTTGGCGCCGATGCCGGCGGCGCTCAAGCCTTGGGCGTGGGCCCGCTCGACCATACGCCGCTGCGCTGGGACCCGTTGACGGGCGCCGCGCTCACTCAGGAAAACGCCGTTCGCGTGGAAAAGATCGCGGCGCGCGAGGATAATAGCGATTGATTGAATCAGCTGATGTATTCGACTGATCCACGTTTCTTTTGAAAGGCCGCACATGCGCGATAGCCAGAACATGTCCGATGAGGTACGCGCCCGCCTGCGCGCCATTCCTTCCGTCAACGAGCTGCTTGCCGAGTGGCCGGTAGTGAAGGCGGCGGGGGAGACCTGCGACGCGGTGGTGCATGCCGCCGTGACGGCCGAGCTCGACGAGGAGCGCGCAGCCATTCGCGCCGGTGCCGCCCCGCGCTCTAAGCGCGACCTGGCCTCGGCCATCGAGTGGCGTGCGCACCGCTCCGCGTTGCCGAGCCTGCGCCCTGCCGTCAACGCTACGGGCGTGGTCATCCATACCAACTTGGGCCGCGCCCCGCTCGCGGAGTCGGCGGCAAAGGCCGTGGCCGAGGTTGCGCGCGGGTACAGCACGCTCGAGTACAGTGTGGACACTTGTTCGCGCGGGTCGCGCAAGGAGCACGCCGCGCAGCTGATCCGCTCGCTCACCGGTGCCGAGGACGCGCTCGTGGTCAACAACAACGCCGCCGCGGTACTGCTGGTGCTGGCGACCCATGCCGCAGGCAAGAAGGTTATCGTCAGCCGCGGCGAGCTTGTCGAGATCGGCGGCAGCTTCCGCATCCCCGATGTCATGGCGGCTTCGGGCGCCAAACTCGTCGAGGTCGGCGCCACCAACCGCACGCATTTGGACGACTATGAGCGCGCCATCACGCCCGATACGGCGATGATCCTCAAGGTCCATCCTTCCAACTATCGCATCGAGGGCTTTCACGAGGAGGTGGGCTCTCGGGAGCTTGCCGCTCTGGCCCACAAACATGGCCTGCTGTTCTACGAGGACCAGGGGTCGGGCGCGCTGTTGCCCGACGACATCTTGGTGCGCGGCGGCGAAGAAACCACGCCGGCTTCGGTCGCGGCGGGGCTCGATATCGTGTCATGCTCGGGCGATAAGCTGCTCGGCGCCGCGCAGGCGGGCATTATCATGGGTCGTCGCGATCTGGTCCAGGCCTGCGGGTCGCATCCGCTTATGCGTGCCCTGCGTCCGGGTAAGCTTGCACTGGCGGCGCTCGAGGCTACACTGCGCATTTACATAGACGGGGCGGATGTGGCCCATCGCGAGGTGCCGGTACTCAACATGCTCACGCTTCCGCAGGCTCATCTGGAGCGTCGTGCCCGCAAGCTCCGCGATCGCATGGCCGCCGGGCTCGATAAGGCGGGTTGCCCGTGCGCCGTTGAGTTGGAGATTGTCGAGGAGTCCTCGACGCCCGGCGGCGGCTCGCTGCCTACCGTCGAGTTGCCCACCATGTGCGTTGCCGTGCGTCTTGTCGATGAGCATCTTTCCGTTGACGCACTCAAGCGCTCGCTCGTCCAAGATTTCGACACTCCGGTCGTCACACGAACCTCGCACGATCGCATTTTGTTTGACGTCCGTACGCTCGTGGGCGACCGCGATATCGAGACGGCGGCATCGACGCTCGTCGCGTGCGTTGAGAAGGCGATTGCTTGATGAGTGAGGTTCAAGCGCTGGTTGAGTGTCCCGTTATCGTTGGCACGGCGGGCCACGTTGACCATGGTAAGTCGGCACTGATCGAGGCGTTGACCGGCAAGAATCCCGACCGTCTGGAGGTTGAGCGCCGTCGCGGTATGACCGTGGAGCTGGGCTTTGGCGAGCTGGCACTGCCGAGTGGCAAGATCGTTGGCCTGGTCGACGTGCCGGGCCACGCGCATTACTTGCGCGCCATGGTGCAGGGCGCCACGGGCATCGACGTGGCGGTGCTGGTGGTCTCTGCTGTCGAGGGCGTGATGCCGCAGACCCGCGAGCACGTGCATGTGCTGGAGCTGCTGGGCGTTACGCATATGGTGGTCGCGCTGACGATGTGCGACCTGGCCGACGCCGAGATGACCGAGCTTGCCGAGCTCGATGTCGATGACTTTTTGTCGGGTACCGTGTTTGCGGGCGCGCCGATGGTCCCCGTGTCGTCCAAGACCGGCGAGGGGATTGACGCGCTGCTGGCCGCGCTTGACGATCAGGTCGGTGCCTGCTGGGATTCCTGCCGCGACCGTGCCGAGCGCACCGATGCTGCGCCGCGCTTGCCGATTGACCGCTGCTTTACGATCAAGGGCGCCGGCACCGTCGTGACAGGGACACTGCACGATGCGCCGGTTGCGGTGGGCGATGAGCTCGTCGCGCTGCCGTCGCGCACGGCCTGCCGCGTACGCGGGATCCAAGTGCATGGCGACACGCAGCAGGCGCTTCCCGGTCAGCGTGTGGCGCTCAACTTGGTGGGCGATGGCGTCGCTGCGCTCGATCGCGGTGAGATGCTCGGCGTGGAGGGTCGCTTTGGCCAGACGCTGCGCTTTATGATGGCGTTTACGTATTTAGGTCGCGAGGGAGCCAAGCCGCGCGTGCTCGAGTCGGGTGCGCGTGTGCACGTGATGGCGGGTACGGCCGAGGTTGTCGGCCGCATCATGCTTTTGGAGGGCGAGGCCCCCATGGCGGTGGGCGAGACCCGTACCGTGCAGGTGCGCTTGGAGGAGCCGCTGCCGCTGCGAGCCGGAGACCATGCTGTGGTGCTGTCGTATTCGCCCGTTATGCTCATTGGCGGCGGGCGTGTGCTGCTTTCGCGTTGCCGTCGTTCGCGCGAGCTTGCCGAAGGAGAGCGTGCGCTGTATGTGGCGCTTGAGGCCGGCGATATCGCGGGCGGTGTGGGCGCTTGGCTGGCGCTGCAGACGCTGCCGGTTACGACGGTTGATGTTGCCGAGGCTTTGGATCTTGGTGTTGGCGAGGCCGATGCCGCACTGCGCGGATTGGTGGCGCAGGGCTCCGTTCGCAAGCTTGCCGCGGGCGATGCGGGCCTCTTGGCGGACGCCGTGGTGCTCGACGCCGCGATGGATGCACTGGCGGCGACCCTGTCAGCCATGCACGCGGCGGCTCCCAAGGAGACGGGCTTTACGCCCGGCGCCGTTGCCCATGCTGCGTGGCCTGCCGCTGATGAAGGCGTTGCCGCGGCCCTGATTGCCGAGGGCTGCTCCCGTGGCGTGTGCGCCGCCGAGGGCGCCGAGGTATTCGATCCGCATTCGGCCGCCGCGGCGGCACGCGTGGTGCGAGAGGCTTGCGAGCGCATCGTCGCGCTGCTTGACGAGGCTGGCCTGGATGCACCGGCGCTTCCCGAGGTGGGCGAACAGCTGCAGCTCGGTCGCGATACCATGACGCGTGCCCTGCGCGAGCTTTCGCTCAACCGCTCGATCGTTAAGGTCGAGCGCGACGTTGCCCTGTCCGCTGCCGCCGAGGCCCATGCGCGCGAGCTTGTTGCCGCCGCCATTGAAGCAGCCGGCGGTGCTGCCACCACGAGCGTACTGCGCGAGGCCCTGGGTGTGTCGCGCAAACGTGCCATTAGCATCCTTGAGCATCTAGATGCCGTACGCTTCACAGTCCTCGACAAGGATGCCGGCGGCCTGCGCTCCCTGCGCTAGGCCACCCTTATCAGTTGCGGTGAAATAGTTCCTGTTTTCGGCATCTAACGCCAAACCAGGAACTATTCCACCGCAACTTCTTGTTTGTCATTTTGGGATGGGGCCTGTCGGTTTGGTAAAATACCGCCGCACTTGGGAACGGATGGGCTCCGGTGGGCTCCGCGGTCCTCAAAACCGTTGCGAGGCGTGCAAAACGTCTTGGATGTGTTCGATTCACATACGTTCCCGCCACACGCTACCAGCGCTTT
>DBEZXT010000066.1:0-3095 GCA_048291645.1 Collinsella aerofaciens | reverse complement strand
TGGCCCCTCCAATTGCAGCGCTCAACAATATCCAGAAGCCGCTCGTTTATCGACAGCAGCTCGAAACTGTTCATTGCTCTGACGCAAATCAACACTGATACTTTTTATAGACACCTGTTCATTGTAGTTGAAAGAGAGTATCAAGTGACTCTATACGAGCGGCTCGTTATCGAACTCACCAACCAATCGTTTTCCCATCAGGCCGCCTACCGCACCGGCGGCACGCCCTATGAGCTGAGCGCCCGCGAGCCCGAGCCCTACGACCAGCAAATCGAAACGTTCGCCCGCATGATCGAGGAAGCCGGTTGCGTGCTGGTGGGCGGGGCCTCCGGGCTCTCCGCGGCGGGCGGCGGCGACTTCTACTACGAGGACAACGCGACCTATCGCAGGCACTTCGGCAAATTCGCCGAGCGCTACGGTTTCAGGGGCGCTTTCGAGGGGTCGTTCTACCGCTGGCCCACCGCCGAGGCGCGCTGGGGATACCTCGCCACCTTCCTCGACACTACGCTCAACGCCCCGCTGCGCAAGCCCTACAAGGACCTCGACACCATTCTCGCCGAGAAGGATTTCTTCGTACTCACCACCAACCAGGACACGCAGTTTGTGAAACTCTACCCCTGGGAGAAGGTGGCCGAGATCCAAGGCGACCACCGCTTCTTCCAGTGCTCCCACTGCTGTACCGACGAGGTGTGGGACGCGGTCGAGCCGGTCTCCCGCATGGTAGAGGCCATGGGAGACGGCCTTGAGGTTCCGACAGAGCTCGTGCCGCGCTGCCCGCACTGCGGGGCAGAGGCGTTCCCTTGGGTTCGCGGCTACGGCAACTTCCTGCAGGGCGAGCTCTACGAGGAGCAGTACCACAAGGTGTCCAACTGGCTCGACGCGCACGCGCGGCAGAGGATCCTTTTCCTCGAGCTGGGCGTGGGCCGCATGACGCCTGCGTTTATCCAGGAGTCGTTCTGGGCCCTCACAGCGCAGTTGCCGCAGGCAAGCTACATCGCCGTGAACAACAAGACGCAGTTTCTTCCCCGCGCGATCGAGGATCGGGGGCTCGCCGTTCGCGCCGATATTGCCGACGTGCTCGCCGACGTGCGCAAGACGCTGGGTAGGTAGCACATGGAAACGGTAAAAGCGGTTCGTATCGGCCAGGCACTTGCCGAGGCGGATCTTGTCATCATCGGCGCCAGCAACGGGTTCGACATGGCAGAGGGGCTCAACCTCTTCTGTGCCGACGCCCATTTCCGGGAGGCGTACGGGGACCTCGCCCAGGCCGACGGCATCGGCTGCATACTGCAGGGGCTCGCCTCTCCGGATGCAAACGTGCGACGCCGATGGGCCGAGCGGTTCCATCAAAAGGAGTATGTCGAGTATGAGCCCAGCCCGCTCATGAATGAGCTGCGGCATCTTACGGAGCACGCCGGCACCTTCGTGATCACGTGCAATATTGACGGGCACTTCGCACGTGCAGGGTTCAACGAGAACCGCGTACTCGAGACGGAGGGAAGCACGCGCACGTCAATCGACGAGCGGCGTCTCGCCCATCCAGACGCCCTCGCCATGGCCCAGCTCGAGGAGCTCGAGCGCCTTGTGCAAGCCCATCGCAACCACAAGGTTGCCGTCCTCGAACTTGGTGTGGGGCTGTGCAACGGCGTCATAAAGTGCATGCTCGCTCAGATCGCCAACGCCTGCGAGCACGCAACCTACATCGTGTTCAACTACAGCCAGGCCCTGGCACCCGACGCTTTGTGCAAGACAATTCTCGTTGACGGCGATATGGCCCCGGCTTTCGAGGAGATCACCCGATGCCGCCTCTAGAAAGAGAAGCGATGAGACTTCGAAGCCTCGTCGACGATGCCGACGCCATCATCGTCGGCATCAGCTCGGGCATGTCGAGCGCCGCCGGGTTCAACCATTACAACCACGTGGGCATGGCGCGCGCCGGAATGGCAGACTGGCAGCAAGCCTTTGGCTTCAAGAGCCTTTTCGACGGCTTCTACCACCTCTACCCCAGCCTCGAGCAGCAATGGGCCTACTACGCGCGATACATCGATTTCATGCTGCGCGAGCCGGCCTCGCAGCCCTATCTCGACCTGCGATCCCTCATCGGCCATAAGGATTACTTCATCCTGAGCACCAATGTGGACGCCCAGGCCGAAAAGGCCTTCCCCGCCGAGAGGACCTGCAACTATCAGGGAAGCTTCGCGCACCTTCAGTGCAAGCAGCCATGCTGCGACGAGATCTTCGATGCGAGTCCCTACGTCGAGCGCATGCTCGCAGGCATGGCGGGGTTCGAGATCCGCAGTGAGGATGTCCCCCGATGCCCGCACTGCGGTTGGCAGCTTGTGCCGTGGGTGCGCGACGATACGTTTTTGCAGGGCACGGCATGGCGCGAGGGCCTCGAACGATATGAGCACTTCGTGCGCGAGCGCAGTAGTAGCCGCGTGCTGTTGCTGGAGCTCGGCGTGGGCGAGATGACCCCCGGCATCATCACGCTCCCGTTCTGGAGCATGACCGCAAAGCTGCCGGATGCGCATCTGTTAAGCGTAAACATCTCGGGCGATTCGGCTCCGCTGCAGCTTGGAAGCAAGGCAGAGGCGATCCAGGCAGACTTGGGTGCCCTGCTCTCGGCGGCGCGGACAGGTAACGAGTAACGTGGCGAGGCTTTTGCGCTTTCATCAGCCCGGACATCACGCCCATAGAAGCGATGGCTCTGATTCGGGTGTCAAAGTTTAAGCCTTCTTGTCAGTCGCTGTAAGGTATTCCTCGTCGTCCACGGGCTCCAACCACTCGTTGGAGGTCTCCTCACCCGGAACCTCCAGCGCGAGATGGGAGAACCAGCTGTCGGGCGCGGCTCCGTGCCAATGCTTTACGCCCGCGGGAATATTTACTACATCGCCAGGGCGCAGCTCCTGTGCCGGTTTGCCCCATTCCTGATAAAACCCTCGACCAGCCACGCAGACGAGGATCTGTCCGCCACCGCTTTTGGCGTGATGGATGTGCCAGTTGTTGCGGCAGCCGGGCTCGAACGTAACGTTGTAAATGCCGACCTGCTCGGTGGAAAGGGGCACGAGGTAGCTTTGCCCGATAAAGTACTTCGC
>DBEZXT010000065.1:0-15997 GCA_048291645.1 Collinsella aerofaciens | reverse complement strand
CCCGCATCGTGGGCAACGGCTGCAGTATAGCGCCGATATGCGACGAATCGCCTAGATGTTGAGCGCGTGATAGGTCACGCTCGCACCCGGGGCGTCAACGGTCACGCCATAGGCCTCGGGATAGATGCGCGTCGAAAACACGAGCGAGCCATCGTTCACAAACACCTCGACCGACGAGACATCGCCAACAATGCGCACGTTACGAACCTCGTCGACGGACTCCCAGCGCACAGTACGACCGCAGCCGGCAGAAGCGCGGCCCTCATCGGTAAATCGCATCTCAAAGCGCGGGGGCAGTTCGTCCTCAGCGGGCACAAACGCCAGCTTCAGCTCGCCATCAACGGTCGCGGTAAACGCGCCGTCGACACCGTCAACAACAACATCAAAGCAGGTATCGCCGGCAACCTCCAACGAGCCCGCCCCCACACGCACCGAGGCATAATGGTGCTCAATCTCGCGCGCCGGCTGCTGCAGCACCACGCCGTCGACACCGGCTGTGAGCTCACGCGGCACCGTCATGCAGTGCTGCCAGCCGCACGCTACGGTGGGCGCGTTGTCATAGGTCAGCTCATCGGGCATGCCCATCCAGCCGATCAAAATGTGGCGACCATCCTCGGACGTAAACTCCTGAGGAGCATAGAAGTCAAAACCGGCGTCCCACAGGCGGAACTCGCCCAGCTCATAAGCGTCCTTGCCACCAGTGATGTCGCCCGATACAGGCATGTAGCCAGCGGCATACACGTTGCCGCGGTCCCAACGGCCGCCCTCGAGGCCCTGGGGCGAGAAGGACAGCCACTTCGTCGGCACACCGCCATCCGACTCAAGCTCAAGGTATCCCGGGCACTCCCACATAAAGCCAAAGCGCTCGGGCGTGGAAACGCGGCTTTCGAGCTCCCAGCTCAGCATATCGGCCGAGCCATACACCAAGATCTCGCCCACATCGCGCCCGGCACCTTCGCCGTGCATCGCACAAAAACGGCTTTCGACATGCGGCCCGTCCACGCGACGACGCGCGCCCAGCACCATGTGGTAACGCCCATCATCATCGCGCCACACCTTGGGATCACGCACGTGGCAGGTCAGATCGTCGGGATAATCCTCGGACGCCAGCACCACGCGCTTTTGGCTGAACTCCCGACCGGCAAGGCCATCAACGCTCTCGACATAAACAGTATCGGCGCGACGGCCGGTATTGACGTAGTCGTACGTGCCGTCCGCATCGGAAAGCTTAACGTTGCCCGTATAGAGCACGCGAATGCGGCCGTCCTCGGCAAGCGCGGAGCCTGAATACACGCCATGGCAATCGAACGGCTCGTCGGGCAGCAGCGGGGCGCCAACATATTCCCAGTTCATAAGGTCGCGGCTTGTGGCATGGCCCCACATCTTTACGCCGCCGTTCACATCAAACGGGGCATACTGGAAGTACGCGTGAAACACGCCGCCCGCTTGGCAAAGACCGTTGGGGTCGTTGAGCCAGCCCGCCGGCGGCATAATATGGAAGCGCTGGCCATACGCGCCATGACCGCACTCAGAGGCGGCGGCGTCAACAGCGGCGACCAGCTTTGCAAGGTCGCGACCAAGTGCATTAGACATATCAAAGTCCTAACGGATCGAAAGTAACAAGACACCAGAGATCGGCACCAGATACGGGAAACGCCCGCGAGCATACGACCCGCGGGCATCCCCTCAATCAAAAGCTCTTAGGCCTGCTCGGAAGTCTTGGACTCGTCCTTGTACAGGACAAACGAGACGGCAAAGGAAACCAGCGCGGCGACCGCAAACATGATCGCGTACTGCACGGGCTGGGCCAGGCACAGCAGGATACCGAAGATACCCGTAACGCCCGTGCCGGAGGCAGCCAGCGAAGTGAGCGCGCAGACCAGGGCGCCGCAGCCACCGCCGATGCAACCGGCGATGAAGGGCTTAAAGAAGCGCAGGTTCACACCAAAGATGGCAGGCTCGGTAATGCCCATGAAGGCGGACAGAGCCGAAGGAAGCGCCAGGCCCTTGATCTTGGCATCGCGGGTCTTAAAGGCAACGGCGAGTGCGGCACCACCCTGGGCGATGTTGGCGGCACTGGCGATGGGCAGCCAATAGGTCACGCCGTACTGGGCGAGCTGGCCCAGGTCGATGGCGGTGTACATCTGATGGATACCGGTGACGACCGTAGGCGCATAGAACAGGCCGACGATAAAGGAACCGATGCCGAAGGGCAGGGTGAGCAGGGCCTGGATCAGACCGAGGACGGCGTTCTCGGCCCAGACAAAGATGGGGCCGACAGCAACGAGCGTCACGAGCACGGTCACGAACACCGAGACGAGCGGGGTCACAAAGAGGTCGAACATCTCGGGAACGATCTTGTGCAGGCGCTTCTCGAGGAAGGCCAGAATGGCGCAGGCGATAACGATGGGGATCACGTGGCCCTGATAGCCGACCCACTCAAAGCTGTACACGCCGGGAATGACGGTGACCATAGTCTGCACGCCCTCGGAGGCGACCGTGTAGGCGCTCTGCAGCGAGGAGTTGATGAACGCACCGCCGACGACAGCGCCCAGATACGGGTTGGCGCCAAAGGCCTTAGCCGCGGAGTAGCCGATCAGAATCTGCAGAATGCCAAAGGACGTGCCCGAGACCAGGTCGGCAATCTTGTAAATAAAGTTATTGGTGTCGAGCGCGACAAAGCCGTTGGAGGCCATAAAGTTGAGGGCGCTCATAATGCCCAGCAGCAGACCCGAAGCCACGATGGCGGGGATGATGGGAACAAAGACGTCGCCGAGCACCTTAATGGCACGCATAAAGATGTTCTGCTGCTGTGCCGCGGCCTCCTTGACCTCGGCCTTGGTGGCAGCCTCGACGCCGCTGAGCGCGATGAACTCTTCGTAGACCTTGTTGACGGTGCCGGTGCCAAAAATAATCTGGAGCTGGCCCTGGGCCTCAAAGACGCCCTTGGCGCCGTCGATATTCTCGAGGGCATCCTTGTCGACCTTGGCGTTATCGGCAATCACCAGGCGCAGACGCGTGGCGCAGTGTGCGGCCGAAACAACGTTGCCGGCGCCACCGATGTTGTCGAGCACCTCTTGGGCTGATTTGCGGTAGTCCATGACTTCCCTTTCCTCAAACGGGCGCACGTGCACCCGGCCGTCTTTGACACTTACACTGTAATCGATTTCAGTTTCATATGTCTGTAATCGTTTTCATAGTAGGGTGAACGGTAGGAAATAGCCGGCGAATGGTAGTTTTGAGACAAACATAAGGGCTCAGAGGCAGGCAGACGTGCCCAAAATCTAGACATTCATAAGCTGATGGCCGAGTTTGAGCGTCTTTAGACCGCTCTCCCCCTCCACGCCATCGAGCGTGTTGAGCAACATATTGGTCGCCTCGACGCCACTGGTCAGGTAGCCATAATGCACGGTGGGAATACCGCCCGTCAGCGCGCGCAAAAACGCGTTGTCGCCAAAACCGCTTACGCGATGCATGCCCTCGCCCACGCCGCGAACCTCATCGATGGCACGAAGCGCGCCCGCCGCCATGGTATCGGTCGCGCACGCGATAAACGAAACATCGGGAGCGACGGAAAGCAGTTCACGTGCTGCACCATAGCCTGAGTCGAGCGTAAACGAGCCCAGGCGAATCAATGCGGCATCGAGCGGGTTACCCGCGGCGCGCAAGCCGGCCTCAAAACCGCGACGGCGGTCATAACCGGCCGCGCGGTCCTCTTCGGTAACTCCAATGTAGGCGATCTTGCCGTCCACGCGGCCCGCAAGCGCATGGCCCAGCTCAAAGGCGGCCTCGTAATCGTCGTGATAGACGCACGCCGCGCCCTCGATATGTTGGCCGATCAACACAATGGGCACGCGGCACGACTCAATCGCGCGACGGTGCTCATCGGTAATCATAGTTGCCACCAGCACAATGCCATCGACCGGGTGGTTTTGGAATAAATCGAGGTATTCGAGCTCACGATCGGCCGCGTTGTCGGTGTTGGCAAGGAGCATCTGGTAGCCACGACGACCGAGCACCTGGCCAATACCGGCGGTAATGCGGCTCACGGATTCCGAATTGATCTTGGGCACGATGACGCCGATGAGCTTGGTGGAGCCTGTGCGCAGCGCGCGAGCCTGGCTGGACCGCACGTATCCGGTCAGCTCAATCGCCTGCTTAATGCGATCGGCCTTGTCCGCCGAGATATACCCACCGTTGAGGTAGCGCGAGACGGCGGCGCTCGAAACGCCCGCCAGCTCGGCGACATCTTTCATCTTTACCACGAGCACCCCTGTCATTGAAATCGCTTTCACCATGATACCCGTGAAGACGGCATCCGAACAAAATCGGCCCACCCAGGTCGAGCAAACGTCAGCGAGCGGGCAACTGCCGTGGCGAGGTGCCGCGAAAGAGGAGCGAAGCGTACTTTATGTACGCGAGCGACGGTTTGAGCGGCAGATCGCCCGGCAGATGCCCGCGCAGCGTCGAGCGGTCCGGCGTTTGTTAAAACGCCGGAACATAGTTAGCCGTGGTATTCGCCGTTGTACTGGATGAGCGTGAGGTCCTCCACGCCGTCGAGCGCGCGGATGGCGTCAGCATAGGGCATATCTACACCATCCGAGAACACCTCGGCAGCCATTTCGACGTTGTCGCCGCGCATGGTCTTGGACTTGACGGTGAACTTGGTGCGCCCAAATGCACGCACGATATCGTCGCCGGTGGTCTGGCCCGTGTAGTGGATGACCATCATGTACACGCGCGCCTTGTCCTGGTGGCTCGCAAAGCCGGCGATCATCACCACGATCACCACCGCCGTGAGCCCCACGAGCGCATACATGCCGGCGCCGGCCGTAATGCCCGTGGTAATGGCCCAAAACAGATACAGCAGGTCGAGCGGGTCCTTGACCGCCGTACGATAGCGGACGATTGACAGAGCACCGACCATACCGAGCGAGATGACCACGTTCGTCGAGATCGCAAGCGTGACCATGCAGGTGAGCACGCACATGCCCACGAGCGTCACGGCAAAGCTGCGCGAATACACCACGCCGGTAAAAAAGCGCTTGTACACGTAATAGATCAGGATGCCCATGGCGAGCGCCACGAGCAGCGAAAGGCCGATCTTGGCAGGGTCGACCTGGCCAAACGCCTCCAAGACGGAGTTCTTAAAAAAGTCCCTGGTGCTCATGGTCTAAATATCCCCTCGGTTCTCAAAATCCGATTCCCAGTAATTAAATCCGCGCAGGTAGGCGGTCTTTTCGTAACACAGGCAGTACTTGGAGACCGCCGTGAGTTCGGCCGCGCCCGGCGGCACCATATCGCGCACGAGCTGCGGGCAAAACTCCGTAAACTTGACCTCCATCACCAGCTTGCCGGGTTCTAGCACGGGCAGCGCGGGCAGCGTCGCATCAAAGATGTCGAAGCTGCCCACCGCGGCACGCACGTTCATGTCAAACGTGATGCGCACGGTGCCCTCGTCCATCACCCACGGCTCGCGCTCGTAGTCCACGATGGTCCGCGGGCGCATCATGTTGCAGATGCACTCGATGTAGAACTCGCGACAGAGCGGATAAGGGCTCCTCAGCAAAAAGTCGTAGTCGCCAGCCAGAATCTGCTCAAACTCACCGCGCGTAAGCGGCGCGTCCTCCTTGTAGATCCAGCTGCCGTACTTCTTTTTGCGCTCAAGCTTAATCACCTTGTCGCTGCCGTTATAGATGCGCACGCGATACTTTTTACGCATGAGAATGCCGGCGTCTTTTTCCTCGTAGGCCGAGTTTCGGTAGTCATCAAAATACAGGCTGCGAATAGTGTAACCGCCCGCCCGCGCATGCTTGTCCAGCTTAAACACCGGCGCCATGCGACAGGCAAGCGCGGCGTGCTCGCCCTCGTTAATGAGATATTTGAGCTCATGGCGGTAACGCTCCTGCGTGGCACGCACAGGCGGGGCCGCCAAGCGCTCAAGCAGCGCGCTAGCCCTCCTCATACGTGTCCTCCACGACCTTACCGCCGTCTTGCACGTAAAAACACTTCATGCCGTAGTGCTTACCGTCGTCAGTCACATAGTAGTCAAACGCATCTTGCGTAAAGCCGTCGGAGTTGGCGGCACGCACGCGCACAAAATACTGGCCGGCATCGGGCGCATCGCAGGTCACCTCGGGAAGCAGCACGTCCTCGGCCTTAAAGAACACGTCGCTTATGGCATAGTCGCGCGCAAGCTCTACGGTGTAGCGAATGTCGCGCGCCTCAAAGTCGTAGGACGCATCCCAGTTAATGCGCAGCTTACCGTTATCGATCTGCGGCACGCCGATGTAGAACGGCATGGGCTTTTTAAAACTCTCGCGAAAGCTCTTGTAGTTCTCCTCGATCTCGGAGGGAATCGACGCGGCGATCTGCTCGTATTGGTCCTTGGTGACAGGCAGATTGTCGATATCGGGCGAAGCAAAGACCAGGGATTCAGTCGCCTCGCGGTAGTGCTTGATCATCTTGGTCAGGCGTGCCTCGGTCATATACGAGCGCAGGTCCTTGACGGCACGGTCGAGTTCGCTGCGGAACGACTTGCTGCGCAACGCACGATTGAATAGCACGTTGCCCCAGTAGTTGCTTACGCCGCGCTCCCAGCTCGCATAATCCGAGAACCCCGTCAGGCTCAGCTCAAGCTTACGCAGCATGCCGTCGTTATCCCAATCCAGGATATACCAGACCTTGGAGTTAAGCGGGCTGTACAGATAGCAGTTACGGTTCTGCGTATCGCAGTTGCCCGTCAGGATCTGAAACGCCAACCAATAGACCAGGTTCTCGGTATCAAAGTAGGTGTCGAGCACGTCATCGATCTTTTGCGATTCGTCGTTGAGCGCATCGAGCATCTCGATGAGCTTGGTGTGGTCCGTATCGCCCTTAATCTCAAGCATGCCTTCAAAGCTTGCCTGGTTGTAGTCGGGATCATCGGCAAGCTTAATGGTGTCCTCGTAGCGATGGAAATCAAAGCTGTTCACCTTGTACAAGTGCCCGCTCTTATCCAGGCCATGTGCCTTAAGCGCCGTCTTGTTGAGCTGCTCCACCTGCGTAAACAGGCCGTAGTCCTCAAAGGTATCGTTGGACTTTTCGGTCTGGTCGCACACCCACAGATGCACAAACTGCGTGCGCAGGCCCATCATCTGGGGAATCCCGCGGATAAGGTCATAGGCCATCTTGTTGCGAAAACGCATACCCTCGCCCATGTGCTTGTTGAGCGCAATCGCACGCTGCTGGCGCCAGGTACCTTTTCCTTTTTTGAGCTCCACCTTGTAATTCTTCTTCGTATAACCGCTCGACGTCTGGCCACGCACCTGCACGGTAGCATTGGGCGCTTCCTCGCCATAGCCAACCTCGCCGGCCACCGGGCCGTCTTCGTCGCCCGCCTGCAAAAGCCCCATTACCTGATAGCGCGTCACGCCCATGTCGGCATAGTCATACACCGAGTACGTATTGATCTCGGCCCAGCTATGATCGGTGTTCTCGGAGCTGTTACCGCGCGAGACCGTCAGGTACATGGTCACGATGCCCGAGTCGTCGTAGACCTCGTACAGCTCGTCCTTATCGCGAAGGTGCTTGGACTGGTCGGAAGACTCAGCCTTTTTAATCTTGTCCTGTTTTTTGACCTTTTTAGTCGAGGATTCGTCCTGAGACGAGCAGCCCGAAAGCAACAGCGCGCCGGCAGCCGCCTCGATCAGGCAGCGGCGAGACATCAACTTATCGATCATCAGAACCTCCCCAATGTTTTTGATACAGGCGAACCACCATACGTTCAAACGCACTGCGCGGCTCACCGCCCGCGCGCTTGTCCTCGTAGCATTGCTCAACACGGTCGAGCACCCGGCCAAGTTCGGTAAACCAGCCCGTCTTGTCGGTCGCCACAATGGGCTGCTGGCTCAGGATACGATACGGCAAGTTGGCGGTATAGGTATCGAGCCGCAGCAGCGCCACGATAAAAAACACCGCCGCACCCAACAAAAAGCCAAAGCCGTAAAACTGCTGCGGCAAAAGCAACGACACGGCAGTCGCCAGCCCGGCCACACCCGCAAACAGCCCCGAGGCCAGCACGGCTCCCTTATAGTCGGTAAAGTACAGCAAGATAAGCATCACCGTATTGCCCACGGCATACAGGCCATAGCCCACACACAGCGTGCGAAAATACCCATGCATCAGGTTGTTAAAACCCAACGGTAGGGCCGACAGCACCGTGGTCTCGAGCGAAATGACCGCCGCGGTCACAAACAGCTGCTTGAGCGCACAAAAGCGCAGCTCGCTGTTAAGCGTAGAGAGCATCTCCTCCTCGGCCACCACAATATCGCCTACCACGCCGCCGTCATTGAACAGGCTGTAGTAGTCGCGGTAGCGCGGATAGAAGTTGACCTCGACCGAGACCACAAAGTTGACGGTCGTGACCAGGATCGTCAAAAACGCAATGAGCGCCGGCACATCGTAGTAGGGCGCACCATAAAAGAAGCCCTTGACCTGCACGCCAATAGGACCGGCCTAAATAATCACCAGGTGCGCAAAGAGTCCCAGATTGGTTAACAGGCCCGTGAGCGCCAGCGGCATAAACTGATCGAGCCACTGCAAAAAGGGCCAGGGGCTGCGGTCGCTCTGAGGAAAATACCGGTACAGCAGTACCACGTCCCAGGCTAGCATGACGCCGTAGCCCAGAGCAATTGACGCCAACAGGCCCTCGACCGGCGGCAGTCCCAGCGCCAGCGCGGCCAGGGCGCACAGGCACGCCACGCCAATGGCAGCCGCAAAGCTGCACAGGATGCCGCGGTAATCCTTGATGGCCGTGAGGTAGCTCATGCCGTTCCAGTTGACGATCATAATGTTGAACAACCACAGGCACAGCAGCCCCTGCAGCAGCGTGGCGCCCGAGAACAGCAAAAAGACGCCGTAGAGCACCGTGCCCGCAACGAGCATGACAGCATTGGAGCCCCAAAACGAAGGCAGAATCTCGTCCTCGCGCTCGGCAAACAACATATCAGCCAAAAAGCGCGTGACCGGCATGGAGAAAAAGCTCGTGAGCGTAAGCGAGGCCAGCAGTGTGTAGGTCACCATGCACACCAGCAGATCCTGGTTGGCACGGCCCACACCCCACAGACCGCACAGCACCAAGACACCCACCTGGAGCAGAACGCCCAGCAGCATGGGGCCCGTGCACACAATGCCGGCGTAGCCGTAAGCGCGCATCGTGGCAAACAGGCCCTTGCGCCTAAACAGGCGCTTGAGCTCAAAACCGATTCCGGCCACCGGCTACTCCCCCTCTCTGGGCAGGTCAAACGCTTGCGCCGTCTCGTCGTACAGCGGCGATAGTTGGCGAGCATCTGCTCGTGCAAAAAGTACGTGGCAACGCGACGCTGCCCGCGCTCCCCCATCTCAATGCGACGGGCGCGGCTCACGCACATGCGCTCCATGGCATCGGCCAAGCCCTTGCGATACATGGGCGGCGTCACAAATCCCGCCACGCCAAAGTCATCGCCTGGAGCGCCTTCGAGCAGCTCACGGCAGCAGCCCACCTCGGTCGTCACGCAAGGACGGCGCGCGGCAAGCGACTCTAGCACGCTGAGCGGCTGGCCCTCGGAGATACTCGTTAAAATGGTAAAGTCGAGCTTTTCCATGTACTCGACCACGTTGACGCGACCGGTAAAGATCAGGTCGCGCACGCCCAGGGTATCGACCAGCGCGTGGCACTCGGCGCCGTACTCTTCGTCGTCCACGCCGCCCATGATGTGCAGGCGCACCTTGGGCAGGCGATCGTGCAGCTCAAAAAAGGCATAGATCATAGTCTTGACGTCCTTGATGGGCGCCAGGCGCACCACCGCGCCAATGTCCACCCAGCCGTCATCGGGCTTTATGGGAATATCCTTAAAGCGGTCGAACAGGATGCCGTTGGGGATGACTAGGCATTTACCCGCATCGCAGCCCATATCGATCTGCGTCTTGCGGGCGTTATGGAACAAACTCGTCACGCGGAAGGCGCGGCGGTAGATCTCCTCCGAAAGCAGGTAAAAAAAGCGGATCCAGCGGTCCTTAAACGACGGCACCACCCAGTCGGCGCGAATGATCTCTTCCTCGCGTTCGCGCGTATAGATGCCATGCTCGGTCAGCAGCACCGGCGCATGGTGAACGCTTGAGCCCAGGCAGGCGAGCAGGCCACCGTAGCCGGTCGAGATAGCGTGGTACACATCGGCCACCGGCACCTCGCTGCCCAACAGGTAGAGCACGGGCAACAGCATAGAGCGCATGGTGTGGAATGCGTCGGCAAAGGGCGTGTAGGGGTACTCGGCAAGGCACACGTCGCGGAAGATATCCATAAACGTGCGGCTCTGCAAAAACGAGAGCGGATGCACGCGACGGCGCTGGAAAATATCGAACAGCACGTCCCAGTCCGGATTGGAGAGCGACACCAGGCGGCGTAGCGCCTCGCGCTCGCGGTCGTTAAAACTGGCTTCATGTTGCTCGCCCGAAAGCCGCAGGGCATCGTCCAGGAACACCTCGTGCACCTCGACCACGTTGCTGGGCAGCTCGTAGACAAATTTACCGCGGTCGGCAGCATGCGCGCCAATCACCCATAGCACAAACTCATGCTCGGGCATGGCCTGGATATAGCCATGCATCCAGGTAGATACGCCGCCGTGCACATAGGGGTAGCAACCCTCGAGTACCAAGCAGATTCTCATCTGTCGCCACCCTCCTTGCGCTCGATCGTCAGGGTATTATCATTTGCCTTGAGCAGATACAGATCGCCCGTAAGGTGCGTCAGTTCGCCACCCGTCACCGCACCCGGCTCGCCATTATTGGCGCGGAACATGAGCCACGCCTCGTCGTGGAAATTGCCCAGGCTGAGCGTCCAGGCATCCGCACTGGTATCCACGCTCACCGTAACCGACGAAAAGCGCTGAATGGCGCCCGAGCATTCCGAGCCGGTCTGGCGGCGCAGGTCGGGCGCAGACTTGGTAAGCCACTCCAGGTAGTCGACCAGGCCGCCCTTGTAGACCTCCCAGCCCTCCTTGGCTCCGCGATCGGGGTCCAAAAGGTCGTCCGGGTGCATAAAATGCGTACTCACGTAGTGCATGTTGAGTTCGGACACGGCTGCCAGACGCATATAGGAATCGTTGACCATGCCGCCCGAAACAATACGTGGCTGCTCCACAATGCCATCGCTCGCCACGCCAAACTCCTGCACGTACGGCAGGTCGGTGCCATCCTCAAAATACGTACTGGCAATAGTCTTAATGCGCGGCACGTCGGTGCCGATAAGCTGGCGCGCGCGGGCCGAAAGGATATTCGACGGTGGCACGTAGACCGAGCCATGAGCGTTGGGCAGGACCTCGTCTTGAAACGCGATAAGTTCGTTAAGCGAAGCGACGAGCGTCTCTTTGTTCTTCCAGGTCTTGTAGACGTACAACGTACCATAGTCGGTGTCCCAGAGCGCAAGCGGCTGATGGTTGTAGCCGTGAAAGCCCAGCTCGCCGCCCATCTGCAGCAGCATGCCGCCAAAATATCGAAACTGCGTGGTATCGGGTTGGCGCGCGGGCTCGGTCTGGTTGACCGCGTCCTCATAGTTTTCAATCATCACGCCGGTATAGCGAATGCCGTATTTTTGCGCGAGCTTTTGCAGATCGGGCCACCAGACCTTGGTGTAAAAATCGGCAATGGAAAGGCCGTAGTCACGCTTGATATAAGTACCATCGCCCGAGGGCACGGGGCTAGGAAAGTCGTCCAAATAGAACACGGCGCTGTTGATGACCGGATAGGCCGTGGCATCGCCCAGCAAGCTTACGGCCGAAGCATAGAACCCACGCATGACCTTGTCGTAGATGCCAATGTTGCACACCACGGTGTGACCACTGCCGCAATCGTTAGACCAAATGAGCGGCGTGCCCGCGTCACCGGTCTTTGCCCATACGTGCGCCGTATCGCGCAATGAAACCGAGAGCGAAGAATCGAAGGGATCCGAGAACTCGTAGCGCTCTCCTCCGCCCAACATAAAGTCCTCGCTCGGAACGATACTTTCGGCTTTCGCATAGTCATATCCGGCCGATTCGATCCCAAGCTTGGAAGCAATAGCCTGCAGGTAGTTCGAGTTATCTGGCGTCATGCCCAACATGAGTGAGCCGCCCGCACTCACCCAACTCATCAGATCGGTCAGATGCGTACCCAGTCCGTCAAGCGAGGGCATAAGCACAATCACGCGATCAAACGACGTGAGCGATGGGATCGCGTCCGCACCGTCGGTGGCAATATCAACATCGCGATGGACGATCTTCATGTCCAACAAAATCTGGTCGAACTGGTCTTTAACGTCGTCGACGCCAGCTTGATCGGAATCGGAAATAACCAGGCACGTGGGCTTTTGGCCAAAGATTGCCGAGGAGGCCGGCACCGCATCGTTGGCGGCAAGCATCCCCAGCTTATGCTGACCCGCACTGTACTGCACGCCGGCACGCTCCACCAGCAGCACGGCGGCCATGGCAATAAAGACCGTCCACACCACGAGGAGTCCCATCCAACGAAAGCGGCCTGCACGGTCGCGGATATGGTGCACCACGCTCATCTGGCCTCCTCCCCGTCGCGCCAAAACGCCATCTTTTCGCGGTTGTCGGCGCTCAAATACACATGTTGCTTGTCAATCGCATCGATCACACGGTGAACCTCGTCACCGTCGCGGCGCATCACGGCCAGGCGCAGGCAAAGCATCCAAACCTCCTGCTCCTCGGGCACGTCGAGCACCAGCTGGTCGATCACGGCCTGCGCCTCGTCGATCTGTCCGACATCGGCCAGCGCCGTCGCATATCGAATGCGCAGCTCAAGGGCGTCCTCGCGCTCGCAGCGACGCGCAAGCAGGCGCGCGTACTGTTGGCGCTGAATCTGAGCCACGCGCCCCTCGGCCAAGCCCGAGCCCAAGTATTCACCAAGAAAATCGCAGTATTCGTTGAGGTTTTTCGCGCTCGGGTCCGTCTTAAAGGCATGCTCCAGCTGCTGCAGTTTAAGGTCGGACTCCTTGGAGATCTGCGCCACCGCCGTCGCGGCATAGTGCGCCACCTCAACGTCGTCGTTAAGCTTAGCCGCCTGCAGCTGCGCCAGGTACGCGTCGGGCTCCTCGGTGAGCATGGAGAGCATTAGTCGGCGCCGGTATGCCGGGTCGTTGACGATGAGCGCCTCCTCGAGCGGCACTACGCCTGCATCGGCGTCACGGTCGTGCGCCAGGATACTGCGATGTAGGTCGTCGTTGAAGCGCAGCGACTCCAGCGCAGACTCTTTCAGCCCCTCGCCAAACACCGCGCTGCGGGCCGATAGCAGAACCACCAGCAACGGGCCCCACAGCGGCACCAGCACTATCACAGCCAACATGTGCCCGCGCACCGGCAGCAGGCCCAGCTTCATGAGCGTCCACAGCATCAGGCAAACCAGCGCATGAATCAGCAGCAAGACGGCAGCAACGACAAGCGAGATCAAGCGGCACCCCCCTCACCGTCACCGGTGTAAGAGATGTGTTGCAACAGCGCCACGATGTCCTCGCCATCGACGGGCTCCACCGCAATCTGCTTTGCGCTCAGGCGCTCGCGGATAATGGGCAGATCGCACGCCTTTGCCTGGCGCATAAGCAGGTAGAGCACGTCGCCGTCGACCAAGCCCGCCGCGTCGCTCTCGCGGATTGCCGACCCGATTGCGCCCACCAGCTCGCCGACAGGCTCCATGCCCGGTACCACGCGCAGGAGCAAAAAACTCCCCATCTTGCTATCTGCGAGCGCCTGCTCCGCCGCGAGCTCTTGGCCAAAGGCAGCCTGCTTGAGCACGCAAGTGCCGTCAACGCAGCGTTTATCCTGCGCCACCGCCTCATAGTCAAAGGCACGGCCCAGCGCGCTTTCGACCAGCCCGCACAAGATGCGGAACAGGTTTTGATAATAGAGAGTCATTTGGTTTTCGGCCGCACGACGCACAAAGATCAACACGGCGGGTGCCCCGTCGCGCTCGATCGTGTATCCAAACATGGGAAGCCCCGGCGTCAGCTCGCGGTTCACCCACAGGTTCGAACGGCCCCCGTCGCCCAAAAGAGGTGCAAGCTGCTCAAGCGTGAGCGAGCGTGCGGCATCTTCGGCAATCGCGGGACTTGCTGCCACCAGGCGTGCAAATGCCCCGCCCGAAACATGGTAGATCGCCACCGAATCGTTCTCGAGGATCTCGCCCAGAAGCTCGCAACACTTGCGATAGATGTCGCGAGGGTTGAGTACGTCGAGCTCCTGCGTCACGGCAAAGATCTTGACAAAGCTGTCGTGGCGACCCACGATCTGGCGCCTGTACGCGCGCTTGTCCTCGATCGCGTCGTGGTAGAGCTGCGTAAGGAACGTATTGCGGTTGCGCACGAGCTCGTTTTGATCGCGCTCCGCCCTAATGGCTTCGCTGTTGCGCAGCTGCACATAGCCGCACACGGCACCCACAACAAAGTACGCAATAAACGGCAGCCAGTTAGACGGCTCGTAAAAGAGACCCTGGAAGGTATAGCCATACTGGGTAAAGTAGCTCGCGGCCAAACCCACCGACGCCAGCAGCGCCGCAACCAGGCCAAAGTCCAAGCCATACAGCGTGCCGATCAACACCACGTAGAGCAGGCGATAATCGAGCACGTTGAGCTGGGCCGATTGTGAGAACAGATGCTCCAGCACCTCGAACAGGACCCAGGCGGCTGCCGTCTCCAGGCATTTAATAGGCAGCGTGCGCATCTGGATGCGGTCGATGGCGGCGCGCAAGGGGTTGACCTTCTTTGCGCGGCCAGCATCCCAACGCGCTTGAATGGTCGAGAGATCGCGCAGCAAGTCATAGCGCTGAAACCAGCCATAGCGCACGCGAGAGACGTCGCTGGCGGGCAGGGCGTAGCCGGCAGAAACGCCATAGGCAACGGCAAGGCCGGGGAACAGCGCCTTGAGGGCGTCGCCCACCTCACCCGCCGTGTGATGGAAGGTATCGGCTACGTCGAGCGTCTCATAGTTACCATCCCAGCTATCGAAGATACGGCGTACCAGCACCGCAAGCTCCTCGGCACACAGCAGGGGAAACGCCGCATCCTGCGCGCCCTGCAGAGCGACCGATCCGGTTGAGCACGCGTCGAACAGCGGCACCAAAAACGGGTCCTCCAGCGCGGCAGACGCGGTATACAGGAACGGCACGCGCAGGATCTTGGTCTGAACGCCCTCGCGAGCAGCGTAGTAGCGGCACAGGTCGTTGGCTGCGTGCGCGATAATACCCTTGCCCGTTCGCCCCGCGGCATCGGCGGCACCCTCAGCACCTGCGGGACCTGCTATATACAGCAGTTGGACCCGGCGACCCGCGCACGCACGAAAGACCGAGCGCAGCGTCTCGATATCGCCCACGGTATCGGTATGTGGGGTAAGGTAATTGGATAGGTAGACCACGCGGTCGAACTCGTAGGCCTGATCCAGGTGTTGCAGAAGCTCTTTCCACGAGGCATGGGGCGATGACTCGTCGCGGCGCGCTTCCGCGGCAGCGACGACCTGGACATGGTCCCCGGGGAACGCCTTGGCACAAAAGTCATCGTCAACATATGCGGTGTTGCCAACAACCAGCACCTCCATGGCGCACCCCTCCCCTTAATTCCACATTTGTCATAGTCAAACATGCGTATTGTACGCTGTCAACGCGAGCCAAGGCGCCTTTAAGGCTGTTTTAAGAACTTTTTTAGGGGATGTGGGGACATCGAGAGTGCTAAATGAGCACCCAATCCAGAAGTGCGGTGAAAAACCGAGATCTGTCAAACAGGCCCCTGTTTTGAGCATCCGCGACCTGCAGTTTTGTTGGCAAAAATCGGTGTGCGCTCGGCGAGTTTCGATTTTCCCCGCACTTCTCCTACGCACCGGACTCGCAATAGCGCAGTACAATCCGCCAATCGCACTAACCGGAAAGCCAATCCAGCGACTCGCCTAGCCAACCAGATACGGCCCGATTACATCGAAAATTTCGCCCACCTTAGTTG
>DBEZXT010000064.1:0-3834 GCA_048291645.1 Collinsella aerofaciens | reverse complement strand
GCCGGCAGCGTTGCCGATGGCATCGTGCTGGCCATTGAAGATGTGGCTGACGATGAGACGTTGACAGCCATCGAGCAGGCGCTTGAGCGCTTTGGCGGTACGGGAACGCGCGTCTATGCCGCGATTCGAGCCGCACAAGAGAGCACTGAGCAGGCGCGTGGGACCGCCGTTCGCCTGCACAAGGCATGTGAGCGCCATGACCAATTGTGGTGTGGCGGCGTTGCCATCTGCGCCGGCAGCGGCATCGCAGCGCTTCGTCGCTCCCCGCGCATGGGACTCTTGCGGCGACCGTTTTCGGAGGCCATGGACAAGCTCGTGGGCGCCGTTCGCATGGGGTGTTCCGTCGAACACGCGCAGAAGCTCGGTGGCGCCGCAACGGGTGGCGTCGACACCGACGGCATGGTGCGCGCCACGTCTGCGCTGCCCACACCGATCTGGCACGCCGTTATGAGGCATCTTGCCGAGCACTCAAACTGCTAAATCGAAAAAGCCTGCCAATCAACGGCTTCACTCCAGCGCTCGACAAGGCGTTCCAGACGCCACGCCGCATTGGCGGGACTTGTCGACGGCAGAACGATGGCCGGCAGCCCGGTGCGCTCTTGTAGATAGCGCTTGTAGAGCCGGCCAGCTGTACCACCGTTGCATATCACCTGCTCAATGGGAGCTGCGCCGGTAATGCGCTCGATATGTGCCGGCACAACGTTACGAATGCTCGCATCGCTCGAGCCCTTAATGTCGCAGCTCTCGATCACGTCCCACAGGGCCACGCCGCCGTTCAGCAGCATAGCCCGCTTGGCGGCAATCGAGGCGTCAAGCGTCACGGGCTCGCCGCTCGCCAAAGAGTCTCCCTCGTTGGGCGGCACGGGCGCACCAAGGCACGCGGCCATCACGCGCCAAAAGCGGTTCTGCGGATTGCCATAGTAGAAGGCATTGGCACGCGAGAGCACCGAGGGAAACGACCCCAGCACCAAAACGCGCGAGCGCTCGTCAAACACGGGCTCAAACCCATGCTCAATATGCTGATAGCCCTCGTCCGGCGCAGTCATGAATTAGGCCCTCAGCAGATAACGCACCTCATAGGGCGCAAGTTCAAGGGAGCCTGTCAGCTCGACCGTGGGCGCATCGTCGGCAAGCAGGTCGACGAAGGAGCCGTTGAGTTCGCCGGCTCCAAAGGTATAGGGCTCGTTCACGGCATTGACCGTCACGAGCACCGTCGCGTCGTCGCAGGCGCGCTCGAACAGCAGCTGCTTGTTCTGGATCACCACGTTGCGATAGGCACCGTAGTTGAGAGCACGGGCCGCCGCGTCGTCGGCCGAACGAAGGTGTGCGAGCTGCGTGATGAACGCCGTCAGCTCATTGGGCGCAGGCTCATCGAGCGCAGGGCGCAGCGCCCAGTCGCCATCGGGGCCGCCCTTTTCGCCAGCAATTCCCCACTCGCTGCCATAGTAGACGCACGGGATGCCCGGCATGCCAAAGAGCATGCCGTAGGCGGGACGCAGACAGGACTTGTCGGTGAGGATGCTTGCCAGGCGCGGCACATCGTGGTTGTCGACAAACGACAGCAGATGTTTGCCGCGGTAGATGCACCAGGGGTCGCCGCCAAACTGACGGTGCAGCGAATGGGCGATCTCGAACATGTTGACCGAGTTAAAGCTGGAGTACAGGCCCTTGTAGCACTCGTAGTTGGTGCAGGAGTCGAGCATCTCGTCGTTGACGATCTGGTTGTAGTCGCCGTGAAGCGTCTCGCCGATGAGCACAAAGCCGGGCTTGAGCTCACGGGTAAAGGAGTGTAGGCGGCGCATAAAGTCGCGGTCAAGCATATAGGCAACGTCCAGGCGCAGGCCGTCGACGCCAAAGACGTCGGCCCAACGGCGCACGGACTCGAGCAGGTAATCGACCACAGCGGGATTTTGCAGGTTGAGCTTCACAAGCTCAAAATGGCCTTCCCAGCCCTCGTACCAAAAGCCGTCGCCATAGCAAGAATCGCCGTCAAAGCTGATGTGGAACCAGTCCTTGTAGGGCGAGTCCCACTTGCGCTCCTGCACATCGCGGAAGGCCCAAAAGCCGCGACCGACGTGGTTGAAGACGGCATCGAGCACCACGCGGATGCCATGGGCGTGCAGCGTCTCGCACACGGCGGCAAAGTCGGCATCCCCACCCAGGCGGCGGTCGATATGGCGCAGACTGCGCGTGTCGTAGCCATGGCTATCGGACTCAAGCGGCGGGTTGATGAGCACGGCGCCAACGCCGAGTTCCTGCAGGTAGTCGGCCCACTGGGCGATCTTCATGATGGGCGCATCGGGGTTAGGAGCAACGTTGGCGGCCTGGGTAAGCTCATCCTCGGCAACGGGCGCGGCGTTTTCGCGCGGAGCTCCGCAGAAGCCCAGCGGATAGATCTGATAGAACGTCGTCTCGTATGCCCACATAGCAACCTCCCGGTAAGCTCAACACAACGACATCCATTGTATGCCCGGCTTGTATCCTCTTCCCCAAAATAAGTTGCGGTGGAATAGTTCCTGCTTGGGCCTTCAGAGGCCTTAAACAGGAACTATTCCACCGCAACTGATGAGGGAACGTGATTAGGCGATAGGCTTTGCGCGACGGATGGCTGGGAACATCACCGTGATGGCGAGGATAACGCCCACGACCGCAATTGACCCGCCCGCGAAGCCGATCCAGGCGATACCGGGGCCCGAAACCACGGCTCCGCCGATCGCGGTACCTGTGCCAATACCCAGATTAAACAGGCCCGAGAAGATCGACATGGCGACGGCCGACGAGTCCGCCGGCGTGTACTTGATGAGCTCGGCCTGAAACGCCACGTTAAAGGCTGTGGCGCAGCAGCCCCACAGCGCGCAGACGGCAAGCACTGCCACGAGCGACGATGTGGCCGGACCCATGAGCAGCAGGGCCGCCGGCACGCCGGAGAGCGTAATAGCCAAGAACGGGAACCGGTGCCCATCGAACAGGCGGCCGAACAGCCAGCTGCCCACCAGACCAGAGCAGCCAAACGCCGTCAGCGTCATGGTGATGGCGCCCGCGTCGACGTGCGCGACCTGCGCCAGAAAGGGCTCGATATAGCTGTAGCTTGCGTAATAGCCGGTCGCCATAAAGACCGTGACTGCGTAGAGCGCGATCAGGAACGGGTTCTTGAGCAGCTCGGGCAGTTGTTTGACGGTAAAGCGCTCGCTCGCCGGCATGGCCGGGAACACCGCGGCCTGGTACACCACCGCGGCGGCGGAGAAGGCCCCGACCACGGCGAATGTCATGCGCCAGCCCACAGCCAGCCCGATGGCGCGGCCGATCGGCAGGCCAAAGATCTGCGCGATGGACGAGCCCGTGGCGATCATGCTGATGGCGAGCGCCCCGTGGCGGGTGTCGACCAGGCGCGAGGCCATAATCGAGGCGACTGACCAGAACACGGCATGCGCGCAGGCGACCACCAGGCGTGCGCAAACCAGGATAGGATATGTCGGTGCCACAGCGGACAGGAACTGACCCAGAGAAAACACGGCGAGCACGCCGAGCAGCATACGCTTGAACTCAAAGCGCGAGGCAAACACCATAAGCGGCAGTGACAGCAGCATGACGCCCCAGGCGTAGACCGAGATCATGATGCCTGCCTGGGCCTCGGTGAGCGAGAACGATGCGGCGATATCAGTCAGAAGGCCGATGGGCATAAACTCCGACGTATTGAACACGAACGCGCAACAGGCGAGCCCGATAAGCGGGAGCCACTGCCTGAGTGCGATACCACCTTGCTTTGTTTGAGCCATATAGGAAAACCTCTCCGATTATCTTGAGCGGTGGGCGATTATAGCAATGAGAAGTCTA
>DBEZXT010000063.1:0-19992 GCA_048291645.1 Collinsella aerofaciens | reverse complement strand
AACAGGAGTCGCTCGAGCTCGTCGGGCGGCAGGTTGAGGAGCTCGTCGCCGGGACGGTGCAGGCAGACCTTCCTGAGCTTGCCGATCTCGGAAGGCACGTGCAGACCTTTCGTCATGGCCTCCTACCTTTCTTTCGGGCCTTACTGGCCGAATGTATCAGCGCCCCTCCGTATGGGACGCTGCTTGCTGACAGCTCTAGTTATATCCAAAAACCACCTGCAATTCCACCTCGCCCCCGAACGGTCAGCAAAGTGCGATGAACGGTATATCGCATATGATTCCCCCATGATGCACTTCGGTTCTCTAAAGCAGGTTTTCAAAGGTAAATGTTCTTTTTTCTAAGGAATTAAGCTAGATTGCACAAATATTTTCATGTTTAGGAATTGCATAGCTAAAACGGTTTTCTGCATATATATGTCGTTTGTCCATGATTCAATTTGGATTCGATTATATTCAGCTCGCAATCATTCTTATTCATACATCCTCACCAGTTGAGTATGGATATAGATTGTTTCCAAACGAGTTGGGCAGTTAGTTGCATGCCTTGGCAGCGTAAGAAGTAGGTAAAGATACCGTTCGCGCGATGCGTCCGTGCTACAGGTCGACTAAATTGAGATAATAGTGATTAGTGTTAGGCTACCGTCCCTTGTGGGGACTGAACGGACAGATGCATATGCCGAGCAAAATCGAAAAGAAGCAAGCCGCCGCAAAGCTGCGCAAACCGCCGCGCGACTTCTCGTACACGCAAAACCGAGAGCTCAGCTGGCTACGCTTTGACAACCGCGTGCTCGACGAAGCCTTCGACGAAACCGTTCCGTTATTCGAGCGACTAAAGTTCGTCTCGATCTTCGAGTCCAACCTCGACGAGTTCCTTATGGTGCGCGTGGGCGGCCTGTCCGATCTGGCGGAGCTCAAAAAACAACCTGTCGACAACAAGAGCAATATGACCGCCTCCGAACAGGTCGATGCTGTCATGGCCGAAATGCCCGGGCTCCTTACCCGTTGGGAGTCCATCTTTAAGAGCATCGAGGGCAAGCTCGACACCTTGGGCGTTCACCGCGCCCGCATCGATTCGCTTACGCCCGAGGAGCGCACCTTTGTAACCCGCTACTTTCAGGCCTACGTGTCGCCGGTCATCTCGCCGCTGGTCATCGATCCGCGCCACCCCTTCCCCAACCTGCGCAATGGCGCGCTCTATCTGGCCTGTGGTCTGGACGGCGCCACCGACGAGGAGAGCCTGCTGGGCCTTATCGAGATTCCCGCCTCGATGAACCGCGTGGTCGAGATCCCCTCGCCCACCGGCACCTACTCCTACATCTTGCTCGAGGACGTCATCCTCGCCTGCTTGGACAGCTGCTTTGGCTCCTATAAGCCGCTGGATCGTGCGCTGATCCGCGTCACCCGCAACGCCGACATCGATCCGGACGGCGAGGGCGTCGAAGAGGAAGAGGACTACCGCCAGCACATGAAGCGCATCCTCAAGAAGCGCCTGCGCCTGCAGCCGGTAGTGCTCGCAGTCTCGGGGTCGCTCGAGAAGGCAACGCTCAAGACTATCCGCAAGGCGCTCGAGCTTTCGCGCCGCTCTGTCTTTACCTGCGATATCCCGCTCAACCTGGGCTACGTCTTCGGCATTGAGGGCAAGATTCCCGAGCACCTGCGCAACGAGCTGCTCTTTACGCCGTTTAGGCCGCAGCCCAATCCCAACATCGACATGACCCGCTCCATCCGCGAGCAGGTGCTGCAGCACGACAAGCTGCTCTTTTATCCCTACGAGGCCATGAACCCGTTCTTGGACCTGGTGCACGAGGCCGCCTATGACCCCGAGTGCATCTCGCTGCGCATCACGCTCTACCGCGTGGCCAAGCAGAGCCGCCTGTGCGAGTCGCTGATCGATGCTGCCGAGAACGGCAAAGAGGTCACGGTGCTCATGGAGCTCCGCGCACGCTTTGACGAGCAGAACAACATCGAGTGGGCCGAGCGTCTGGAAGAAGCGGGCTGCACCGTCATCTATGGTTCCGAGGGCTTTAAATGCCACTCAAAGATCTGCCAGCTCACCTATCGCGAGGGTATGGCGCTCACCCGCCTCACGCTTTTGGGCACCGGCAACTTTAACGAGAAGACGGCCAAACTCTACAGCGACTTTATGCTCATGACGGCCCATCCCGGCATCGGTGAAGACGCCAACCTGTTCTTCCGCAATCTGTCGCTGGGCAACCTGCGCGGCGACTACCGCTTCCTGGGTGTGGCGCCCGTCGGACTGAAACCGCTCATCATGCGCGGGCTTGACCGCGAGATCCAGCGCGCCCTTGCCGGCGAGCCCGCCCGCGTGTTCTTTAAGCTCAACTCGCTGACCGACCGCGAGGTTATCGACAAGATCGCCGAGGCATCGTGTGCCGGCGTGCGCGTAGACATGATCATCCGCGGCATCTCGTGCCTCAAGCCCGGTGTTCCGGGCAAGACCGAGAACGTGCATGTCCGCTCCATCGTCGGACGCTTTTTGGAGCACGCCCGTGTTTACGCTTTTGGCGTGGACTCGGACATGATTTACCTGAGCTCGGCAGACATGATGACACGCAACACCGAGCACCGCGTGGAGATCGCCTTCCCCGTGCTCGACCCCACCTGCCGCGCCCTGGTACACGAGTACATGGGCATGCAGCTGCAGGACAACGTGAAGGCCCGCAGCCTCACGAGCGACGGCACCTGGGTCCCCGTGGAGTGTGCAGAGGGTGAGAAACCCTTCAACTCGCAGGAAGCTCTACTGGAGCGTGCCTATCGCAACGCCGAGGCCGCGCCCGAGCCCGTCATTGAGGCGGAACCTGCCTCCGAGGCCGAGCCGCAGCCAGTAGCACCCAAGGTCCAAGAGGTCCAGGCGACCGTCATTGAGCCCGAGCCTGCACCTGCACCTCAGCCCGATCCGCAGGTCACCAAGCCCGCACCCGAGACGAGCGCCCGTCGCGATAAGCCCGCTGGCAAGACCAAGGCCATCGAGCGCCATCGCCCCGGCCGCGTGCGCATGGGCCTGGGTCTGATCGGCCTGGGTCTTAAGACGCTCATTACCGGCAAGACGAAATAGTCGTTTGTAGAAGCAGTTTGTAGAAGCGCCCCGCATTTGAGGAAAGCCTCGGATGCGGGGCGCTTTTCCCTGCTACCATGGTGCGAACAACAACGCGAATGACAGGCAGGAATATGAAGCTCACTATAGAATCGATGACCTACGGCGCCGACGGGCTGGCGCACGCCGACAACGGCAAGGCCGTCTTTGTGCAGGGTGCCGTGGCAGGCGACACCGTCGAGGCCGAGGTCGTACAGGACGGCAAGTCATTCATGCGCGCCCGCACCACCGAGATTCTGGAGCCAAGCCCCAATCGCATTCAGCCTCCCTGCCCCTTCGTGGGCATCTGCGGCGGCTGCTCGTGGGGCAATCTCTCACGCACGGCACAGCTCGCCGCCAAGGAGCAAAACCTGCGCTCCACGCTCGAGCGCATCGGCAAGTTCGCTCCTGAGCTGGCAGATGAGTTGGTACAGCCCATCTGCCACACCAAGGACGACTGGGGCTACCGCAATAAAATCGAGCTCGAACCGACCGTCGTCAACGGTCGCGTGCGCCTCGGCATGCACGGTGTCGACCCCAGCAAAATCGTGACCGTCGATACGTGCCCGCTGTTCGATAAGCGCTTCCCGAAGGCGCTCAAATCGGTCGTCGGCGCGCTCAACTATCTGAGCGGCAGCCACGACCTGGGCCTCGAGCGCGTGGGCATTCGCGCCTCGCGCCGCACCAAGGCGCTCGAGGTCGCTCTCTGGACGCCTACGGGCTCCTTCCCGCGCTCGCAGGTCTCCCGCGTTCTGGCAGACGCCGCTCATCCCACGAGCATCGTGCGCGTGATGAGCAAGGGCGAAAAGAAGGCCCGCCGTGTCTGCAAGGTCGAAATGCTCGCCGGAGAGGGCTCATGGACCGAGAATATCGCCGAGGGTCAGATGCGCTTGTCTGCCCCGTCTTTTTTCCAGGTCAACACCAAGGGTGCCGAGATTTTGATCGAGCTTGTCATGGAAGCGCTCGACCCACAGGAAGACGAGCTTGCCGTGGACCTGTACTGCGGTGCCGGCACCTTTACCCTGCCGCTCACCCGCCGCTGCGACTTTGTCGCTGCCGTCGAGGCCTACGGCCCCGCCGTGCGCGATCTACGCCGTAACCTGGAAATCAACAAGCTTGATAACGTCGACGTCATTGGCGGAGACGCGGTGCGCGAGTTCCCCGACCAGGATGCCGACATCTTGGTGGTCGACCCGCCGCGCGCAGGCCTCGCCCCCGAGGCGATCGGCCTTATCGCCAGCACGAGTGCCCGCGATGTCGCCTACGTGAGCTGCGACCCGGCCACCCTGGCGCGCGATCTCAAACGCTTTGTCGAAGAAGGCACCTTCTCCCCCGTAAAGATCACGCCAGTCGACCTGTTCCCACAAACCTTCCACTGCGAGACCGTCGTCCACCTTAGGCGCAACTAGCCGCTTAATCATTGCTCAGAAAATCATTGGGAAATCGAGCGTGGCAAGCGGAGGTCTTCGGGGTATAAGACGGCTAATTGTATGCCGCCTATGAAAGGAACCCTCATGCCCAGCGTTGCCGTTCTCGCCGCCGATGGCTTTGAAACTATTGAGTGCTTGACCATGGTCGATGTCATGCGTCGCGGCGGCGTGCGTGCCACGCTCGTCTCGATTATGCCCACGCGTGAGGTCGTAAGCTCGCTGCAGATCCCCGTGACCTGCGATGCGCTCTTTGATGAGATCAACTTTGACGAGTACGACTGCGTCGTGCTGCCCGGCGGCCTACCCGGTGCCACCAACCTGCGCGCCGATCAGCGCGTCTGCGACGTGGTCTGCGAGTTCGCCGCGACCAAGCACGTCGCCGCCATCTGCGCCGCCCCGTTTATCCTGGGCGAGCTCGACCTGCTCGAGGGGCGCCACGCCACGTGCTTCCCTGGCTTTGAGAAAAGCTTCCCCGAAGGCGCCTATACCGGCGAGAAGGTTACGCAAGACGGCAACATCATCACCGCTAGCGGCATGGCCCAGTCGCTCCCCTTTGCGCTTGAGCTGCTGCGCACGCTCGCCGGCGACAAGGCCGTCGAGAAAGTCGCCGAGGGCATTCAGCTATGATTTTGGCTTCGCAATCACCGCGCCGCATCGAGTTGATGCGCGAGGCGGACTATGACATTCGCATCATTCCTGCCGATATCGACGAAACGCCGTTTGATGGCGAGGCCCCGCTTACGCTCGTTGAACGCTTAGCACGCGCAAAAGCCGCCGCCGTTGCCGCCGAGCATGCCGAGCCCAATGAGCTAACGGTCGCGGCCGACACCATCGTCACCTTTGACGGCAAGATTCTGGGCAAGCCGGCAACCGAGGACGAGGCGCGCACCATGCTCCGTGAGCTTTCGGGCCGCACGCACCAGGTCGCAACCGGCGTCTGCATCGTTAAGGCAGGCAATACGGCCGCCCCGCATGCCGCCGAGAGCCTGTCCTTTGTCGATGTGACCGACGTGACGTTCTACGAGCTCACCGACGAGCAGATCGAGCGCTACGTCGCCTCGGGTGAGCCCATGGACAAGGCCGGCGCCTACGGCATTCAGGGCACAGGCGGACGCATGCTCGTGCACGATATTTCGGGCGACTTCTATAACGTGGTGGGCCTACCCATCGCCCGCGTCGCGCGCGCGATTCAAAAACTCTCGTAATTGCATCTGGCGCTGGGTATTCCCCAGCGCCTACAATTTTGGCGTACCGTACGGATCCCGACCGGGCACAAGGCGCGGCGGAAAACCGATAGGAGTTAAACATGGATACACTGCTCGAGGCCATTGACGTCTGCGATGTCGATGGCTTTTGCTATGGCAACTATACGGACGAGGAGGCCGGCACCGGTTGCACCGTAATCGTGGCACCCGAGGGCGCCACCGGCGGCGTTGACGTTCGCGGCGGTGCTCCAGCATCGCGCGAAACCGACCTGCTGCGACCCGAGAACACCGTCGACAAGGTCCACGCCGTCTGCCTTTCGGGTGGATCGGCCTTTGGCCTCGAGGCTGCAAGCGGCGTCGCTCGCGAGCTTGAGAGCCGCGGCATCGGCCTTCCCGTCGGCCCCACGCAGGTGCCCATCGTGTGCTCCAGCTGTATCTTCGACCTCGCCTTTGGTAACCCCATCGTTCGCCCCGACATTGAGGCCGGCATCGCCGCCGTGCGCGAAGCACTCGACAACACCCCCACCAAGCTCGAACAGGGCAACGTGGGCGCCGGCACGGGCGCTACCGTGGGTAAGCTCATGGGCCCTGCTACCTGCATGAAGGCCGGCCTTGGCGCTGCCGCTTTGGCTCTCGGCCCCATCAAGGTGGGCGCCGTGGTCTCGGTCAACGCCTGCGGCAACGTTGTCGACCCCTTCACCGGCGAGTGGGTTGCCGGCATGCGCGCCGCAGCCGATAGTGACCAAATCGTCGACATGGAACTCGCAGCCTTTGCCGCCGCCGGATCCATGCAGATGCCGCTCGACCGCACCAACACCACCATCAGCTGCATCATCACCAACGTGGAACTCACTAAGGCACAAGCCACCAAGGTCTCCCAGATGGCCGCAGACGCCTACGCACACGCCATCCGCCCCACACACACCACCAACGACGGCGACACCATCTACACCCTCGCCAGCGGCAAACTGGGCGCCCAGGCAAGCGTCGCCGTTCCCCTAGACCTGCTGGGCATGCTCGCCGTAAGGGCCCTACAGACCGCCATCGTAAACGGAGCCAAAACCGCCAAAACCTCCCACGGCATCCCCGGCGCCGCGAAGTAGCCTAACCTGACAATCGATTCTTATAGCAGAGGCCCCTTGGCCCTTAGTTTGCTACTGCGAGCAGGACTGTTCGCAGTAGCAAACTAAGGGCCAAGGGGCCCAGTCAACCTATCAGCAGCGATTACTCAGCAGCTAGTTGAATTTGAAGATCTTTGAGGCAAGACGGTATAGGCCGAGTGTGGTTTTGTCTCCCGCCCGTCCGCGCAGATTGGTGAAGAACCCGACCACGCCGTAACGGGCACGACGATACATGCGCTCGTCGTAGGCCTTCAAATCATTCCACAGCGTCTTTAGGCGCTCGTCGGCGCAATCTTCCTCGGAAAGCTTGGTGAGCACCGAGCAGATCGCCATCATCATGGTGAAGTAGCCCATCATGTACGAACGCAGGCGCGACGACTCAACATCGCTGTACAGGTGGTACGACTCCATCATGATACGCGTAACACGGAACTGCTGGTCCAGACGCTTGACCATCGTTGCCTCGTTGACGCTCTGACCTTCGCGACCGATAAAGTAGCGGTAGAGGTCGATGTCGGCGTAGTACATGGTCTTGCAACGCGGCAGCGGCACGTAGGCGTAGATGTTGTCCACATAGAACGTGTGCGGCGGCATGGGAAGGTTGGACTCGCGCAGCACATCCGTGCGATAGCACAGGCTGTGCATGAGTAGGTTCTGGTCCAGGCGGAAATGACCGATCTGATCCCAAGAAAAGATCTTTTTGCGCGGCAGGGCAAATTTGTAGCCAATAGCGGTATGCGTCCCCTCGTAAACCTTCTCGTACACGTAGTTCGAGATAAACAGGTCAACGCGCTGGTCGCGCTCCTCAAAGCCACGCAGAATCGACAGCATGGTCGAAAGGGCAGCGCCGTCAAGCCAGTCGTCCGAGTCGACAACCTTGTAGTAGGTGCCCTGCGCCTCGCGCAGACCCGAAAGGACGGCAATACCGTGACCGCCATTCTCCTGGTGCACCGCGCGGATGATTCCAGGATAACGGGCCTCCCACTCGTCGGCCTTGGCGGCCGTCTCGTCCTTGGAGCCGTCGTCCACCACGATAATCTCGATATCGGTGGCGTAATTGCTCCCCTCCAAGATGGAGGTGATGCAATGGTCCATGTCCTTGGCGGCGTTATACGAGGGAATACCGAATGTTATGACTTTATGCATGGCAGGCGATAATCTCATCCGAAAGATCGAGGGCGGAATTGGTCACGGCGTCCATATCGTAGTAACGATACTCGGCCAGACGACCCACCGGGTGGAAGTTCGTCAGGTTCTGGACGCGCTCAAGATAGCGCTCATAGAGCTCACGGTTCTCGGGCTCAAGAATGGCGTAGTACGGCGTCTCGCCCGAGTCGGGCGTATAGGCCTTGGAGTACTCCTTCATGATGGTGGTCTTGCCGGGCAGGACCTGCCCAGTCATGTTCTTGAACTCGGTGATGCGCGTGTAGTCCTCGCTCGTGGTGTAGTTGACGGTGCCCACGGGCTGGAACTGGTCCATATCGAGCGTCTCGAACTTCATGTCGAGCGTACGGTACGGCAGCGCGCCCAGATCGAGATTGAACAGCTCATCGAGCGGACCGGTGTAGACGATCTCGCCACCATAGACTTTGCCGTCGATCTTGACGGTAGTCTCGTCGATCTCAAAGAGATCGCGGGCGTCCACGTCGCAGAACACGTCGATCAGGTCGTGGTCGAGCATGTGCTCAAAGAGCGCCGTGTAGCCCTCCTGCGGCATGCCCTGGAAGGGAGCTTGCGGGAAGTAGCGGTCATCATCGCCCACAAAGACGGGAACGCGGCCGGTGATCGAGGGGTCGATCTGATCGGGCGTCTGGCCCCACTGCTTCATGGTGTAATGCAAAAAGACGTTCTCGTAGACGTAATCGGCGACCTCGGCCAAGTCGGGGTCGTTCTTCTTACGCAGCTCCATAATGGGCACCTTGACATCCTTGCCAAAGGTCTCCACGAGCTTCTGATACAGCTCCTCGCCGCGCTCGTCACCAAAGGCGAGCTTGAGACTCGCATGGTTGAAGGGCACGGGCATAAGGGTACCGTTGATGTTGGCGAGCACCTTGTGCTGATAATCCGTCCACTTGGTAAAGCGCGACAGGAAATTGTGCACGCGCTCGTTAAAGGTGTGATAGATATGCGGACCGTACTCGTGGATCAGGATTCCGGCCTCGTCAGTGCAGTCATAGGCATTGCCCGCAATGTGGCTACGGCGCTCCAAAACGGCAACACGATAGCCGATGGTCTCGGCAAGACGGCGGGCACAAACGGCGCCGGCATATCCAGCACCGACGACAATCATGTCGTACGCGCCGGCGTTAAAGCCTTCAGGCAGGCCTGAGGTAATCTGCATCGATACTCCTTGTCAAAAGCCACGGGCTCATTAGCTGGGCTTTTCTCGAACATTCTTCGAGACATATTTATCAGAGCGATTATAGCGCTAATGCGTCCTATAATGAGCTTGCCACACAAGGAAAGCTCAAGCACCGCGGCGTACATAATTGAAAGGTAAACCCGCTAGCAGCGGGTTTATTCGTGAACAGCCGGGCGCCTGGAGCTTAGCGAAACGCTTGTAAGGAGTAACATGAGCGATTTCCTTAACCGTATGAAGTCTGCCGCCAAGGCCGACCTTAAGACGATCGTCCTGCCCGAGGGCGAAGATCCGCGCACCATCGTCGCGGCCACCAAGATCATCGAGGAGGGTCTGGCAAAGATTGTCATCCTGGGCAACCCCGACGAGATCAACGTTCCCGGCGCCACCGTCATCGACCCGCGCAATGCCGAGAAGCACGAGGAGTACGCGCAGAAGTTTGCCGAGCTCCGCGCCAAGAAGGGCGTCACCATCGAGCAGGCTCGCGCCCAGGTGATGGACGCCACCTACTTTGGCACCATGATGGTCAAGATGGGCGATGCCGACGGCCTGGTCTCCGGTGCCTGCCACTCCACTGCCGACACTCTGCGCCCTGCGCTTCAGATCCTCAAGACCGCCCCGGGCACCAAGCTGGTCTCGGCCTTCTTCGTGATGTGCACCGATACCCCGCAGTTCGGCACCGACGGCACGCTGATCTTCGCCGACTGCGGCCTCAACATCAACCCGTCCTCCGACGAGCTCTCCGAGATCGCCATCGCCTCCGCTCACTCCTGGTCCACCTTCATGGGCAATGTTGAGCCGCACGTGGCCATGCTCTCCTACTCCACCATGGGCTCCGCTGGCGGCGAGGTCGCCAAGAAGGTCCAAGAGGCCGTGAAGTTCTGCAAGGAGAAGGCTCCCGAGCTCGCCATCGATGGCGACCTGCAGCTCGACGCCGCTATTGTCCCCACCGTCGCCCAGCTCAAGGCTCCCGGCTCCTCCGTCGCCGGTAAGGCCAACGTGCTCGTGTTCCCCGACCTCGAGGCCGGCAACATCGGCTACAAGCTGGTCCAGCGCTTCGCCGGCGCCGACGCTTACGGCCCCATCCTGCAGGGCATCGCCAAGCCGGTCAACGACCTGTCGCGCGGCTGCTCTGCCGACGACATCGTGGGTGTCGTGGCCATCACCGCCGTCCAGGCTCAGATGGCTGAGTAGCTGACATATCCCCTCGGGGCCCTACAGGGTAAAGCTCTGAAAACGTCCTCGGACATGCATGAAACCCCCGCTGCGCACTTCGTGCGGCGGGGGTTTCATGCGTCCTGCGGATAGTTTTCAGAGCTTTACCCTGTAGGGTCCCTGCCGCTACGTTGCAATCAGGGCATCTGGAGTGGACGGCGGCTTGGCTACGAGCTGGGTCTGAAAATCTGAACGGATGGGTGTCGTTGCTGAAAGTGCAGACGTTGCTGGTGGCGATCACTTTGGGACTCGGATTTCCACTTGCTAGCAAAAAGGCCTCCGGAGCTGTTGCTCTGGAGGCCTTTCGTTTACTTGAAAATGCGTGCGTTAGTTGTTCTTGGTCAGACGCTCGACGTCGTGGGCGATCATGTATTCCTCGTCGGTGGGGATGACCATGACCGTGACGGAGGAACCGGCGGCACTGATGACCTGCGGGCCATTGCCCACGGCCTCGCGGTTCTTGTTGTTGTCGATGCGCACGCCCAGCCACTCAAAGCAGTCGCAGAAGGCCTTGCGAATCGACCAGTCGTTCTCGCCAATGCCGGCGGTAAAGGTGATGGTGTCCACGCCCGCCATGGAGGCGATCATGGAACCGGCCTGCTGCATGGCCTTGTAGGCGAACATATCGAAGGCGAGCAGGCAGCGCTCGTCGCCCTCGGAGGCGCGCGTGCGGATGTCGCGGGCGTCGTTGGAGATACCCGAGATAGCAAGCAGGCCGGACTGCTTGTTCATCATGTCGTCGACTTCCTGGTAGCTGTAACCGCCCTCGCGCTGCAGGTAGCATACGGTAGCCGGGTCAATGGAACCGCAGCGGGTACCCATCATCAGACCGTCAAGCGGCGTGAGGCCCATCGTGGTGTCGCGGCACACGCCGTCCTCGATAGCAGCGAGCGAAGCACCGTTACCCAGATGGCACGAAAGCAGACGGTGGCAGCGCGAACCCAGGATCTCCTTGGCCATCACCCACTCATAGCGGTGGCTCGTGCCGTGGGCGCCGTACTTGCGCACGTGGTACTTGTCGCACACGTCCTTGGGCAGCGCGTAGGTATAGGCGACCTCGGGCATGGTCATATGGAACGAGGTATCGAAGACCGCCACGTTGGGCAGCTCCGGATACTTCTCACGGCAGTACTCAATCGCCGCGGCCTCGCCGTAGTTGTGCAGCGGGGCAAGTGGTGCCACCTCAAGAATCTTGGCCATAACCTCGTCGTCGACAACTGCGGAATCATCGAAGTGCCAGCCGCCCTGAACGATACGATGCCCAATACCATCAATCGTAAAGTCGGTCTTCTCGAGCTCCTCGAGCACACGAGCGATAGCAGAGCGATGATCGGGGAAAGGGACCTCCTCGGTCTGCTTGGCGCCACCGTTCTCGGAGTGGCCAAAGATGCCCATGTCCGAACCGATACGTTCGCAGTTGCCCTTGGCGAAAACCTCGCGGGTATCGGTATCCAAAAGCTGATATTTAAGGCTTGAGCTGCCGGCGTTGACAACAAGTACGTTCATGAGACTCCTTTGCAGTGCAATACGGTCGACGCAGACCCCTTAAGGCGGCCGCATTTTAATAAGAAGTTATCACAACTTGATAAATAGCTATCAAGCATATCGCCCAACGAGCACAAAAGAGGGGCCAAACGGCGCTCGGTCGTCCAGCCCCTCCCCTCTTGCAATTATTTTCCGTTGACGATGCGCTCGACGTCAGAAGCGATCATGAACTCCTCGTCCGTGGGGATGACGAAGATCTTGACCTTGGAATCCTTGGCAGACAGGCACCAAGCGCCGTCACCACGCAGGGCGTTGCGGGCATGATCCATCTTGACGCCCATAAAGGCCAGGCGGTCGGCAACGCCGGCGCGGACCGCCGGAGCGTGCTCGCCGATGCCGGCGGTGAAGACCAGGGTGTCCATACCGCACATAGAAGTAGCCATCTCGGCAGCCTTGACGGCAATCTTGTAGACAAACATGTCGAAGGCGAGCTGAGCCTCGGGGTCGCCGGCAGCGGCGAGCTCCTCGACGTTGCGGCAGTCGTTGGTCTTGCCACCGGTCACAGCCAAAAGGCCGGACTTCTTGTTCATCATCTCGTCGACCTCGTCGAAGGTATAGCCGCCCTCGCGCTGCAGGTAGCACACGGTAGCCGGGTCGATGGAGCCGCAGCGAGTGCCCATCATGACGCCGTCGAGCGGGGTGAGACCCATGGTGGTGTCCATGCACTTGCCGTCCTCGATGGCGCACAGGGAAGCGCCGGAGCCGATATGGCAAACGACGACCTTGCGGGCCTCGCCGTTGGTCATCTCGGCGACCTTCTTGGAGATGTAACGGTAGCTGGTGCCGTGAGCGCCGTACTTACGGATGTGCAGCTTGTCGCAGACGTCCTTGGGCAGGGCGTAAGTCTTGGCGACCTCGGGCATGTTGAAGTGGAAAGCGGTGTCGTAGACCGTGACGTTGGGCAGGTCGGGATACTGCTCCAGGCAGTACTCGATAACGTTGGCCTCGGGGTTGTTGTGCAGCGGCGCCAGCGGGGCGACCTCGCGGATCTTGGCGAGAACGTCCTCGTCGACGAGGGAGGAGTCGCCAAAGTACCAGCCGCCCTGAACGATACGGTGACCAATGCCCTCAATCTTGACGCCGTTGGCCTCGAGGTCCTTCAGAACGACCTCGATGGCGACCTTGTGGTCGGGGAACTCGATGTTCTCGGTCACCTTCTTGGAACCGTTGGCGGCGTGGGTGAAGGTACCGCCGGTAAAGCAGACGCGCTCGCAGGAGCCCTTTGCGGACACCTTGTGGGACTTGGTATCGATGACCTGATACTTAAGGGTCGAAGATCCTGCGTTGACGACCAGAACGTTCATGTGTCTCCCTACTAACAGGCGGTGTGGCGCCGCCAGGTTACATACGCTTCAATAATAAACCCAAACGCCCTCGCGCTCGGGTTTATTGTGTTGATATATAAGTTATCGGCGCCTAAATACTCATGGCCTTTGGCTTGTAAGACGAAAGAGCGCGGGGATATACACCAGAGAAGAAATCCCGAGCGCAACAAGCAATATGACTCGAATGTCCGCGATGCTGCTCAACGCAGCATTGAACAGATAGAAAAGGATGGCACCCATCGCCACCATCTGGCTTTGAACCGAAATCAGTGAACAGCGCATCGAAGAATCGGCAGCATTTTGAAAAATCGAGTATTTGATTGGGGCAAACAACGAGTACGCAACCGTCTGCAGCACATAGAACACGGGCATCAAATTAGCCGGAGTAAGGGGAATCAAAAACAAAGCTGTCAATACTAAGCGAATGATGCCGCAAATACGCGCAAAACGGCCCTTGTCGACACGAGCAATCACACTGGGCACAATAAATCCTATGGAGGCGGAGGCAAGAAGCTGGACCGCAATGGTCGCGCCCGAAGCGACAGCATTCATTCCGCGGCCTGCAAGCAACAGTGAGAAGAAGTCTTCCAGGGCGACAAAAGCAAATGCCTGAGAACAGTCCATGATGAACGCTGACCGAAGAATGCCATTACCCGCAATAGCAGCACCGATCATCTTCGGGCTCATTCCATGCCCAGGTGTCACCGCAGCGCCCTCTCTTCTCGCCTCAGGAATACAGACAACGACAACCAATGTCAGCACCATTGTGATGATATCGACCGAAAGCCCAATGAGATACGCGCCAACGGACGAAATGAAACCGCCCACGCAAGCGGAGATGGCATAAGAGGCATAGAAAACAAATCGCTCAACGACATTAAGTCTTACGAGCTGGTCCTGAGAGACGCTGTCAATGTAAATCGCTTCTATGGATCCGCTCACACATGCAACGGCAAAACCTTTGAGAGCAAACGCGCCGATTAAAAGCAGAGGAGAACGGACGAGAAGCAGGGCGACATAGTATCCAAGCATCCCCACGACGCCAACGAGACCACTTGTCTTTCGTCCAAACCTATCAGCAATATAGCCAGTGGGAACTTCAAGGATGAACTTGCTCACTTGATATGCAATCATCATGCTAGAAATCGCTGCCATCGAAAGTCCGACGAACTCAAGGTAGACAGTTAGGAAATACAAGATGGTGCTGAAGTTCGACAGGAAAACGAACATCATATAAAGCAAGACCGTACGATTTTTCATGCTCCGCCCTCCAAGAGCCAATAACCCAAACCGAAATCTTGGAAAAGCATGAGGGCAAAGCCGTCAGTCATGTGTTACAAGGCGTCAACATTCACTTGACGGCACGAGGCCAAATGGCCTCACGAAGCGAGATGACGCAATAGATGAAGAAATACCGTCTGGTGTCGATCGGTCCAGGAATTTTGTCGATAGCAAAAATAGATGGGCAAGGCTACGTCATGCGAGGCTTCAATGGAGCACTCGCTCACTTCCAATCCATCTGATGCGAGAGAAGAGCCAGAAAAACTCAATATCAATCCCCCGGCTTGAAGAAACTCAGCCTGCGCCCTGTTTCCGTATTCGACATCGCGAAAGCGGAAATTAACCAGCTGAGCCTCGGGACATTGATTGATTGCATTGAGACAGGGTGACAAATTAATGGGAACAGCGAGCCTGCCGCCCAGTAACTCACGAATGGTCATAGCGTCAACAGATTGATGACCAGCTGGGCATGAAAGGACCTTGAGCTCCTTTTCACCCAAGTATTTCGAAGAAAGGACACTATCCCTTGGTTCCTCAAATGAGATGGCCGCATCCGAAATGCCAAGCACAAGTGATTCAAAGCATGTGGCCGTTGGCTGATGCCAAACATCAAGGTGAATCTGGGGGTGCGAGCTTTCAAACGAGTCGTACCAGTTTTCGGAAAAAAGACGCCCCCGCCCGTGAAGACAGGGGGCGTAAAGACGGAAGTGGCCGTCGGGCGAAACACCGCCGTTCCCCGATTGAGCGTACTTTTTGAGATCGTCGACTTGTGCCAGGATCACGCGTGCACGACGCGCAAATTCTCTGCCCGCCGGAGACAAAACAGCCTCCCCCGCCGATCGGTTGAGCAAAACGATCTGATACTCAGATTCCAACTTTTTGATTGCCGACGAAACGGCCTGCGGACTCACATGAACGGCGCGAGCTGCTTTGCGCACGCCGCCATAGTTCGCTACCGCTTGAAGGTATTCGAGTTGAGAAAGCTGCATAGATTACTCCAAAGGCAGCCAAGTCGACGGCCTACGCGCCCTCAGATGAGGTTCTCACCCAAGTTCTTGCCGCCGAGGACGTGCATATGGAAATGCATGACGGTCTGACCGGCGTTGACGCCCTTGTTGGAGATGACGCGGAAACCGTCCTCCAGGCCCTTGGCCTTAGCGACCTCCTGGATGGCGTGAGCCATGGCGCCCATGGTCTCAGCAGGTACGTTGTCGGCGATGTCACTGTAGTGCTTCTTGGGAATCACGAGCGTATGGACCGGCGCCTGGGGGTTGAGGTCGTCGAAGGCGATGACCTGGTCGTCCTCATAGACAACGGTCGAAGGGATCTCGTGGTTGGCAATTTTGCAGAAGATGCAATCACACATGGTAGGTTCCTTTCTCACAGACCAAGGTAATTATATTTGGTCGAGATGGTTAGAACGAGAGACTGTCGTCGGTGTTGGCGGCCTCGCCGTCAGCGAGCACGTCGTTGCCGTCGACGTCCTTCAGAAGCACCGAGACCTTCTGCTCGGCATCGGACAGACGGGTGCGCAGGCTCTTGAGGAGCTCGACGCCGCGGGTATAGCTCTCGAGCGACTCCTCAAGCTCCATATCGCCCGACTCCAAGCTGCGGATGATGAGCTCCAGCTCCTGCGAAGCCTGCTTGTACGTAAGCTGCTCGACCGGGGTCTTCTCTGCCATATCTGTTTCCTTTCCTAAAGGTTTATCGCTGTGAAACGCAGCCTATTCGACCGTATTGACCGTTGCCGCAACGTTGCCGTCTGCCATGCGCACGCGGATGGCGTCGCCGGGCTTAAAGGTCTTGGCGCTCGTAGCCACACCGTCATCGCTGTATACGATGGAATAGCCGCGAGCAAGCACCTTAAGCGGCGACAGGGCATCGAGCGACGCAGCAGCTCGGCCCAGGTCGGACGCGGGTTTGCTGAGCATCGTACGTCCCTGATGCTCCAGACGGGAACTCGCAAGCGTGAGCGCATGGCGCTTGCCATCGAGTCCCGAGGTGCTTGCAGCCAGACGCTCGGGCAGGCGTTCAAAGCTGGATCGGAAAGCCCCGACCGAGCGCGTTATGGCACCGGACAAACGATCGGCCGTCAAGGCAAGCTCTGACTCACGACGCTCGACCATAAACGTCGGATCGTTGAGACACGGGCGGCATGCGGCCGCATCGAGCGCGTCGCCCAAGCGAGCCGTATAGGTATCCCAGGAACGACGGCCACGCTGATCGAGCATCTCCAGGTCGACCTGGGCCGACCCAATCATCGATGCCATCGCGGCACCCAGACGCTGATGGCGCGCCTCGAGCACATCGGCCAACTCCGTCATGGCCGGCGCCACCGATTCGGCCGCCGCCGTGGGCGTGGAGGCGCGGCGGTCGCTCACCATGTCGCAAATCGAGGTATCGGGCTCATGGCCAATGCCGGTCACCACGGGCACAGGGCAAGCCGCCACCGCGCGGGCAAGCTCCTCGTCGTTAAAGGTCATGAGGTCCTCGAAGGAACCGCCACCACGCACGAGCAAAATACAGTCGGGCGCCGGCGTAATGGCAGCGGCGCGGCGCAAGCCTTCAATAAGCTCTGCCGGCGCACCCTCGCCCTGGACCTTTGCGCCCACGCAGACGAGCTCGACGAGCGGGTTGCGTCGGCGCAGCGTACGCTTGACGTCGTCGATTACCGCACCGGAAAGCGAGGTGACAACCGCCACGCGTGAGCAGAACACCGGGATGCGGCGTTTGCGCGCTTCGTCCATCAGGCCCTCGCGGCGTAGCTTTTCGGCCAGTTGCGCCACTTGTTGACGCAGCAGACCCTCCCCCGCCAGCGAAAACGAGCGAGCGACAAAGCTCATACGACCCGTGGGCTTATAGAGGTTGAAGCTGCCCTTAAAGCTCACCTGCATGCCGTCACGCAGATCGAAGGTACGCTTGAGATAGGCGCCCTTCCAAATGATGCAGTCGACGGCGGCCGAGTCGTCCTTAATCTGGAAGTAGCAGTGGCCGCTTCGGGCGTTGGGACCACGGAAACCCGTGACCTCGCCCAGAACGCTCAGCTGCGGAATGGCATCGAGCGCACCGGCAGCGATTTCTACCGCCTGGCTCACGCTGAGCTCCTTGCGCTCCTGCTCATCCGAACCGTCAAACTCGGCGGAAACGGCATTGCCGGTTAGATTCCAGCCCGCCACGCAGCCTCCTTTCGTCATCGTGCACATGGACTCCGGCCCTGCGCAAATTTAAGTCCAACACATAGTACAGCGCCGCGGGGACACGAATCCCCGCGGCGCCCAGCGATCCAATTTGTTATCGGTTGGAGTTTCTGTTGTAGCGAGCCATAAGATAGAGCAGCTGAATAATCGAGGTGAGCGCAGCGGCAACATAGGTAAGCGCGGCGGCCGTCAGTACCTTCTTGGCACCGTTGACCTGCTTGGAACTCATACCCGACTGCTCGATGTACGCCACGGCGCGTCGGCTGGCGTCAATCTCGACAGGCAGCGTAACGAGTTGGAACAGTACACTAAACGAGAAGAAGATCAACGCGAGGGATGTGAGCCCGGCAATGTTCATAAACAGGCCCAAGAGCAACACGATGGTCCAGGTGTTCTGGGTAAAGTTGACGACCGGCACGAGGGCGGTACGTACTTTCATCATGGCATAGCCGCTTTGACGCTGGGCGGCATGGCCCGCCTCGTGGCAGGCGACGGCAACGCTTGCGACCGAACCGCCCGAACGGTTGGCATCCGACAGATACAGGTTGTTATCCTGCGGGTTGTAATGGTCGGTGAGCTCACCGGCGACACCCTTGATACCCACGGCATTGCAACCGTTGGCGTCAAGCATGCGGCGAGCAACCGTGGCGCCCGTGTCGCCGTCCGAGCGAACCTTGGACCAGGTCTTGTACGTCGAATTGATATAGCTCTGCGCAGCAAGGCCAAGCACTGTACAAACAAGAACAACCAGCAGGTACAGCGGGTCGATACCAAAGCCGTAACCATAGTAATAGGGCATGCGAATTCCTCCGAATCGAGTTACACGTTGGAGGCATTTTACCCACTCAGCCGGCTAGGCTTCCCTATAACAGTTCAATCTTTCCGTCCTTCACGGTGAGTCCCATATTGCCGGAGAGCAGATCGTCCAGGCGCGAGCCCACAAGCTCAAAGCGCCAGCCTTCGCGCAGGGGGCTCTGCTCGGGGTGGTCAATATAGTCGGCCAGGTCATCGCGCGAGGCAATGACCGAGGTCGCCACGCCCGAGCGCTCGGCAACCAGGCGGATGAGCGCGTACATGAGATCCGTCACGCTCTCCAGCTCCGGAGAGATCTGGCGATGCCCGCGCACCATGAGCGGCAGGCGATCGTGCGGGCAGCTTGCGCCGCGCTTGATGGCCATGAGCGCGCCGTCCACATCGCGCTCACCCAACTGATCGGTACCGCGAATGCTACGGAACTCCTCAACGCGCACGGGATTGCGCTTAACGAGCGCAAGCAGCGTGTCGTCGGACATGACCCACTTGCGCGGGATGTTACGGCGCTCGGCGCGGTCCTCGCGCCAGGCGGCGAGCTCGCGCGCGATGCCCAACTGGTGACGGCTGCACGAATTGATGCGTTTGACCTTGCGGAACGCCTCGTGGCGATCGGCGCGATAGTGCGACTCGTCAGCCAGCGGGCGCAGCTCGTCGAGCACCCAGTCCACACGGCCCAGCTCGCGCAGGCGGCTCATCATCTCGGTATAGGCGACGATCAGGTACTTGACGTCATCGATCGCATACTCGATCTGTTTATCGGTCAGCGGGCGGCGCGACCAGTCGGTCAGCGACTCGGTCTTGGGCAGCGATACACCGCAGAACGTCTGAACAAGCGCGCCATACGAAATCTGCTGGCGCTCGCCCAAAAAGGCGGCGGCGACCTGCGTATCGAAAATCGGTCGTGGCAGCACGCCCACGGTATGGAGCATGACCTCCATATCCTGCGAGCACGCGTGGAAGACCTTGGTCACGCTCTCGTCGGCCATAAGCTCGGCCAGCGGCGAGAGGTCGTCGATTACCAGGGGATCGACCGCTACGCTCTCGGCAGGGGTGGCAATCTGAACCAAGCACAGGCGCGGGTGGAATGTGCGCTCGCGCAAAAACTCGGTATCGACGGCAATCGCGTCGAACTCACGGGCGCGCTGGCAAAAGTCGAGTAGAGCCTGATGTGTGGAAATGTACATATCAACCCATCGAATAAGGTTAGGCCCGAAAAACACGGGTAGGATATCGGCATTGCCTTACAACTATACTCGGTTAGTCACAGAACGGGAACGTAAGTATGCGCTGCCTTATCATCCACAACCCGGCATCGGGCCCCAGCTCAGATGAAATCTTCGCATTCACGCACGCCCTTGCACAGGGCGGCGACGAGGTCGTGATGCGCTTTATCGGCGATGGCATGGA
>DBEZXT010000062.1:0-6405 GCA_048291645.1 Collinsella aerofaciens | reverse complement strand
ATGTGCTTGGCTCGCTTGCCGGCAACGATACGATTTTGGTTATTGCCCAGACGGCCGAGGACGGCGAGCGTCTTGAGGCGCTGATCAATAAGCTGAGCAATTCTCGCAAGTAGGCGTGCGGGTCGTGCGCTCGGCACTGTGTGCGTGACATGGTGGCTTGTAAGGGGGTATCGACGTTGGTCGGTGCCCCCTTTTTTTGTCTGCCGGTATAAAGACCGCCCATCAGGTCGCTTTAAACTAAAAAGGCCCCCGAGCAGTTTAATAAGCTGCTCGGGGGCCTTGTTGCTTATGGCCGGATGATTTCTAGCCGACCGTATCGTCAGGCGTGGGCGAGGGGTCGGGAGTGGGTGTAGGCGTAGGCGTAGGCGTGCCGCCATCGCCGCCGGTCGAACCACCAGTGGAGCCGCCCGTCGAGCCACCGGTCGTACCGGTGCCGCCGGTGGTGTCGCCGCCCGTGGTCTCGGTGGTCGTGGTCGTCGTGGTAGTCGTTGTGGTGGTTTCCTCTTCGTCCTCGTTCTCGTCCTTGTCGTCGTTCTCCGTCTTCTTGGTGTTGTTGGTGCCGTAGAACTTCCAGACGCTGTTGTTCTTGTAGGTGGGCGCCGTTCCGGTCGCAAATTCCTCGCGCTCGGTACCGGTCAGAACGGTGTTCATAAACCGCTTAAAGACAGGCAGGTTGGTGCTGTCGCCCAGCAGGTCTGTGCCGTATTTTTGGATGGGGATCTCGCCCGCGGAATAGCCGGTCCACAGGGCGCACGCCAGCTGCGGGGTATAGCCGCAGAACCACAGGTTAGTGGTGTTGTCGGTGGTGCCCGTTTTGCCGGCATAGGGCTGGTTGACGCTCAGGGCACCGGCAGCACCCGTACCGCCGCCCTGCATGACGCCGGACAGAACATCGGTGACCGCGGCGGCCTCGCCCTCGGTAAGCACCTGTGAGGGATTGTCGGTGTGCTGGTACAGAACCGAACCGGTACGAGAGTCAATCTCGGTGATGGCGATCGGCTGGCGATAGTAGCCGCCGTTGGCAAACGTCGCGTAGGCGGCGGCCATCTCGAGCGGCGAGATCGAGCCGGTGCCGAGCGTCATGACGGGAACGTCCTCGATGTTGTCCTTGGCGGGATCGATGCCGAGCTTTTTGACGAGCGAGATGATCTTGCTGTTGCCGACGGCTTCTGCCACCTGGATGTAGCCGGTGTTGGAGGAGTATGCCGTCGCCTGCTTAAGCGTGATGTTGCCATAGCTATGGTTGGCGTAGTTTTGGACCTCGGTCGTGGTGCCCTTGGCCTTGAGCGGCGAGTTGCAGTTGAGCGTGACGTTGGGGTTCATGCCGTTTTGGATGGCAGTTGCCAGCGTAAAGGCCTTGAAGGTGGAGCCGACGGGACGCTTGGCCGTGGCATGGTTTACGTGGTTCTCGTCGGCGTTGTAGTCGTAGCCGCCCACCATGCACTTGATGTAGCCGGTCTTGGGATCGACGACGACCATGCCCATGTCCAGGCCGTCGAGCGAGAGCGTGTCGAGCTGCTCGCGGACGGCATTCTCTGCCACCTGCTGCATCGTGGGGTCGATGGTGGTCTTGACGGTCAGGCCGCCCTTAAAGAGCACGTCGGTCGAGAACTCCTGCTCCAGCAGCTGCTTAACATAGGCGACAAAGTAGGGCTGCGAGTATACGTCGACGCCGCTGCCCGAAATCTCGGTCACGTTGAGGGTGATGGGCTCGGCCTGTGCGGCATCGTGCTCCTCCTGGGTGATGTGGCCCAGGCGCAGCATGTTGTCGAGGACCTTGTTGCGACGGGACAGCGCTAGGTCGGGGTTGACCGTGGGGTCGTACTGCGAGGGCGAGTTGGGAAGGCCGATGAGCAGCGCCGCCTCGCTCAGGGTGAGGTCTGCGGCGCTCTTGGACAGATAGGTCTCGGCTGCGGCCTCGATGCCGTAGGCGCCGTGACCGTAATAGATGGTGTTGAGGTACATCATGAGGATCTCGTCTTTGGAGTACATGTCCTCCATCTTGACGGCGATGTAGGCCTCGCGCACCTTACGCTCGATGGTCGAGTCGAACTGCTCCTCCTGCAGGATGGTGTTGCGCACCAGCTGCTGGGTGATAGTCGAGGCGCCTTCGTGCCCGCCGCCGAGGGTTGCCACCGCAGCACGCGCGATACCCCACAGGTCGATACCGCCGTGCTCGTAGAAGCGCTCGTCCTCGACGTCAACGGTGCCCTGCAGCACGTAGGGGGAGACCTCGTCCTTGGTGATGGACTTGCGGTTTTGCGTGTAGAAGCTCGCGATCTTGTTGCCGTTGCAGTCGACGATCTCGGTGGGCTCGCTCACCAGATACGCGTTGGCGTCGGTGTAGTCGGGCAGATCGGACAGCCAGCGGTTGACGTTGCCGACCATGCCGATGCCAAACGCCACGCCCGCAATCAGCAGAAAGCCCAAAAACGAGAGCAGGATTATGGGCAGGGCATGCGTCTTTGAACGGCTGTGTCCCTGTCGTTGGCGAGGACCCATATATTGACCTCCAGGTATGTCGTGCCGGACGGTGGATGTGCCGTCGGGGCAGGATGGACATAAGTTATTACACGATAAACCAAACGGGGCGCGCGATGCCTCGTGTATGCTGGAAGACGGCATTTTTCAGAGTGAATGCATACCTTGGTAAGGAGTTTGTCGATGGCGATTCGGACGATGGGGCCGAGCGGACAATACGAGACTGGATTGGATGCTGCTGGTGCGGCGCTGCCCGAGTTGCTGGCGCCGGCGGGCGGGCTCGACCAGATGCTTGCGGCCATCGCCGCGGGTGCCGATGCCATCTATGCGGGGTTGGGCGGCTTTAACGCCCGTGTGAGCGCCCATGGCTTTACGGATAACGAGTTTGCGCGCGGCTGCGCCGTGGCGCATGCCCATGGCGTGCGTGTGTACGTAACGCTCAACGTGTTCGTGTTTGACGATGAGTTGTCCGACGCGGTGGTGTTGGGAGCTCATGCACTGGAGCTGGGCGCCGATGCTCTGATTGTCGCCGATGCCGGGTTGGCCTGCGCGCTGCGCGCGGCGATTCCCGGGGTCGAGATTCACCTGTCTACGCAGGCGGGCGTTCATAGCGAAGGCGCCGTGCGGCTTGCCGCCGATGAGCTGGGGGTCGAGCGCGTGACGACGGCACGCGAGCTGACGGTCGACGAGATTGCGGCGCTATGTGCCACGGGTGTGCCCATCGAGGTATTCTGCCACGGTGCGATTTGCATCGGCTATTCGGGGGCGTGCGAGTTCTCTGCCCTTCGACGTGGCCGCTCTGCGATGCGCGGTGATTGCACGCAGCCGTGCCGTCTATCCTATGACTTGGTGGACGAGGCTGGGCAGAGTGTTGCCGCCGTCGAGGGAGATCGCCTGCTGTGTCCGCGCGACTATCTGGGTATTGCGCATCTGCCCGAGCTTGTAGATGCCGGCGTGGCGTCGCTCAAGATCGAGGGGCGCATGAAGAACCCCGATTACGTATTCAACGTGGTGCGGGTGTGGCGCCGGGCACTCGATATGCTGTGCGACGGCGCGTGGGACCCCGATGCCGTGGAAGAGCTTGAGCGCGAGCTGGGAAGGTCGTTTAACCGCGGGTTTACCGACGCGTATTTGCGAGGCCGCTCGGGTGCGGAGCTTATGAGTTTTGAACGCGCAATTAACCAGGGCGTGCGCGTGGGGCGTTTGGTCGCTGTGGGCCACGAAGAGGTGACCGTTGAGCTCGACGCCGCCGTGGCGGCGGGTGACACGCTCGAGATTCGGTTCTATCCGGGTGTCGACGCGCGTCCCGATGTGCCCAAGCGCTGGCCGCAGGTGCCCTGCCCGGTGGATGCAGCAGCGGGGAAGCGCATCGTCGTGCATTGCAAGCGTAAGGTGGACGCGGGCTGCGAGGTGTACCTGATTCGCAGCGCCGGCGTGTTGGATCAGACGGCGGCGGTGTTGGAGCGCATGCGGGCCGAGGCGGATGCGATTGCGCCCGTTGAGCGTGCCGTTGAAGTGCTGCCCTTTGAGGGCGTTGCGGTGGATGGCGGTGCATCGACGGAGTTGGTGGAGTGCGCGGTTCCCACTCGCATGGTTTTTGCTTGGCAGCTGATGGATGCCGACCCGCGCGGAGAACTCGATTTGTCCGACGCCGTTGTGGTGCTTGACGAGGTGTGCCGCGCGAGTGACGCTGACTGGACCCGCTCACTGATGCAGCGTGCCGGGCGCATCGTCTGCCGCAACCTGGGGCAGGTGGCGATCGCTCGCGAGCTGGGCGTGACGTTTGACGTGGCGGCGCCGGTGTTCTGCGCGAATCGGGCCACGCTTACCTGGCTGCGCGGATTCGGTGCGGGGCGGGTGTACTTGCCGGCCGAGTTGCTCGGCAATGATGCGGAGCGTATTGCCGAGCTGGCTGCTGAACCCGGCGTCTTGGGTCCGGTCGACGCCGACCGTCCCGAGCTTATGGTGTGCGAGCACTGCCTGCTGACCGCCGAGGGCGTCTGCGCCACCGATGCGACGGGACAGGTTCGTTGCCGCGACTGCTTGCGTCGTCGGCAGGTACGCTATCTGGTCGAGCGTGACGGTACACGTCTGCCAGTTGCCATTGACGCATGCGGCAGGACGAGGATTTTCCTGTCGTAGGTGCCGCGTCGCGTCAGTTTGTTATCATATGAGAGTTTATGGACTTCCAGCACCGCCGTATCCGGTGAGGGTGCTATAGCAAAAGGAGGATACCCAATGCTGTCTGTTGACGAGCAAATGCGTATCATCACCTCGGGCGCCGCGCAGATCGTTCCCGAGGCCGACCTTCGCAAGAAGCTTGAGAAGGGCGAGCCCCTCAACATCAAGCTCGGCGTCGATCCCACCAGCCCCGACCTGCACCTGGGCCACGCCGTGCCCCTGCGCAAGATGCGTCAGTTCCAGGACCTGGGCCACAACGTCACCCTCATCATCGGCAACGGCACCGCGCTGATCGGCGACCCTTCGGGCAAGAATTCCACCCGTCCGCAGCTTTCGCAGGAGCAGATTGAGGCCAATGCCGAGACCTACGTGAGCCAGGCCATGAAGATCCTGGATCCCGAGAAGACCACCATCGTGCACAACGGCGACTGGATCCTTTCGATGGACCTGGCCGGCCTGCTGCAGGTGTGCTCCAAGTTCACCGTCGCCCGCATTCTTGAGCGCGACGACTTTACCAAGCGCTACCAGTCTCAGACGCCGATCGCCCTGCATGAGTTCCTGTATCCCGTGATGCAGGCTTTCGACTCCGTGCAGATCAAGGCCGACGTGGAGATGGGCGGCACCGACCAGCTCTTCAACCTGCTCGCCGGCCGTGAGCTCATGGAGAAGATGGGCATGGAGCCGCAGATCGCGCTCACCATGCCGCTGCTCGAGGGTACCGACGGCGTGCGCAAGATGTCCAAGTCATACGGCAACTACATCGGCCTGACCGATGCTCCCAAGGATATGTTCGGCAAGACCATGTCCATTCCCGATGAGATGATCGGCAAGTACTACCGCCTGGCGAGCTCGCTCACCCCGGCCGAGGTCGACAAGATCGACGCTGCTCTGGCCGACGGCTCTGCCGATCCCTATGAGCTCAAGCGCGCTCTGGGCCGCGACCTGTGCGACACCTACCACGGCGCTGGCGCCGGCGACGAGGCTCAGGCCGAGTTCGACCGCGTTTTCAAGGAGGGTCAGCTTGCCGACTTCCCCGAGAAGCATGTCGAGCTGACCGTCAACGACGAGGGCCAGATCTACCTCGCCGGCCTGCTCAAGGACTTGGGTCTTTCGGCGAGCGCCGGTCAGGCTCGTCGCGATATCGACGGCGGCGGCGTCAAGATCAACGGCAAAGCCGTGGCTCCCAAGAGCTATAACATCGATCCTAGTGCCCTCAAGCTGGGCGACACCCTCTCCGTAGGCAAGCGCAAGGGCTTCAAGTTGGTCTAACGAGCGAGTTGACCTCACAAGTGCAATAAGGCCGCAGCCGGGAATCCCGACTGCGGCCTTTTTTGGCACTTGGGGACGTTCCTTTTGTGCCGGCACTTTGGGACACTCCTTGTCATTGGTGCAAAGCAACCTCTCCTCATTGCACCAAGTGGCGTGTGCCGTTAAGCGGAGAGGCGTATTGTTGACCCATCGTTTGGGCATACAATGGCTATTGGTTTGCTGCGGTGAAGGTCTGTCCACTCCGCAGCTTTTTTCTACGGTTAAAGGAGTATGTATGTCCGTTGAGGTCATGAGGTCTGTAATCGAGGCCGCCGAGGGCCGCGTGCCCGTCGACACGCTGTTTACCAATGCGCAGATTGTCGACGTGTATGGCCAGCGTGTGGCGCCCGGTAGCGTTGCCGTCAAGGACGGTGTGATCGTCGGCGTGCTCTACAACGGTCGCGACGATGCCTCCGGTACCTACGAGGCTGCCGA
>DBEZXT010000061.1:0-17058 GCA_048291645.1 Collinsella aerofaciens | reverse complement strand
AAGCTAAGCCCCATCGCGCCGAGAGTACTGCGGGGTCAGCCCGTGGGAGGCCAGGGCGCCGCTGACCGGTGGACGGCACCGAGCCGTACGCTTGAACTGAGAAGGGGGAGGCCTCGCGGCCTCCCTCTTTTTGCGTTTACGGGCTTTTGTCTCACATAGTAGCTGTGTTTTATAACCCTCGTTTGTCGCATCTTCTGTGAACGGGCTACAATAACTTAGTCTGTGCGATATGGAGGTGAACATGGCTGAAGCTGGTATCGGCGTTGATATCGTTGAGATTTCCCGTATGAAATCAATTCTTGAAAAGACGCCGTCGTTTGCTCGGCGCGTGTTTACCGAAGAAGAGCGTGCGTATTGTGATGCATCATCGCGTCCCGCTGCTCACTATGCCAGCCGCTTTGCTTCGCGCGAGGCGGTACTTAAAGCTCTCGGCACGGGTTTTAGTCAAGGCGTTGGTCGCAAGGATGTTTCGGTTACGCGTGATAAACTCGGCAAACCGAAGGCGCTGCTTTCGGGCCGTGCTCTCGAGATCGCTCAAGAGCTGGGTGTTGTTGAGGTCGCTCTTTCCATTACGCTTACAGGAGACTTAGCCGTTGCGAATGCCATCGCGATTACCGAAGATGCTCGGCCTAAGCCAAAAGAGGAAAAGGTGAGTACCAAGAAACGCGTAGCGCAGACATTTAAAGAGGCTCGCTCTGTTTTAGATGAGCTTGAGCAGCTGCAGAATTCAGCATTGACGGAGCACCTGGGCGATGCTTCGCAAGATACGCTAGGAGCATAGATGAAACCGGTTTTGAGTACCGAAGAAGTCGTTCATCTCGAGGACATCATCGAACGCGAAGGGACTTCGAAGGCCGAGCTTATGGAGCTAGCGGGTGAGTTTGCCGCCAACGAGGTCTTGAAGCTCAATCCCGATCGGGTTCTCGTTCTGGTCGGTTTTGGTAATAATGGCGGCGACGGTTGGGTTGCCGCCGATATTCTGAGCCATAAGGGTGTGGACGTCGATATCGTTTCTCCGGTTGAGCCGGATGAGATTCCTGCTGCTCTGGCGCGTCATGTTGCTCGTCGTACTGCCGGCCGCGATGTGCACGTTTGTGTCGGCCCCTCGCGTGACGAACTCGAGGTTTTGATCGATAAGGCCGATGTTGTTGTTGATGCCATTTTTGGTACCGGTTTCCACGGGAATCTGCGTGCGCCGTTCTCCATCTGGATTCCTACGGTCAATGAATGCGCCGATTGTGTCGTATCCATTGATGTCCCCTCGGGCCTGAATGCCGAGACGGGCGTTGTTGATGACGACTGCATTCGTGCCGAGCATACGGTGACGATGATTGCGCCCAAGATTGGTCTGTATAGCGCTGATGGCCCTGAGTATGCTGGCGATTTGATCTGCGGCAATCTTTACGACCGTCTTGACGAGGTCATCGATGATGTCGACCACGCCGCCGAGATTGTCGAGCCCGGTGACTTAGTTGATTACTTTGCTCCACTACCTACGAATATCGATAAGTATTCCCGTGGCTCTGTGCTTATTGTCGCCGGATCTGCGCAATATCCTGGTGCTGCCATTATGGCGGCCAAGTCTGCAGCTCGCGCGGGTGCTGGTTACGTGGCAGTTGCGGCTCCTGACGCCTGCGCCAATCTTATTCGCATGGCACTTCCTTCGATTCCCGTCTTTGCTATTCCGTCTGATTCCCGCGGCTCCTTTGGCGCCGCTGCGCGCATGACTGTGTGCGAGATTGCAAAGAAGTACAGCTGTGTACTGTGCGGTCCCGGTATGACGACATCTGCCGGCGCTATGCAGGTGGTTTCGGGCTTGGTCGAGCTTGATGTGCCGCTTATCTTGGACGCCGATGCACTCAACTGCCTTGCTAAGATTGCCATTGACGGTATTGATAGTAATCCCGAGATGTATCGTCGCGAGCAGCCGTTGGTTATGACGCCGCACTATCGTGAGCTTTCGCGTCTGGTTGCCGGTGACGAGGTGAACGACCTTGGTACCGCGATTGCGGCCGCGCAGAAGGTTGTCTGGGCTGCAGGCTCCGACAATCTGGTGGTCATTGCCAAGGGGCCGACGACGGCTATCTGTGGCGTTGAGCGTGTGCTGCTGCCGCTCTCGGGTCCGGCTTCTCTGGCAACTGCCGGTTCGGGTGATGTTCTCGCGGGTATTTTGGCCGGCACGCTTGCCACCATGCGCGACGAGATGGATCGTTGGGAGTTGCTGTATTCGTACGCCGTCGCACTTCACAGCTACGCCGGTTTTGCCGCGGCGACGGAGTATGGTGAGAAGAGCGTCATCGCGACCGATCTTATCGACTTGATCGGTCCTGCCATGGAGCTGGCGGCAAAGGATGCGCTCGAAGATCTGGGAATCATGGACGAAGGGTCGGATGACTAATCATGAATAAAGCCGATTTGACGCGCTGGTCCTGGGTCGAGATCGACCGCGGGGCGCTCCGTCGCAACACGAGGGCCTATAAGAACTTGCTGAATCCACGTCAGCGCCTGTGCTGCGTGGTCAAGGCCGATGCTTATGGTCATGGAGCTGTTGAGTGCGCCAAGATCATGTATTCGGCCGGTGCCGACATGTTTGCCGTGGCGACGGTTAACGAGGGCGTTGAGCTCCGACAGGGCGGGATTACGAAACCCATCCTCATCCTAAGCGAGCCGCCTATCGAGGCCATTCCGACGTTGCTCGAGTTTGATATCATGCCCTCGGTCTATACGTCTGACTTTGCTCTTGCGTATGGCGAATGTGCCGTCGCAGCGGGCAAAGTGGGCAAGTATCATCTCGCCATCGAGACGGGCATGAATCGTATCGGCGTTCACTACACGCAGGTTGTCGACTTTGTCCGCGGTATAAATTTTCATCGCGGTATTCAGTGCGACGGCGTATTTACGCACTTCGCCACGGCCGATGAACCTTCGGGCTGGGACTACAAGCTGCAGTGCCAGCGCTTTACCGAGGCCGTTCAGGCCATTAAGGATGCGGGTTTTGAGTGCGGTATCGTGCACTGCGCCAACACGCCGTCCTCGATGCTCGACCCCTCGATGCATTTTGATATGATTCGCGCCGGCGTTGGCTTGTATGGCATGCAGCCGTGCGAGCTGAGTGGCCGCGTGATGCAGCTTGATCCCGTTATGAGCGTCCATGCGCGTGTGACGCGCGTGGCGCACCCTGCGATGGGTGAGGGCGTGGGCTACGGTTTTACCTACCGCGTACCGCGTACGCGCGTTCAGATCTGCACGCTGCCGATCGGTTATGCCGATGGCCTATCGCGTACGCTTTCCAATCGTATGGATGTGCTGTATCGCGGCGAGCGCGTGCATCAGGTTGGCAATATCTGCATGGACCAGTTTATGGTCGCCATTCAGTCCAACCCGGCACACGAGATTCCCGAGGCCGAGTATGGTGACGAGATGATCATTGTCGGCCGCGATGGCGATGCCGAGATCACTATGGACGAGATGGCCCGACTGCGCGGAACGATTAACTACGAGGTCGCCTGCGGCTTTGGCATGCGTCTCGACAAGGTCTACGTGTAGGAGCCGCTATGGGCGTCATGCACATCCCCGGTCATAGCCATCAGGCGCCACGTGAGGTCGCACTCGAGGAAATTGAGGCCGTTCTGGGCGATTGTCACCTCTGCCAGCTCTACCAGTCGCGTCACAATATCGTGTTTGGCGTGGGAAACCCCCGCGCTCGCGTCATGTTTATCGGTGAGGCGCCGGGTCGCAACGAGGATTTGCAGGGCGAGCCCTTTGTGGGGGCGGCAGGCGAGGACCTCAACGGCATTTTGTCGCTGGCGGGGCTCAAACGCGAAGACGTCTACATTGCCAACGTGCTTAAGTGCCGCCCGCCGGGAAACCGCAATCCGCGTCCCGGGGAAGTGCTGGCTTGCTCGCCGTTTTTGCGTGAGCAGATTCGAAGCATCTGGCCCGATATTATCGTGACGCTCGGCAACCCCGCGACGCACTTTGTGCTTAAGACCGAGATTGGCATTACTAAGCTGCGCGGCAGGTTCCACCAGATGGGGCATTTTGTAGTAATGCCCACGTTCCATCCGGCAGCAGCGCTGCGCAATCCGGCGTGGCAGGAGCTGCTGGAGGAAGACTTTAAGATGCTGGGCGACTATCTGGAGCGACATCCCGCACCAGAGGACGCCTCGGAATAATAAGGAGCATATATGTCCCTGGAGCGCCTGGGGGTAGGTACTTACAAAACGACTTGCGCTGCCGATACGGAGTACTTTGGCGAGCTAATTGCACCGTGCCTTGAGGACGGCGATGTGCTCATCCTGACCGGTGGCCTGGGAGTGGGCAAAACTCACTTTACCAAGGGCGTCTCGCGCGGGCTGGGCGATGGGCATATGGTTACGAGCCCTACGTTTGCGCTCATGGCCGTTCACGATCAAGGTCGTATTCCGCTGTTTCACTTTGATCTATACCGCCTGGAGCATGCCTACGAGCTCGAGGATACGGGCATTTTCGATGTGCTGGGCTATGAGGGTGCTTGCCTGCTGGAATGGGGCGAACAATTCCAGGACGAGCTGACGGATGAGTATCTTTCGGTGACGCTCAAGCGTGATGAGGGCGACAGCGATGTGCGAACGATAACGCTTGAGGCGCACGGTGACCGCGCAATGGAGCTTTCCCATTTGATTGATAAGGCTGTACAAGATGAGCTTGCATAACGACAACGCGCTGGTGGTGGCGCTCGATACTTCGACCGACATGCTTGCCTGCGCGGCAAGCTGGATTGATGGGCAGACGGGCGAGACGAAGCTCGTGAGTGGCGACCACATGTGTCGCCGTCACGCCAACGTTGAGCTCGTGAATACCGTTGATGGCGTGCTGGCTCAAACCGGTCTGGATCGCAGCGATGTTGGTTGCTACGTGGTCGGCCGCGGTCCGGGGTCGTTTACGGGTGTGCGCATCGGTATCTCCACTGCCAAGGGCCTCGCACGTGGTGCCAATGTTCCGCTGCTGGGCGTGTCGACGCTCGACGCTTGCGCTTGGACGGCGTGGAAGGCTGGCGTGCGCGGCAAGCTTGGTATCTTGGCCGATGCTATGCGCGGTGAGGTATATCCGGCGCTGTATATGCTGGTCGATGAGGGCCCCGAGCGTCAATTTGAGCGCGAACACGTGGTCAAGGCCGCCGTGGCGCTCGATGAGTGGCGCCAAGCAGCGGACTGGGACCAGCTTCAGCTGACCGGTGACGGTCTCGTGCGCTATGGCAAGCTGCTGGGTGAGGACGAGACCGCCCGCTGCGTGGAGCGCGACCTGTGGTGGCCTTCGGGCGAGGGCTTGCTGCTCGCGCACGCTGCGGGTGACGGCGATCCGGCCTGCGTCCTGCCGATTTACACGCGCCTTTCGGATGCCGAGGAAAACGAGCGCAAGCGTCTTGGTCTTGCCGAGAGTGCGCAGAGCGAAATTACGGGCGTTGCCGATGAGCTCGCCGGTCGTCATCTGCAGTTCCGTCCCATGGGCGCGGCGGATGCCGAGGGCGCGAGCGCGCTAGAGGCTGCCTGCTTTGAAGGTGCCGGACACGAGGCGTGGACGCCGGGCATGTTCCTGTCCGAACTGGGCGAGGACGTCGCTGCGCCGCGTAGTTGGTGGGTGGCACACGACGACGGCAAACTGCTGGGCCTTGCCGGCGGTATGGTCGTGGACGGTGATGTGCAGATTCTGGATGTCGCCGTCGACCCGGCACATCGCCGTGAGGGCATTGCCCGCAAGCTGCTGTCGCACGTGAGCTATGATGCCCAGATGCTCGGCTGCACCACGGCTTCGCTCGAGGTCGAGGACGGCAACGAGGGAGCGATCGCGCTTTATAACGCTCTGGGCTTTACCGAGGCAGGACGGCGCCGCGGCTACTATGGTGCCGGCAAGGATGCCATCGTCATGACGGCTCCGCTGCCCCTCGTGCTTCCGGTCGACAATGCTTCGCCCGAGCCGACGGCGGCAGAGCAGCGCGTATGGCCGCTGCCTGCGCCCGGGCGCTCCGAGGGGGAGCGTGCCGAAATTGAGCGCCGCCGCCTAGTGCTCGCTATCGAGAGCTCCTGCGACGAGACGGCCGTGGCGATTATCGATGCGGATGGCAATATGCTGGCCAACCAGGTGTCGACGCAGATTGATTTTCACGCCCGCTTTGGCGGCGTGGTGCCCGAGATCGCCTCGCGCAAACACGTCGAGGTGATTGTGAGTGTCGTGGATGCGGCGCTCGAGGATGCCGCAGCATCGCTTGGTCTTGAGGATGGAGCCATTGCCCCCAGCGAGCTTGCCGCCGTGGGCGTGACACAGGGTCCGGGCCTGGTGGGCGCGCTCGTGGTTGGCGTCGCCTTCGCCAAGGGCTTTGCCTACGCTGCCGGCAAGCCGCTCGTGTGCGTCAACCATCTGGAGGGGCACCTGTTTGCCAACCTGCTGGCGCAACCCGACCTCAAACCGCCGTTTATCTTCACGCTTGTCTCGGGTGGGCACACCATGCTCGTGCACGTGAAGGCGTGGGGCGACTACGAGGTGCTCGGTGAGACGCTCGACGACGCTGTGGGCGAGGCATTCGACAAGGTAGCCAAGGCATTGGGTCTGGGCTATCCCGGTGGCCCCATCATTTCCAAGCTGGCCGAGACGGGCAACCCCAAGGCGATCGATTTCCCCCGTGCGCTTAACAGCAGAGGAGACTATCGCTTCTCGCTTTCGGGCCTCAAGACGGCGGTGACGCTCTACATCGAGCAAGAGACCAAAGCCGGGTGCACGATTCACCTGCCCGATCTGGCGGCTTCGTTTGAGGCGGCTGTCTTTGACGTGCAGTACAAGAAGGCCAAAAACGCATTGCACGCTACCGGATGTAAGGAATACTGCATCGGCGGCGGCGTCTCGGCCAACCCGCATCTGCGCGAGATGATGATCAAGAAGCTTGGACGTCAGGGGATTCGCGTAACGGTGCCGCCCTTGTCTGCCTGTACCGATAACGCAGCCATGATCGCGGAGGTCGCCCGCCGTAAATTCGACCGAGGTGAAATCTCGCCGTTCGACGTCGACGCCGATCCAAACATGACGCTGTAGCTGGTACGGCGCGGTCCCCGGACGGAGGGGCCGGATATAAGGTTTCCTGCTCTACAGTCCTGCGCAAGACGAAGGCCACATTAAGTGGCCTTCTTTGCGTGCGGAACTTTGCTCCGCATTTGGGATGGGAGCCCCTGAGAGCCGCGGGAGCCGGGCGGCGCATATGAACTTTATCGCGAGTTCCGCACGCAAAGGAAAGCACTTAATGTGCTTTCCGTCTTGCGCAGGACTGTAGAGCAGGAAAGTTCATATGCGCCGCCCGGCTCCCGCGGCTCTCAGGGGCATCTCTCATGCAAAAACTGTCGTGGGGTAAAGTCCGAGGTCAGTGGCGTTTTATACCGAGAAATCCAAAAAAGTTGAAAATTCATTACAAATTTGCGTTGACTTTAGGTAACTAAAGTTTCATACTCCTTTTCAACCACTGGGGGATGTGAACACGCACGGATCGTTCGCATCATGATTGAAGAGGATTTCTTAGACATGTTCACGCATCAGCTAAACATTATCAGCGTAGTAATTATCTGATGCGGGTTAGCACATACAGCTAGCCCGTACGATAACGGGCGGCTGATGAAGATGAGGGCCGTCGAGCGCAACCGACGGCCCTCATTTTTTATGTCTAGGAAGTTCTTTTTAGAGGAGGAAATGTAATGAACGGAGTTTTGCTCATGGTTGTGGCCGCGGCGGTGCTCGCCTGCGGCTATCTGGGCTATGGCCGATGGCTGGCCAACAAGTGGGGCGTTGACAAAGAGGCCCTCACGCCGGCCAAGCGCATGAAGGACGGCAAGAGCTTCTCGCCCGTCTCCGCCTTCACCGCGTTCTCGCACCAGTTCAGCTCGATCTGCGGTGCTGGCCCTGTTACGGGTACGATCGTCGCCATGGCCTTTGGCTGGCTGCCCGTCGTGCTCTGGGTCCTCGTCGGCGGCATCTTCTTTGGTGCCGTCCACGACTTTGGTGCCCTGTACGCTTCGATGAAGAACAACGGCAAGTCGCTCGCTCAGCTCATCGAGAAGTACATCGGCAAGACTGGCCGTCGCCTGTTCCTGCTGTTCTGCTGGCTGTTCTGCATCATCGTCATCGCCGCCTTCACCGACATGGTCTGCAAGACGTTCATGTTCACCCCGGCCGTTGACGCTTCTGGTGCTGCTACCGGTGCCATCGACTTCACCAAGTCCTATGCCGCCGGCTGCGCTGGTACCATCTCCATCCTGTTCACCTTCGTCGCTATCGCCTTTGGTTGGGCTCAGAAGAAGTTCAACCTCACCGGCGCTGCCGAGTTCGTCACCGGCGTTGTCCTCATGGTCCTCATGTTTGCCGTCGGTATGCAGTTTCCGGTCTACCTGGACAAGTTCCAGTGGTTCGCCGTCGTCATGGTCTACCTGGTCTTCGCTGGCGCTATGCCCATCCAGATGCTCAAGACCCCGCGTGACTACCTCACTTCCATCATGATGATCGTCATGATCGTCTGCGCTGTCCTTGGCATCGTCGTCCTGGGCGTCAACGGTCAGGCCACTATCACCGCTCCGGTCTTCACCGGCTTCTCCACTGCCTCAGGCATGATGTTCCCGGTCCTGTTCGTCTCCGTCGCTTGCGGTGCTCTCTCCGGTTTCCACAGCCTCGTTTCTTCCGGCACCTCTTCTAAGCAGGTCGAGAAGGAGCAGGACGCCGTCAAGGTCGGTTACGGCGCTATGATCGTCGAGTCCTTCGTCGGCATCCTTGCCATCATCGTCGCCGGCATCATGTTCTCCGACATGAACACCGCCGGTACCGGCGCCCTCAACGCCGGCGTCGCTTCCACCCCGTTCCAGATCTTCGCCGCTGGCATCTCCCGCGGTATGCAGGCCTTCGGTGTTGACGGCACGCTCGCTACCGTCTTTATGACCATGAACGTTTCCGCTCTGGCCCTGACCTCGCTCGACGCCGTCGCCCGCATCGCCCGCACCTCGTTCTCCGAGTTCTTTGCCCAGACCAACGACGCCCTGGCCATCGAGTCTAAGGCCGGCTACATGAAGGTCCTCGGCAACCCCTGGTTCGCCACGGTCGTCACCCTGCTTCCCGGTCTCGCCCTCGCTTTTGGTGGCTATGCCAACATCTGGCCGCTCTTTGGTGCTTCCAACCAGCTGCTCGGCGGCATGACCATGATCACCCTCGCCGTGTTCTGCAAGTGCACCGGCCGCAAGGGCTGGATGCTCTACGTGCCCGTCGTCTTCCTGCTCTGCTGCACCTTCACCTCGCTGGTCCAGAGCGCCATGGGCTGCATGGCCGCTGTCCAGGCTTACGGCTTCTTCGGCACCATCCCGGCTACCGCCACCACGGCCGCCGTCTCCGTCGCCGCCACCAAGGGCCTGCAGTTTGTCTTCGCCGTTCTGCTGATGGTCCTGGGCCTCATCGTCGCCGTCAACTGCCTCAAGGAGCTCTTCGGCAAGGAGGCCGGTTCCATGCCCGACGAGGAGCCCGAGTGGTCCGAGATGGGCAAGGCCGAGTACGGCCGCGCCGCTGCCGCTGAGGCTCCTGCCGACGCCGAGGCCGCCAGGGCTTAGTCGACCTGACGAGTTGAACGTCACATCTATATGACTCGGAAAGACCGGGTCCGCGACTTCGCGGGCTCGGTCCTTTTTTCATGCAAAAGCGGGTGACGCTCGAGTGTTCTCGCAGATGTTTTGCGTGGATAAGGGCGCGCGTTGTACCATATAGACGTATATGTGTACATATGAAAGGGGCCCCGTGGCCAAGACGGTATATTCCGATAACCAAAATAATGTCGATGCCCTGGCTGAACGTCTGAGCAGCCAGACGTCGCTTTCTGCCGAGCGTGCCAAGCTGGTTGCCTACGACCTGCTCTGCCGCAAGGCGCTCAAGATTAAGTCGAGTGCGCTGGCGCAAATTTTCCGCTCCGTCGATAAGGAATGTGACACCAAGGCGATGCGCGATGAACTTATCGCGGCAAATATCGTGACCAAGATCGAGGGTAGCGGCATTAACGGGCGCCCGGCGTTCTATACCATCAATGCCGAGATTAACGATGCCCAGGAGCGGCCCGTCGAGGTTGCCGAAGAGGCCGTCGAGGACGTTGTCGAGGCGCCCGCTTCGGTGGAAACGGCTCCGCGCGAGCATGTCGATACCGACGAGCTGCTTGACGAGAGCGTCGTTCGCGCCTTTACGGCCAAGGCCGGCCGCGGCGGTTTTGGCGGGAGTGGCAAGCGCGATGCGCAGCGCCGCGCCCAGCAGGAGCGCTTCCGTCGCGCCGTTGCTCAAAAGGGTGAGACGGATGCCGAGGCTGTTGAGACCGAGGTTGCCGCTGAGTCGCAGAAGCCCGCGAGGGAGCAAAAGCCCGTGGAGGCCCAAGAGCCCAAGCGCCGTCGCGGTGCTCACTTTAAGGCTGCACAGCAGGATGCCGCGCGTGAGGTTGAAGAGTCTTCTGAGGTTGCAGACGATGTTGAGGAGTCTGCCAAGAAGGCTCCGGGTTCATGCCGTCCCGGACGTGGTTTTGCGGGGCGCGCGTATCCCGTAAGGCGTCAGGAGAAGAGCGAGCCGGCTTCGACCACTCAGGGCGAGAAGGACGAGAAGGCCGTTGAGCCGGTGGCTCGCGAGCAAAAGCCTGTTGAGCCGCAGCTTGAGGTTGATGCCGAGGCCAAGGGCCAGCAGCCTACTGATGAGCAGGCGGAGCAGGGCGCGTCGAGCAAGCCTCGCCGCCGTCGCCATCGTGGGGGCCGCAGTTCCCATGCCGAGACTGCGGCCGAGAAGACCACGCCGCAGAACGAGGATGCGAAGGCCGAGGTTTCTTCGGGGCAGCCTAAGCGCCAGCCGGCGAAGGAGAGCAAGTCCGTTCGTCCGCAGAAGCAGGCGTCTATGCCGAAGCACGAGCGCAATTCCCAGGGCGATTCTAAGCGCAAGTCTCAGAAGAAGCCGGAGTCTGCCGCAGCAGATACTGCTGCCCAGCAGCCCAAGTCGTCCGTCCACGGCGAGGTCTCGGCGTTTGCCCTTGCCCGCGTTTTAGGCAGGCAGCTGCTCAAGGTTGTCCCCACGCCTATGGCGCTCTCCAAGATCAAGGAGCAGCAGACACAGATCGTAAAGGTCGAGGGCAAGGACGGCAAAAAGGCTCCGCAGCGCACTCAGCACAACGAGATGTCCAACCGCAAGATTGCCGAGGAAATCGCAATCATCCAGGCTTGGATCGAGCAGAACCGAGGTGCCGATACGCCGGTTGCCTCGCGCCGCCAGCGTGCCTACCAGATCTTTAACGACGAGAAGGCTTTTGACGGCAAGCACGGTGAGCGCCTGATCAGGCGTATGACCGAAAAGGGCATCAGCATGCAGGCGATCAAGGTCGCCCCCAATCGCCCCGTGCACTTTACGGGCTTTTTTACGCTGGGAGCCGACAAGCCGTTCATTATGGTCGAGAACCTGGACACCTACGACGAGATCGTCAAGCTGCTGCGTGGCCGCAAGCACGCCAAGCTCTTTGGCATCAAGGTGGGCGGCGTGATTTTTGGCGGCGGATGCAAGGCGAGCGTCTCGCATGCCCTGGACGATTATCTGGCCGAGATTGGCTATCGCTTTAACTACGTCTACTACGTGGGCGATATCGATCGCGAGGGCGCGCGTATCGTCGAGCAGACTCGCAATGCCAATGTGGTTGAGATTCGCCTGCATGCCGGCATGTATCGCGCTATGCTCGCCGAGCATAAGCGTCGCGTGAAGGCCGGCGGAGAGTGCGAGCCCGCGGCTGCCAACCAGGGTGTGCCGCAGAACCTGGCAGCGACGATCAAGGATCTGCCCATGGTCACGCGCGTGCAGTTCCGCAACGTGCTGCGCGAGGGCGGGCGCATTCCGCAGGAGATCCTGATGACCGCCGACTATCGGGATGGCGACTCGGGAAGCTTCGACCGCATGCTCAACAACTAGGGCGTTCGGCCCCGGGAGAGCGGGGACACCGGCTTAGGTTTCCTGCTCTACAGTCCTGCTCACGACGGAGGCCACATTAAGTGGCCTCCTGTTCGTGCGGAACTCGCGATAAACCTAAGCCGGTGTCCCCGCTCTCCCGGGGCCTGTGGTTACCTGGTTGTTGCATGCGGCTCGCTTTTCGGAACTGGGCTGATATTTTCTTGATGTTAGGCGCTCTTGGTCCTAATGGGCTTGGGGCGCCTTCGCGTTTCCTCAGCTCCGCACCCTTGCGGGTTCGAATCCCTCCGCTTGCCCACAAGAAAGCGCCCTGGGCCGTTATGGGCTCAGGGCGCTCAATTTTAATGGCTGGGACGGAGGGATTCGAACCCCCAACAGCCGGCACCAAAAACCGGAGTTCTACCGTTGAACTACGTCCCAATGTGTGGTGTTGCCCAAAAACAACTCGTTTAGTTTACCTAATCTGCGAGGGCATCGCAAACGCCGTCGAGCAGGCGTACGGCGAGTGTCTGCGCGTCGCTGGCCGTGAAGGTGCCGTTGTAGCGCGTCATGCCCGTGAGCTCAATGCGAATGCGTGCCGGCTTCTGCTGCGCGGCGACATTGGCAGTGCGGATGCGCTGGGCCAGGTTGTGGCACTCGGCGAGGGCGATCGTGGCGCGCGGCGCTGCATCTGCGGGCAGCTCATCGCTTGCGATCTCGAGCACTAGGTCAACGTCGGTTGGGACCTCGGAGTCGCAGAGCATCATGCCGCTGTTGTCGGTCGTTGCCGTGGCGATATTCCACATGCGCGACGCAACGCTGCGTGCGATGGGGTCCTCGCCGATAACGGCAATCTGGAAGCGCTCGAGCACGTTGGCGGCGCGAGCAAAACCGATACGGGACTCGGCTTCGGTGACCGAGGGCTTGCCCTCCCACACATGGTGCAGGCGGTTGATGTAGGCGTAGGTGTCCTGGAAGGCCATGCCGTCGGCAAACAGGCCGACATTTTCCTGGAACTGCTGCAGGGCGGCCTCGGTATGCGGACCAAAGTAGCCGTCGTCTTCGCCACAGGCAAAGCCCAAAACGTTGAGAGCGCGCTGCAGGGCCTGCACATCGGCGCCATGGAAATTGGGCATGCGCAGATAGAGAGTGCGGTCGCCCAGCTTATACGAAGCGTCTACAAGGGCGCTCCAGCAGGGGATATCGACGGCATGACCGGCAGCAAGGCCGCTGTCGAGCCTGAAGGTGCTGACGGCCTGCTCAGTGGTGGCTCCAAAGTACTTGTCGGTGACTTCGGCGGCATCAATCGTGTAGCCGAGCTGTAGGAGACGAGACTGCACGTCTTCGACGGCTGCTCCTTGCATGCCCGTTGTAATAGGTTCCATGAACGAACCCCTTTCGGCGTACCATTCGTACTATTTGAGCGTCTGTCGGATAGACAACGCAAAGGGATGCATAAACATGCACTCAACAGTGTAGCAAGTTGTGCCTAAATACGCTGCTGACAGGTTTTATAACCCCCGTTAGTTAAGGCGCTCCACAAAGAAATCTGCCATGGAGAGGAACAGCTCGCGTGCGTGCGGATCAAGCTCAACGTTCTCGATGGCCGCTTTGGCCTTAGCGGTCAGGTCGAGCGCGTAAGTGTGGGCGTAATCGATGGAGCCGGTCTCCTGGAAGATCTCCACGGCGCGTGCGAGCTGCGCGGGATCATCGGTGCCCGAGGAAAGAATCGCCTCGACCTCGTCGTGGTGGCGCTCATCAGAGAGGGCGTGTACGGCGACAAGCGTGCGCTTGCCCTCGGTGATGTCGGTGCGGAAGTCCTTGTTGGCGGCTTCCTTAGTGCCGACAAGGTTGAGCAGGTCGTCCTGAATCTGAAAGGCAAGGCCTGTGTGCAGGCCAAAGGCGCGCAGCGCTTCGATTTGCTCATCGCTGCCGCCGCCGATAATGGCTCCGGCGGCAAGCGGCGTGGCTCCGCTGTAAAACGCGGTCTTGTGCGTCGCCATGTCCAGGTAGTCATCAACCGAGATATCAAAGCGCCCGTCGCGGACCCAACCCAGGTCGAGTGCTTGACCCTCGATGGTGCGGACGATCATCTCGGTAAGCTCGTGGAGCACGCGCAGCTTCACGTCGGACTCCAGCGTAGGGTCGTCGAGAACCGTCTTGGTGACCATGGTGAGCGCCAAGTCGCCGCAATTGATGGCAAGGCCCGTGCCCTCGGTAAGGTGCATGCAGGGCTTGCCTCGACGAAGCTGTCCGTTGTCGGCGATGTCGTCGTGGATCAGCGCGCCCGACTGGAAATGCTCGATGGCTGCCGCGGCGCTGCGGGCGCTCTCAAAGCTGCCGCCCACTGCGGTTGCGGCGAGCATGCAGATAAGCGGGCGGTGGCGCTTGCCGGCGTTGGCCGTAAAAGCCGAGAGCGGCGCATACAGGTAGCGCTCGATATCGGCAGAGGTCGCCTGTCCGTCAAAGAACGTGGCCAGATAGTCGTTAATCTGGTCAAAGTGCTGGGCTAAAAAGCTGGTAAACGGACTGGACACGGGTTCTCGCATTCTTTCTTAGGTTGCATCGTTGCATTATGCAGACAACATATTGCCACATTAAGGCGTCGAGCGCGGCGGTTGAAGACGATTGAGTCTTGCGGCTGCAAACGCGGCAAGGGACTCGGCTAGATAAGCCCAAAGTGTTCGAGCGCGGTGACGACGCCGTCGTGGTCAAAGCTGTCGGTTACGTAGTCGGCTTTTTCCTTGAGAAAGTCCGGCGCGTTGCCCATGGCGATGCCAACATCGACCGCCTCCATGAGGGCGATGTCGTTACTCGCGTCGCCAATGCCGTACACGGTGCCGTGATCTGGTCCCAGGGCGTCAAGTACGGCGCTGATTCCGGCCCGTTTGGTGCACTCACGAGGCGAGATTTCTGTGACCTCGAGCTCGAGCTCGTTGAAACAGAGCAGAGGTCCAAGCTCTTCATCTTGGGCGATGCGGTTGGCAAGTGGTGTGGACATAAGAATTTTATAGGCGTTGTAGTGCTCAAGTTGCGTGACGGCGTCGCCCACGGTGCGTGCGTATCCGCACGTCTCGGGGGCATCTGCACTCATGCGCACCACGCGATCGATACCCTCAAAGCGAATGACCTCACCCGATTGCTCGAGATAGGGGGCGAGGCGCTGTAGCAGACCAGGGTTTATGGCTGCATTTCGCACAACGCGTCCCACGAGTTCGGCGTAACCGCCCGCGAGACACACGACGCCCGTCCACGGCAGCTCGAGCAGCTTAGGATGGATGCAGCTGGGGGTACGCCCCGTGCAGATAAAGGCCTTGTTGCCGTTGGCGACAAATGTACGAATTGCCTGCGCAACCGTCTCGTTGGGATAGGGGGAAAGATCTCGCTCGCCCTCGGGGAGCTCTTGGGCAAGTTTGGGATCTTGCCAGGCGAGCGTACCGTCGATGTCGAAGAAGCAGACATTGCCATGCTTTTTGGCGGCGTCGACGACATGAGAAGGCGAGGCGGCGAGTGCAAAACCCGGTTCGAGCCCCATAATCCGATCAAAGTGCTCTTTGACGCGGGGAACGGAGATGCCGATGATCACCTGGGCGGTCTTGCCCGTAATGATGAGGCCCTTGGCGCCCACCGCGACAAACGACGCGTTATCTGCAACGATGGAAGGGTCCACGACTTCGACGCGCAGCCGCGTGGCGCAGTTGGTTGCGCCCACAATGTTGGAGACGCCGCCCAGAAGCATCACAACCTGCTCGGCGAGCAGATGATCTTGTGATGCCTGGTCGCCGGAAGCGCTGTTTTCGGATGAGCGCTTTTCGTCAACGTCGTCTCCCGTCAAGCGCGAGAGCGCCGTGTTGCTGGCGATATGGTCCTCGCGTCCCGGGGTTTTAAGGTCAAAGGCCAAAATAAGACCTCGAAAACTCAGAAAGAAGATGGCGCTAAAGATGAGTCCGATTTCGAGCGCCAAAAGATAGGAACCGGCATGCGTCCGCATGAGCGGGATAAAGTTGAAGGCAGCCATTTCCATAAAGCCACCCGAGAAGATGCCGACGACGCCAAAGAAGTTCATGGCCATGGCAAGGCAAGACGATAAGACGGCGTAGAGCAAAAAGAGCCCGGGGTGGGTGAACATAAAGAGAAACTCGAGTGGCTCGGTAACGCCGCAAACCACCGAGGCGATGATGGCGGGAACAAGGATGACCCTGAGGCCGGCGCGGCGCTCGGGTTTTGCGGTGGAGTAGAACGCAGCTGCGATGGCAGGAAGGCCAAAGAGCTTGACCCAGCCGGTGGCGGTAAAACCGGCCCACGGCGCAAGCTCATTAAGGGGGCGCGTGCTATGGGAGAGGATGGGGAGCAAACTGCTCCACGTGGCGTAGATGCCGTCGTTAATGACCAGGTTGTCGTAGTAGATCGGCATGTAGAGCAGGTGGTGCAGGCCAAAGGGCTCGAGTGCTCGTTCTAAAAAGACAAAGATGCCCACGCCAAAGGGACCGACGCCTGCAAGCGCGTGACGCAGCGTATCGGTTACATCGTATACGTAGGGCACGATGGCGGCCGAGATAGCAGCAAGGGCAAACACGGCAAAAAAGCTGATGAGGTAGACCAGCGAGGAGCCCGAGAAGGTGCCGAGCCAATCGGGAACCTTGGCATCGTAGAAGCGGTCATGGATGGCAACGACGGTTGCCGATACCGCCAGCGGGCCGATAATGCCGGTGTCGAGCGTCTTGATGCCGTCGATGACGGTGATACCGCTGGCGGAGGTCAAAGATGACGGGTACTCAAGTCCAAGGTTGTCTCCGCTCAGCTTAATGATCTCGCTCAAAAAGAAGCAGTAGACAAAATAGGCGACGAGAGCCTCGAGACAGCAACGAGCCGGTTGTTTTTGGGCAAGACCGATGGGCAGCGCTACGGCAAAAAGGAGCGGGAGGCGTTTAAAGACCGTCCACGAGCCGCGCTGGATGATGGTCCAAAAAACGTACCAAGGGGTTCCGTATACGGCGAGATCGCCGACGATGTCCGCAGTCGTTGCGAGAGCGGAGACGCCGACCATGAGGCCTGATATAGAAAACAGCATGGCGGGCGCGAACATTGCCCCGCCAAAGCGTTGGATTTTTT
>DBEZXT010000060.1:0-5512 GCA_048291645.1 Collinsella aerofaciens | reverse complement strand
CAAATTGTCGACGCGCTTATGGCAGAGGTCGACAAGCTTATTGAGGAGAAATAAATGACCCGAGCAATGTATATGTCTAAGCTCTATGCGCCGACGCTTAAAGAGGATCCGGCGGACGCTGAGCTCGCCAGTCACCGCCTGCTGCTCCGTGCCGGCATGATCCGCAAGGAGGCCGCCGGCCTGTATTCCTACCTGCCGCTTGCCTGGCGCTCGATCCGTAAGATCGAGAACATCGTGCGCGACGAGATGGACGCTGCCGGCGCCCAGGAGCTTATGATGCCTATCATGGTCGACGCCGAGTTGTGGCGCGAGTCCGGCCGCATCGACGCCTATGGCAAGGAGCTTGTGCGCTTTGACGACCGTCATGGTCGCGAGTTCGTCCTGGGCCCCACGCACGAGGAGACCGTCACGGCCCTGGTGCGCAACGAGCTACGCTCCTATAAGCAGCTGCCCGTCAACCTGTATCACATTCAGGACAAGTTCCGCGACGAGTTCCGTCCCCGCTTTGGCCTGATGCGCGGCCGCGAGTTCATCATGAAGGACGCCTACAGCTTCTCCGCCACGCAGGAGAGCCTGCAGGAGGAGTACGACAAGATGAAGCAGGCGTACGCCAATATCTGCGAGCGCTGCTACATCAAGGCTCTGCCCGTCGTCGCCGATTCTGGCGAGATCGGTGGCGATACCTCCGTCGAGTACATGGCTTTGGCTGACGCCGGCGAGGCTTCGCTCGTCTACTGCGACGATTGCGGCTTCGCTGCCGATGACGAGGCTGCAAGCACCAAGGTCGTCGTGACCGAGGGTCCTGGTGACGGTACGCTCACCAAGGTTGAGACTCCGGGCATGGGCACCATTGAGGCTGTTGCTAAGTTCTTTGGGTTCCCCGAGAACGGCACGCGCAAGTCGTTGGCACTCATCGACGCCGAGGGCAAGCCGGTCGTGGCCATTGTTCCGGGCGATCACGAGCTCAACGATTGCAAGGCCGAGCACGTCTTTGGCAAGGGCTATCGCATGATGACCGACGAGGAGCTTCAGGCGAACGGTCTGCACAAGGGCTTTATCGGACCGGTTAACCTGCCCGATGGCATTCGTCTGGTCTGCGACGAGAGCCTGCGCGAGTCCAAACAGTGGGCCTGCGGTGCCAACGAGGTCGATTATCACTTTACCGGTGCCTGCCCCGAGCGCGACTTTACCGTCGATGAGTGGGCCGATCTGGTCACCGTTGTCGCCGGCGACCCCTGCCCGCACTGCGGCAAGCCGCTCTCCGTTGCCCGCGGCATCGAGGTCTCTCAGGTCTTCCAGCTGGGCACCAAGTACTCCGAGGCCATGGGTGCCACCTTTATGGATGAGGACGGCAAGGAGAAGCCGCTCATCATGGGTTGCTACGGCGTGGGCGTGTCCCGCTCGCTTGCTGCCGTCGTGGAGCAGCACAACGACGAGCACGGTATCGTCTGGCCGGTCTCCGTTGCCCCGTACGAGGTCGCGGTGATTCCGCTTGATCCCAAGAAGGAAGAGTGCGCTACCGTCTGCGAGCAGATTGTTGATGGCCTGTGTGCCGAGGGTATCGAGGTCGTCGTCGACGATCGCGATGAGCGTCCGGGCTTTAAGTTTGCCGATAACGACCTCATGGGCTTCCCGTATCAGGTGGTTCTGGGCAAGCGCGGCCTTAAGAATGGCACCGTTGAGCTCAAGGACCGTGCTACGGGCGAGCGCGAGGACGTGGCGATCGACGAGGTCGTTGCCAAGGTTGTCGAGCTTGTTAAGGCAGCCCGCCGTTAATCGACGATTTCGCTTGTAGTTCGATATGTGGGACGGCCCCGCATTTCTCCAATCGGGGAGATGCGGGGCCGTCCTATTATCTTGTAGCATCCTCGATATCTAAAAGGAAAACCCCACAGCCCATGCGAGCTGCGGGGTTTTCCATTGTGCCTCCGATGCGAAATAAATCGCTCAGATATTACTGATAATCGACGACGTCGATCCAGTTCTTCAGGAACTCATCGTTCACGTTGCGCTTACGAGCGAGCTCGGAAGCGGCGACGATGCTCGTCCACTGACGCACGACCTGCATGGGCATGTCGGCACGGTCGCAGTAGAGCTCCAGGTAAGCCTCGGCCTGGTCCTTGCTGTTGAGGGCAAAGAGCAGGTAGGTGGTGGCAACGTCGGCAGCAGGGGAGCCCTGGGTGGCGTGTGCCCAGTCGCACACATAGAGCTGGCCGTCGTCGCCGACGATGACGTTGGAGGGGTTGAAGTCGCCGTGGCAGACCTTGAACTCCTTGGTCATGCCGTCCAGACGCTCCTGAAGGTTGTAGCGCGTGGTGGCATTGAGCTGATCAAGGCTGTCGATCATGCGGGCGAACTTGTCGCGCTGACGGTTGAGCAGCGGGGAGGTGTAGCCGTGGATCTCGATCTGGAGGTCGACGAACATCTCGAGGTACTCACCAAAGCGCTGGGGCTCGGCAGTCATCTTCTCGGCAAGGGTGGTGCCCGGAACCTTCTCGGTCACGAGCGCCCAGCCGTTGGCGTTCTCGAGCTGGGAAACCTCGAGAGCCTTGGGGCTGCGGATGCCGCACTCATTGATGCGGGCAAGATTCAAAGCCTCGTTGAACACGTCGGAGACAGGCTTGGTCTCGTTAAAGACCTTGACGATCTTGTCGCCCAGGTCGTAAACGACCTTGTTGCCACGGCGGACGAGCTCGGTCTTGGAATCGGGTAGCAGCATGGTTGCATCCTTTCAACGATGCGATAGAAGCGACGGCGGGGGTGTGTGAAACACCCGTGCACCCCCGCCGCAAAAAACCGTGCTAAAAACTAGCAGACGGCGTAGTCCTGGGGCTCGCGGCCGTAGTAGGCGTCCAGGTAGAGCTCCTTGATCTCGCTCATGAGCGGGTAGCGCGGGTTAGCGCCGGTGCACTGGTCGTTGAATGCCTGCTCGGTCATCTCGTCGAGGGTGTCGAGGAAGTACTGCTCGTCAACACCGTAGTCGGCGATGGTCTTCTTGACACCGATGAAGTCCTTGAGCTCCTCGAGCTTCGTGATGAAGTTCTCGAAGACCTCCTTGTCGTCCTTGCCCTCGATGCCGCAGTACTTGGCCATCTCGGCGTAGTTGTGCAGCGCGTTGGGGTAAGGATACTGGGAGAAGGTACCCATCTTGACGGGAGCCTCGGCGGCGTTGTAGCGCATGACGCGGGTCAGGATGACAGCGTTTGCGAGGCCGTGGGGCAGGTGATGGAAGGCGCCGAGCTTGTGGGCCATGGAGTGGTTGAGGCCCAGGAAGGCGTTGGCGAAGGCCATACCGGCCATGCAGGAGGCGTTGTGCATCTCCTCGCGGGCGTGCGGGTCCTTGGCGCCGTTCGTGAAGCTGGAGGGCAGGTTCTCGAAGACGAGCTTGGCAGCGCGCTCGGAGAGGCCCTTGGTGTAGTCGGAAGCCATGATGGAGACGTAGGACTCGATGGCGTGGGTCATGACGTCGATGCCGGAGGCAGCGGTCAGGCCGCGCGGGGCGGTCATGCAGTTGTCGGCGTCGACGATAGCCATGTTGGGGAGCAGCGCGTAGTCGGCGAGCGGCCACTTGATGCCGGTCTCCTTGTCGGTGATGATGGCGAACGGCGTGCACTCGGAGCCGGTACCCGAGGAGGTCGGGACGGCGACGAAGTAGGCCTTCTTGCCCATCTCGGGGAAGGTGAAGATACGCTTGCGGATGTCCATGAAGTCCATGGCCATGTCCTCAAACTTGCACTCGGGGTGCTCGTACATCATCCACATGATCTTGCCGGCGTCCATAGCGGAGCCACCGCCGACGGCGATGATGACGTCCGGCTCAAAGAGAGCCATCTGCTTGGCGCCGCGACGTGCGCACTGCAGCGACGGATCGGGCTCGACGTCGTAGAAGCAGTCGTGGGCGATGCCCATCTCGTCGAGCTTGGCCTCGATGGCGCGGGTGTTGCCATTCTTGAAGAGGAACTGGTCGGTAACGATGAAGGCGCGCTTCTTGCCCATGACGTTGCCCAGCTCGTCGAGGGCGACGGGCGTGGAACCCTTCTTGAAGTAGACCTTCTCGGGAGCGCGGAACCACAGCATGTTCTCACGGCGCTCGGCCACAGTCTTAACGTTGATCAAGTGCTTCACCCCAACGTTCTCGGAGACGGAGTTGCCGCCCCAGGAGCCGCAGCCCAGGGTCAGAGACGGCTTCATGCCAAAGTTGTACAGGTCACCAATGCCGCCGTGCGAGGACGGGGTGTTGATGACGATGCGGCAGGCCTTCATGACGTGCTCGAACAGGCTGATCTTCTCGGCCTGGGCGGGGTGCACGTACAGAGAGGCGGTGTGGCCCGGGCCACCGGCGAGCACCAGGTGCTCGGCCTTGTCGACGGCCTCCTGGAAGTCCTTGGCGTGGTACATGGCCAGGACCGGGGAGAGCTTCTCGTGGGAGAACTCCTCCTTGGCGGGGTCGGTGGAGGTGACCTCGGCGATCAGGATCTTAGTCTTGGCGGGAACCTCGATGCCGGCGAGCTCGGCGATCTTGGCGGCAGCCATGCCGGGGATGCGGTGATCGAGGGCGCCGTTCTTGAACATGGCGGCACGCAGGGCCTCCATCTCGGCACCCTGCTTGACGAAGTAGCAGCCGCGCTTCTGGAACTCGGCCTTGACCTGGTCGTAGATGGTGTCGATGACGGTCACGGACTGCTCGGAAGCGCAGATCATGCCGTTGTCGAAGGTCTTGGAGTGGATGATGGAGTTGACTGCGAGCAGAACGTCGGCGGTGTCGTCGATGACGACCGGGGTGTTACCGGCGCCAACGCCCAAGGCGGGCTTGCCCGAGGAGTAGGCGGCCTTGACCATGCCCGGGCCACCGGTGGCGAGGATGATGTCGACGTCGCGCATGACCATGTTGGTCAGCTCGATGGAGGGGACATCGACCCAGCCGATGATGCCCTCGGGGGCACCAGCCTTGACGGCGGCGTCAAGCACGAGCTTGGCGGCGGCGATGGTGCACTTGGCGGCAGCCGGGTGCGGGGAGATGATGATGGCGTTGCGGGTCTTCAGGCTGATCAGCGTCTTGAAGATTGCGGTGGAGGTGGGGTTGGTCGTCGGGATGACGGCGCCCACGATGCCGATGGGCTCGGCGATCTTGGTGATGCCGTAAGCCTCGTCGCGCTCCAGGATACCACAGGTCTTGGTGTTCTTGTAAGCGTTGTAGATGTACTCTGCGGCGTAGTGGTTCTTGATGACCTTGTCCTCAAGAACGCCGCGGCCGGTCTCCTCGATGGCCATTTTCGCCAACGGGATACGAGCCTTGTTGGCGGCCATGGCGGCCTCATAGAAGATCTTGTCGACCTGCTCCTGCGTGTACGTAGCAAAAAGCGCCTGGGCCTCTCGCATCTGAGCGAGCTTAGCCTCAAGCGCCTCTACGTTGTCCACAATTGCGGGAGTAGTGTTTTCCGGTGACTTTTTCACCATTTGTGTCTCCTTGCGATCGGAGATTTACCCTACGCCTTGCATGATAGCAAGAAAT